>JBIIYH010000234.1:0-4507 GCA_044346905.1 Pirellulales bacterium
AAAGCGTTTCCCGGAGCGGCCGTCTTCCCGCCTGAAGTGGCATTCTTCTGGAGTCAGCGCGGAGTCTCTCCGAGTCCGGCCGCCCGGGCCCGCCCGGCGGCTTTCCCTGCCGCAGAATACCACGCGCAAGAGCACCCGATGCCCGGTGACCCCTCGCGCAAAGCCTTGACGAAAGAATGTACGCCCGTATACTAGTGCTATCTCTCGTCCCGCTCGGCCGCCGCCCACCACGAGGGCTGAGTATCCCGGGCCCCGCTGCGACGGCGCAACCTGGCAACACAAAAGATTGCACTTTTTGCAATCTTTTGTAGAGTGGCGAACATGCAGCCCCTCAAGCAACTCGTGCAGGCTTTGCGCCTGTTGGCGGATCGCGACCATTGCGTGTTTGCCGCTTCGGACCTGGCCGCGGCAGTACCCGATTGCGGGCATCTGGCGGGGCTCTTGTCGCGGGCTGTGAAGACGGGGCTGCTCACGCGGGTCTGCCGGGGCATTTACCTCTACCCCGTGCCGGATTATCCGAGCGGTCACCTGCTGTTTCATGCGGCGGCACGGCTGCGGGCGGGCGAGCTCAACTACATCAGCCTCGAGACGGTCCTCAGCGACGCCGGCGTGATATCGCAGGTGCCGCTGAACTGGATCAGCATCATGTCCTCCGGCCGCAGCCATGTGGTCGATTGCGGAGACTACGGCCACATCGAGTTCGTGCACACTGCCCAGCGTCCTGAAGACGTGAGCGGCGAGTTGACGTACGACCCAGATCGCCGCCTCTGGCGGGCCTCCGTGCGACAGGCGCTGCGCGACATGAAGGCCACACGCCGCAGCCTGGAACTCGTGAACGAGGAGGCGCTGCATGAGCTTGTTTGACCAGCTTGTCGATGAGGCGTTGCGTGCCCGCGCAGACCTCTCCTCGCTGCGGCCCGTCGTGGAAAAGGAACTGCTGCATCATGATATCCTGCGCGAAATGAGCGCTGCCGGATTGCTTGCCGGGCTCACCTTCATGGGTGGCACCTGCCTGCGGGCCTGTTATGGATCTTCGCGACTCAGCGAAGACCTCGACTTTACCGGTGGGGGCGACTTCCGACGGGGCGATCTGGCCGAACTGGCGACGATCCTCACCGATCGGCTGAAGAGCCGCTACGGCCTACCCATCAGGGTGAGTGAGCCGGTGAAGATCGGAGGCAATGTTTCCACCTGGAAGCTTGTCATCGAGACCCGTCCCGGCCGGAAGCATCTGCCAGCGCAGCGGATCAACCTCGACATCTGCGCCATTCCCAGCCATGACCCGCGGCCGATGATGCTGCGGAACATCTACCGCGTCGACCTCGGCACCGCGGGCCTTATTCTCCAGGCGCAGAGCCGCGAGGAAATCCTGGCCGATAAGGTCGTCGCGCTCGCCTTGCGTGATAATCGCATCAAGAATCGCGACCTCTGGGACATCGCCTGGCTCACGCAGCAGGGAGTCGAACTCCCACTCCGCCTCATCTCGTTGAAGATCCGAGATCACAAGCGGAAGACGGTGGATTTCATCGCGGCCCTCGAGGCGCGGCTCGCGGTGCTGCGCGGCAAACCCGACGTGCGGGCGGACTTCATGAAGGAGATGCGGCGGTTTCTCCCGGCCACCGCCATGCGCGACACCGTCGAGAAGGAGCCTTACTGGAGCTATCTGACCCAGGTCGTGACGGAGCTTGGCCAGAAGGCGGTGGCGGCTTTGAAATCACGGTCCTGAGGCGGGCGGCGGCCGCCGCCGCGGGTGACCTGCCCCCAGCGGAGGCTGCATGCGTACATTTTCTCGCTGGTGTGGAATCCGGCCGACGCCGACGACATCCTCCAGGAGACGAATATCGTGCTCCTGAAGAAGGCTGCGGAGTACGGCGGGCGGGCGACCCAACGAGCGCGCAGAAACTCGAGACGCAGCTCCTCCACTTCGACGGCCGCCACTGGCACGGCTACTCCTATGCCTGGAACGCGGCGGGCACCGACGCTGATCTCGTGCCGACCGAGGGAAAAAGCCTCGCGCTCGAGATCACCGACCCGCAGGCGCCGGGCGGCACCCGCGAACAGACCTGGCGGTTCCTCGCACGCAGCGAATGCCAGCGGTGCCACAACGAGTGGGCGGGCACGACGCTCGCTTTCAACGTCGAGCAGCTCAATCGCGACGTGCCGGGGCCGGACCCAGGCACGACGATGAACCAGCTCCGCGACTTCCGCTCCCGCGAACTGCTCGCAGACGTCGTCGTCGAGCCCGATCCCGAAGTTGATCCGTTCGCGACGGTGCGGCGACCGGGACCGGAGGCCGACCTGCCCCGCCTCACCGATCCGCACGATCGCACGGCACCGCTCGACGCGCGGGCCCGGGCCTACCTGCACGTCAACTGCGCCGGCTGCCGCCGCTCGATCGTGTCGGGGCCAAGCTCGACCGGCGGCAGATTCTGGAGAGCCTGCTCGAACCCTCGCGGACGATCGCTCCCGAATACCGCACCTGGGTCGCGGTCACGGAGGACGGCCGGAGCATGAGCGGCCTGATCGTGCGGCGGGACGACACGACCGTCTCGATCGTCGATGCCGTCGGCAAGCGAACCGACCTGGCCCCCCTGACGATCGACACCCTCGATCCGCTCCCCACGTCGCTCATGCCCGAGCACCTGCTTCGCGATCTGACGCCCGGTCAGGCCGCGGATTTGCTGGCCTATCTGGGGTCGCTCCGATAAAGCATCCGCTCCGGCCCGCCGTCAGGCCGCCACGCCAGGCTGCCGGGCGTGGTGGGGCGTGGCTCGCAGGAGCACGCAGCCCTGCAGCACCTCCGGCCGCCCGGGGCTGCCGACCGCCGCGGTCGGGCAGGCGACGAGGCCGGTGAGCCGCGGCCAGGTCTGCCGCAGCGCGTGGGGTACCGAGCAGGCGCTCACGTTGCCCGTGCGGGTCACCAGGCCGTTGACCAGCTCGCCGCGAACCCCGAGCGAATCGAGCTGCATTCCCGTGAACCGCACGATCCCGGTGCCCGCCTGGTGAGGCACCACGAAGTCGACGTCGGCCGGCGCGAGTTTCGTCGCGGCCAGGGCCGCGGCCGTCGCGGCGGCCATCGCCCGCGGGGCGAGCTCCGCGATCGCCATCCCGTCGAGCGAGTAGACGAGCCGCTCGGCCGCCTGCTGGTGGCCGCCCCGCGGCCCCGGCACCGGCACGTCGTGCCCCACGTGAAAGTCGAAGGCCGGCCGGTCGGCCGACTGCTTCTCCGCCCGGGCGTGGAGGATCTCGAAGTGAACCGGGTGGCGACGATTGGCCGTCGTCGTCACCAGCGTGGCGGAGGCCATGTCGCCGAACAAACCGGCCGTCTGGCGGCAGCCGTAGTCGGTGATCCGGCTGATCCGCGTGGCCACCACCACGAGCACGAACTCATGGCTCCGCAGGCCGAGTCGCGGGGCCCAGCGGCGGTGGACGAGCTCGAGCCCGCGGCTGAACCCACAGCAGAACCAGTTGATCCCCACGGCCCGGCAGGCGGTGAGACCGAGCCGGGCGACCAGCTGCCGGGCAGCCGCTCCCGGCCGCTCGGCGGCGACGGCCTCTGCGGTGAGGTGGCGGCGGGCCACCGCGGCGGGAATGAAGGAGGGCGACACGAGCATGATCCCACGACAGTCGGCGAGCCGGCAGCCCGTCTCCCGCTGGAGCGCGCGGACGGCCGCCAGGCCCATCGTGACCTCGTCCACCGGCGAAACCCCGCGGGACTCGATCCCGGTGTGGTGGGCGAACTTCCGCGGCATCGTGTCGCCGAACCAGGCGTTGTCGAGCCGCCAGGCGGGCTCGTGCACGGCGATGGCCGCGATGCCGAGCGGCGGCGGAATGGAAAGTGCCATGGCGTGAATCGCGGGAGCCGAGCCTCCCCGCGGCGACCGATACGCAGGGGAACGGGGGGCGGGATTGTGCCGACCGGCGGCTTCGCGGGCCAGCCGAGATTTCCCGGCCGAAACGGCCCTTCGTTGCCCGGCCTACCGCGGCACGAACTTCAGCTCGACCTCGGCCGAGCCCCCGTCAGCGTCGGCCCGCTTCACCTTCACCGGCACGATGTCCCCCACGGTCAAGCTCGTGCGGATCAACCGGTCGAACGCCCGCCGCTCGTCGCGGCTCGAGAACTCGAGCCGGCGGCCGGCCCACTCGACGAGCTCGTCGCCCTCCTTGAAGCCTGCCGCGGCCGCCGCGGAACCCTCCTCGACCTTCTCCACCTTGGCCGCCAGTTCGGTGCCTCTGGCCCGACTGAGCGTCAGGCCGAGCTTGGCCCGCTCGGGCGCCGTCAGCGTCACTTGGAGCTCCGCCTCCCCGTCGCCTCGCTTCACGGTGACCGGCACCCGGTGACCGTCGGGATAGATGCCCAGGAGCCCGGCGAGCCGCAGGGCGTTCGCCACTGCCGCCCCGTCGAGATTCACGATCGCATCGCCGGCCTTGAAGCCCGCCGCCGCCGCCGGCGACCCCTCGGCCACGTCCCTGACGACCAGGCTCGTCGCCGACTCCTTCGGCGCCT
>JBIIYH010000235.1:0-4475 GCA_044346905.1 Pirellulales bacterium
CGGCGCCCGCCTCGGCCGGCAGGGCCTGGGCCGTCTTGAAAAACACGAGATACGTGGGGGCGTTGTCGAGCACGCTCGAGAGCCCGCCGGTGACCCAGAAGAAGCCCAGCGGCGAGGTGATGCCGAGTTCCCCCCCGCGCTCGTTGAGGATCGCCAGGGCCGGCTGCATGCAGATGAAGATCCCCACGAACAGCGCGGCCACCTCGAGGATCGCGAAGTAGGTGAAGCCATTGCGGCGGCGGACGTCGGCCGAGCCCAGCAGGAGCGAGAGGCCCACGAGCCCGAGGAGCGTCGCCTCGCGGAGGTAGATCCAGGGATGCCAGCTCGTGCCGGGGATCGTCTTCGACGGGTCGAGCAGGGCCACGGCGGCGATCACGCCGGCCATCAGGAGCAGGTTGGGCCACAGCCCCTCGACGCGGATCCGGCTCGCCGTGTGCTCGTCGCGGGAGAGGTCGCGACGCGACTCCTGCGGATAGGCGAGGAACGTGTCCCAGAGCCAGTAGATCGCCAGCACCACGGCGTTGACGAACAGCCACTCCCGCCAGAGCGACAACGTCCAGAGGAAGTCCACACCCTGGAGGTAGCCCAGAAACAGGGGCGGGTCGCCGATCGGCAGCAGGCAGCCGCCGCAGTTGCAGACCAGGAAGATGAAGAACACCACCGTGTGCACCACGTGCCGCCGCTGGCGGTTGGTCTCCAGGAGCGGCCGGATCAGGAGCATCGCCGCGCCCGTCGTGCCGATCAGGCTCGCCGCCAGGGCGCCGATCCCGATGAAGGCGGCGTTGACCGTGGGCGTGGCCTCGAGATCCCCCTCGATTCGCACGCCGCCGGTGATCGTGTAGAGCGCGAACAGAAGCAGGATGAAGGGGATGTATTCGGCACACAGCGCATTCACGAGCACCGTGCCGGCCACTCCCCAGGCGGGCCCGGCCGCCGCCGGGGCCACGACACCGTGGGCCGGGAAGTGGAGCTCCACCGGCTGAGCATGCGCGAACAGGTAGTAGGCCACCGTGACTGCCGCCAGGATGGCTGCCACGAGCAGCTTGCTCGAGTTGTGCTCCCACCAGTGGGCCAGGCTGGGCACGAGCGGCAGCGCCGCGATCAGGCCGAGCAGCACCATGAACGGCACCACCGTGAACAAGGGCGGGGCGGCCCCGGCCGCGTGGTGGGCGTCGGCGTGGCCGTGGTCGTCGTGCCCCGGGGCATGGTCGCCGGCGGCGGGGGCGTGGTCGCCGCCATGATCGGCCTCGTGGTGGCCCGCTTGTGCGGCGACCAGCAAATCCCGACCATGCTGGGGCCAGCCGACCGCCGCCGCCACGAGGTAGGCTGCGAGGGCCAAGCCCACCCCGGCGAGGGTGCGAGCCGAGCCCGACGTGGCCGGGGCGGCGTGGGCGGCGTCGTGGCTGGGAAGGTCGTGCATGGCGTCCGTGCGGGAGGTGGCCGCGGGCCCGGGCGACACCGGCCGCGGTCTGAGCCGGAATGGTATGCCAGCGGGCAGGAGAGCGAAAGCGGAATCATGGAAGCGGCCGAGCGGCGGGAGGTCTGGCTGCGGGGCAACGTCCGTCCGGTGGCGGGGCTGGCCGTGATCACGATCACCATCGCCGCCGCCGCGGTCCTGGGCTTCGCGGCCGCGGGCCTCGGCTGGGCCGCGTGGCTCGCGGGGGGCAGCGCCGCGGCGGTGCTGGCGGCGGCGGCGGTGCTGGCCCGCGCGGCGGCCGCGCCGCGGCTGGCGTGCGCCGGCGGTCGGCTCGAGATCAGGCTCGCTCCCGGGCGGCTGGAGCGGGTGCCGCTCGAGGTGGTGGAGTGCGTGTTTCGCGGCTCCGAACTCCTGCCGGAGCCCGGTGGCGACGAGGCTTCGCCCCGGCTGCGGGTCGGCACGCTCGTCGTTCGATTTGCCGAGCGGGCGACCGAATGGAAGGCGCGGCCGGCCTTCCGGCCCTGGGGTACCTGGGACGATGGCCACGCCGTGATCGACGGCCGGTGGTGCGAGCCGCTCTCGCGCGAGGCCGTGCAGCGGATCGCCGCGGCGCTCGTCGAGGCGAAGCGCGAAGCGGTCGCGGGGCCCGCGGCATGAACGAGAGTCGCTGGCCGCAAGGGCTGCTCGTGAGCGTGCGGGACGCCGACGAAGCCGAGCTCGCCGTGACGGCCGGCGCCGCGATCATCGACGTCAAGGAACCCACCCACGGCTCACTCGGCAGAGCCGATGTCGCCGTGGCTGCGGCGGTCATTGCCCAGGTGGCGGGGCGGGCTCCGGTCACGCTGGCCGGCGGTGAACTGGCCGCCGGACCCGACCAGATCGTCGCGCACCTGGCCGAACTGCGCGGCCTGCTCCCGGCCCGGGTGCCGCCTCCAATGGCGGTCAAGGCCGGGCCGGCCGGACTCACGGTCGTCGCCTGGCGAGACTCCTTCGCCCGACTGCGGGATGGCCTCCCGTCGGGCATGGAGGCCGTGGCGGTGGCCTACGCCGACTGGCAGCGGGCAGGTGCGGCCGCCCCCGAAGCGATCATCGACGCCGCGGCGCCGGCCGGGGCTGTCACGGTACTCGTCGACACCTTCGACAAGCAGGGACCCGGGCTGCTCGAGACCGTCAGGCCGGAGTCATTGGCTCACTGGAACGCCGCCGCCACGGCGGCCGGCCTGACGCTCGCGGTGGCGGGCCGGCTCACGCCCGCCGGTGTGGCGGCGGCCTTCGCAGTCGGCGTGCGGGTGGTTGGCGTGCGGTCGGCGGCCTGCGGCGGCGGCCGCGACGGCCGAGTGGCCGCGCGGCGGGTGCGGGAGCTTGTTACACTCTCACGGGTCGTCGCGCCGGACCGCGACCGCTGTTCCTCAGGAGGTTGCCTGTCGTGAAACCGTTGGAAGTTCGCCTGCCGCATGGCCTCGATCAGTCTGAGGTGCGTCGCCGGCTCGACTGGGGCATCGAACGGGCCCGGACCGAGTATGCCGACAAAGTCTCCGCGATCGACGCCGCCTGGGAGAGCGATGAGCGGCTCCGGCTCGATCTCACCGTGATGGGCATGTCGATCGCCGGTGACATCGACGTGTTGCCCGCCGAACTCGTCGTGCGGCTGGAACTGCCCATGATGGCGGGGCTGTTCGCCGGCCGGATCCGCTCGGGACTCGAGGAGCGGCTCGGCGGTCTGCTCCAGGCCCCGGCGTGAACCTCGACGGGTCGTGACGGTGGTGCGGCCGGGGGTTGGGCCGGTTGTGGCGGCGGCGACCACGGTCGGCCTTCCGGAGCGGGGTTTTCGGGGGATTTGCCCGATACCGAATTCGGATTATCGTTTTCCTTATGACCAACCGCCCACCCGTCGCGTCGCTTCCTCGTCTGGCCCGCTCCGTCGCGGCCGTGGCTGGAGGACTGCTCGTGGCCGCGGTGCTGGCCGCGGTGCTGGCCGCGTCGGCTGCGGCGCAGCCGGGCGGTGTGCCTCAAGACGACCCTTTCGCCGACGAGCTCAATCCGTTCGGTCCCGGCCCGGGCCGTCCGGCGGCACCGGCGCAGCCGCCGCGCGAGGCCGCGCCGCCCCGGCCGGCCCCGCAGATTCCGGTTCCCTTCCCTGAGGCGACCATTCCGGGCGAAGCGGCCGCACCGGGCGGCCGCGACTCTGCGGGCCGAGGCCGCCGGCCGACCGCGGTGCCCGAGCGAGGCTCGCTGGAGGCATCTCCCGCCGAGTCGCTGCTCGTGGAGGCCGAGGCACTCGACCGGGCCGGCAAGTTCGCCGAGGCCCGCGTGAAGCTCGAGGAGGCGATTAAGAAGGATCCGAAGCTGCCGATCGCCTACCTCGCGCTCGGCGTGGTCGCCCGACGGCTCGGTGACTTCGAAGGCTCGGTGGACGCGCTCTCCAAGGGACTGCAGCTCGACCCGCAGGACCCGGAGATGTATCTCCGGCGGGGTATCGCCTGGTTTCATCTCGGCCTCTACGGCATCGCGCTGGAGGACTTCGAGGAGGCGGCCGGCATCGCCTACGACGACCCGCGGCCCGAACTCTGGCGCGGGCTCACGCTGATCGAACTCGATCGCCCGCTCGAGGCGATCAACGCCTACGCATCGGCGATTCGCCGCGACCGGACCTACATGCTCGCCTATCTCAATCGCGGGCTTGCCTACCTCGCCGCGGAGCAGCCGCGGAAGGCCGAGTTCGACTTCGACCAGGCGATCCGCCACGACCCGCGGGACGTGCGGGCCTGGTTCAATCGCGGTGTGGCGTTGGCTCGCCAGGGGCGGCATCGCGAGGCGATGCACTCCTACGAGGAGGCCCTGAAGCGGGATCCGAAGCACGAGCCCTCCCGCCGCAATCTGCAAGCCGTCCGCGGCCTGGCCGGCCGGTAACTCGAGCTTGCCGGCAGCGCAGGCTCGGGGTCGCCCATGCCCTCTCGCTGGACGTTCGCTCGGGTGTCAGGCCCTACCGCGCCGGCACCACGATGTCGTCGTTCCAGGCGGCGTCGGGCTCGCGGGTGAGCGTGAGGCTTTCGATCTC
>JBIIYH010000236.1:0-4469 GCA_044346905.1 Pirellulales bacterium
CCGGAGGTGTGATCATGGCGGGGAAAACGATCCTGTTTCCGACCGATTTCTCGACCGCCAGCGACGCTGCCATGGTGCACGCCGAGGCGCTTGCCAAGGCGTCCGACGCCGGGCTCCTGATCGTTCACGTCGAGGAGCCGCCGCTGGCCTATGGCGGCGGGGAGCTCTATTACGGCCTGCCCGAGCCCAACTCCGAGCGGATCCAGCAGATGCTGGAGGACGTGCGGCCGCGGGACGCGGCGGTGCCCTGCGAGCACCGGCTCACGATGGGCGATCCCGCCGGCGAGGTGGTGCGGATCGCCGGTGACGAAGGCTGCGAGATGATCGTGATGGGAACCCACGGCCGCACGGGCCTGACCCGGCTCTTGATGGGCAGCGTGGCCGAGCAGATCGTCCGCCGCGCTCCCTGTCCGGTGCTCATCTACCGGGAGACCGCCGAGAAGCTGGCGGCGAACCGGCCGCAGGCGTCCTGAAGCCGATGGGGATCAGGACGATCCTCGAGCGACGGGCCCAGGTGCGGCGGCTCGTGCGCGAGCTGTTCGACGCGGGCGGCTTTCTCGAAGTCGACACTCCGGTTCTGGCGGCGGAGGTGCTGCCCGAGGCCCACATCGATCCGGTCGCGGTGCGGCTCGCGGGCGCCGCCACTCCCCGCTGGCTCCAGGCCAGCCCCGAGAACCTGATGAAGCGGCTCCTGGCCGCCGGGGCGGGGGCGATCTACCAGTTCGCTTCCGCCTTTCGCGATGGCGAGCGGGGCCCGCAGCACGACGTCGAGTTCACGATCTTCGAGTGGTATGCCCCCGGCACGTCGCTCGACGACGCGGCGGCCTTGCTCGAGCGGCTCTGCGGCACGGTGCTCGGCACGCAGGGGCTCGACCGCACGACCTGCTCGGCGGCGTTTTTGACACACGCGGGCATCGACCCGGTGTCCGCGGCGGCCGCCGAGCTGCTGACCGCCGTCCGCCGGCAGATCGCGGTCGTGCCCGAGGGCCTCGCGACGCTCGAGCCCGCGGAGCTCGCCGACCGCTGCTTCGAGCTCTTGCTGTCGGAGGTCGTGCAGCCGCGGCTCGGCCAGGCCCGGCCGCTGATGCTCGAGGCCTGGCCCACCGCGCAGGCGGCCTTCGCCCGGATCGACGCCGGGCCGCCGGCCACGGCCCGGCGGTTCGAGCTCTTCGTTCGCGGCGTCGAACTCGTCAACGGCTGGGAGGAGGAGACCGGCCGCGGGCCGCTGGAGGCCCGGATCACGGCGGCCAACGAGATTCGGCGGGCGGGCGGCCGGCCCGTCCTGCCGGTGCCCGCGCGGCTGGTCGCGGCTCACGGCCCCGGCATGCCGGTCGGTGTCGGTGCCGCCCTCGGCTTCGATCGGCTCGTGATGCTCGCCGCGGGTGCCGCGACCATCGATCACGTGCGGGCTTTCCCCGACGGCGGCTGAGCCATCAGAGCACCGGCAGGCTCGGCAGCGGCGGGCGGGCTGACGCGGCGGCGGCGAGGTTGCCGACGAGCCGCTGGCAGATCGCCTCGAGATAGGGGCGGGCGGCGGGGTCGTCGTAGTTGGCGGCCGTCTTGCCCGCATCGCCGTGCTCCCGGATCGGGATCTGGATCGGCACCTCGCCCAAGAAGGGGATCTCGAGCTCGTGGGCCGTCCGCTTCGCCCCGCCGGAGCCGAAGATGTCGTATCGCTTGCCGGTGTCGGGAGAGAGGAAATACGCCATGTTCTCGACCATGCCCAGCACGGGAATGTTCACCTTCTTGAACATCGCGATCGCCTTCGTCGCGTCGAGCAGGGCCACGTCCTGGGGCGTGCAGACGACCACGGCGCCCGTCAGCGGCAGCACCTGCGAGAGCGTCAGGGCGATGTCGCCCGTGCCCGGCGGCATGTCGATCACGAGGTAGTCGAGCGGGCCCCAGAGCGTGTCGCGGAGCATCTGCGTGATCGCCCCGTGGAGCATCGGCCCCCGCCAGACGACCGCCTCCCCGGCGGGGACGAGAAAGCCCATGCTCATGACCGGCATCTCGCCCGGGCCGATCGCGAGCTTCATCGGCACGATCTTGCCGTTCTCGATCTGCGGCCGGCCCGAGAGGCCGAGCAGGTGCGGCACGCTCGGTCCGTAGACGTCGGCATCGAGCAGGCCGACCTGGCTCCCGGCCCGTGCCAGGCCCAGGGCGATGCTGGCGGCGATCGTGCTCTTGCCCACGCCCCCCTTGCCACTTCCCACGGCGATCACGCTCTTGGCCTCGAGGCCGATCTGGCCGAGCTTGGGCGGCGGCCGGTCGTGGGTCGCGATCGCGACCGTCACGCTCGGCACGGCGGGGAACGCCGCCCGCACGAGCTCCTCGGCCCGGGCTCGGGTGGCGTTCCAGAGGATCGCCGAGTGGGTCGTGAGCTTGAGCGTGACGGCGACAGCCGAGGCATCGGCGGCGGTCACGGCGAGCTGGCCGGTCTCGGCGAGCGGGCGGCCCGTCTCAGGGTCGCGCAGGTCGGCGAGGGCGGTGGCGACGGCGGTGGGGTCGATGGTGGTCATGGAAAACTCAACTGAGGGACGTTAGTCGGCAAATGCTTCCGGACACACTTTCGGGGAGACCGGCTGAACCGTCTCGCAGTCCCGACACGAACCGGTGAAACCCGCCGGTCGGGGGCACGTGCTCGCCGCCGGCGGATTTTGACGAAGCACGCTCAACTGGAATGGTGTGCCAACGCTTGCAGTCAAAATGCACCGGCGGCTGCGCGCGACCCCCTTCCCGGCTTCCGATTTCCGCGGTTACCGATGCGGGCTGGAGGCGGCGACGTCTGCAGTGGCGGCCGTGGCGGCGGGGACGGGGCTCGTGAGGCTTTTTCCGGCGCGGGTGGCGGCGGCCAGGAGGCCGCGGGGCTGGATCGTGACGAAGCCCACGAGCACCAGGCAGGCGAGCATCGCCAGCCCGCCGGCCAGGCCGCCGTCGGCCTGCACGCCCCGCTTCGTGCTCTTGAAATACATCGCCGCGATGAGCCGCAGGTAGTAGGCCGCGGCGATCGCCGCGTTCACCGCCAGGAGCACCGCCAGCGCCACGAACCAGGCCCGGCGGCTGCCCCAGGTGATCGGCAGCGTGCCGTCCACCTCGAGCGCCGAGAGGGCGAGGGTGAGCTTGCCCCAGAAGCCGGGCAGCGGCGGGATGCCCGCCAGGCTCAGGGTAAAGACGGCGATCGCGAAGGCGGCCACGGGGTTGGTGCTCGACAGGCCGTCGAGGTCGTCCACCGTGCTGATCTCGTCGCGGGGCGGGCGAGGCCCGCTGGTGGCCGTCCACTCGGGCCAGCGATGGCCCAGATAGGCGAGGGCGCCGAACAAGCCGATCGTCGGCAGGACGTAGGTGGCCAGATAGAAGAGCGTGGCGGTCATGCCGCCCAGGCCCTGCGTCCAACGGGCGTTGGCTCCGGCCACGTCGCCGAGCGGCCGATCCGCCTGGGTGGCGGCTGCCGCGGCCGCTACCGCCACGCCCACGAGCAGGTAGCCCGAGTGGGCGATCGAGGAGCAGGCGAGCAGCCGGCGGAGGTTCGTCTGCCAGAGGGCCATGACGTTGCCGACCGTCATCGTGATCGCCGCCAGGATCGCGGCCAACCGCCAGAACAGGTCGAGGTGGGCCGTGGCGGCCGGGCCGATCCCGGCGGCGGCGGGCTCGGCCGTCACGCCCAGGGCCACGAGTCGGGCGAGCACGACGACGCCGGCCAACTTGGGCAGGGTCGAGAGCACCGCGGCGTTGCCGGGGCCGGCGCCTTCGTAGACATCGGGGGCGTAGAAGTGCATCGGCACGGCCGCGAGCCGGAAGGCGGCGCCCACGACCGTCATGCCGAGCGCCACCGGCAGGAGCACCGTGGCCATGCCCGCGGCCGCGCCGTCGGCCGACTGCATCACGCGGGCGATTCCCGCGAGGCTCGTCGTGCCCGCGATCCCGTAGAGCGTGGCG
The DNA here is from genome assembly GCA_044346905.1 of Pirellulales bacterium. GTDB lineage: Bacteria > Planctomycetota > Planctomycetia > Pirellulales > UBA1268 > QWPN01. The sequence goes on from JBIIYH010000236.1 coordinate 3,937, forward strand.
GCCCCGTAGAGAAACACGGCCGACGCGATCAGCGAGAGGAAGAAATACTTGATCGCCGCCTCCCGGCCGCGGTCGTCGGTCCGCTTGAGCCCCAAGAGCACGTAGGTCGGGATCGAGACGAGCTCGAGCCCGGCGAACAGGAGCACGAGGTCGTCGGCCACGCCCACGAGCGAGAGCCCCGCGAGCATCACGAGAAACGTGCCGGCTTCCTCGCAGGTGCCCCCGCGGTGCAGCCCCGGGCCGCGGCTGGTGGCGGCGGTGAACACGTCGCCAGATTGGACGAGGGCGAGCAGCGCCCCCGCCCCCAGCACCACCCAGCGGACGAAGGTCGAGAAGGCATCGACCGTGACCGGTCCCGCGGTCACCGAGCCGCCATCGGCGGGCTGGCCACCGGCGAGGCTCATGGCCGCCAGGATGCCCGCCAGCGCCACGAGCCAGCCGTGGCGGAGCCCGACGAAGGCGCCACCGAGGTAGGCGACGAGCGCCGCCGCCACCAGGGCGATCTCGGGCGCGAGCAGGGCGACGGAATCGAG
>JBIIYH010000237.1:0-4451 GCA_044346905.1 Pirellulales bacterium
TCTACCTCACGAGCAAGCGGGAGCCCACCGAGGAGGATCACTTCGAGGCCTATTCATTCGTCGCCAAGGCGATGAACGGCAAGCCGGTGGTGATCCGCACGCTCGATCTCGGCGCCGACAAGATGCTTACCGAGACCACGCCCGAGGAGGAGCGGAACCCCTGCCTGGGCCTGCGGAGCATCCGGCTCTCGCTCCGGCAGCTGCCGATGTTTCGCACCCAGCTGCGGGCCATCCTCCGGGCCAGCGCCCTGGGCGACGTGCGGGTGATGTTTCCGCTGGTCTCCACGATCGTCGAGCTGCGGCAGGCCCGGATGGTGCTCGCCGACGTGATGGAGGATCTCGCCGAGCACGGCATCGCCTTCAACCGGAAGATGCCCGTGGGCATGATGGTGGAGACGCCCGCCGCCGCGCTGATGCTCGACGCCTTCATCAAGGAGGTCGATTTCGTCTCGGTCGGCACCAACGACCTGATCCAGTACACGCTGGCGGTCGACCGGGGCAACAAGGAGGTTGCAGAACTGTACAACGCCTGCGATCCGGCGGTCTTGCGGCTGTTGCGCCGCTCGCTGGACGTGGCGGCCGAGGCCGGCGTTCCGGCCAATGTGTGTGGTCAGATGAGCGGCAGCGTGATGTTCACGCAGCTTCTCCTGGGCATGGGCCTGCGGCAGCTTAGCGTGCCGGCCAGCGCCATCCCGGAGGTCAAGCAGGCGTGCCGAAGCGTTTCGGTCGCCGATTGCCGCCTGATCGCCGAGAAGGCGCTGACGATGGACGGCGCGCGGGAGGTCAAGGCCTACCTTCGCGACCAGGTCCGTCGGCTGCTCGCCGAGACGGTGGCCTAGACGGCCACGCCGCCCCGCGGGGCGGATGACAACGGAAGGGAAACAACGCGATGAAGCAGGAAATGCTGATCAACGTGTCGCAGCCGGAGGAATGCCGGATCGCGATCATCGAGGACGGGGTGCTCGAGGAGCTCTACGTCGAGCGGACCAGCCAAGACAACTATGTCGGCAACATCTACAAGGGGCGGATCGTCAACATCGAGCCCTCGATTCAGGCGGCCTTCGTCGACTTCGGCGTGGGCCGCAACGGCTTCCTCCACATCAGCGACGTGGAGCCGCAGTATTACCGGCAGGGTGGACTCGATCCCGACAAGGCCTTCGACGTCGAGCCGGCCGCCAAGCCGGGCGAGGCCGCCGAGGCGGATGGGGGCGGTCGCGCGGCCACCCGCCGCAAGCCGCGGATCGGCGACCGGCCCCGGGTCAAGCCGCCGATTCAGGACATCCTGCGGCGGGGCGACGAGGTGCTCGTGCAGGTGATCAAGGAGGGCTTCGGCACCAAGGGACCCACGCTCTCCACCTACATCTCGATCCCCGGGCGGTATCTCGTCTTGATGCCGCCCCTGGGCCGGGTGGGCATCTCCAAGAAGATCGACGACGAGCGGGATCGGCGGGTGCTTCGCGACATCATGCTCGACCTCAAGCCGCCCAAGGGGGTGGGCTTCGTGGTCCGGACGGCCGGCACCGAGCGGACCAAGGGGGAGATGGCCCGCGACATGGCCTACCTGCTGCGGCTCTGGAAGAGCATCGTCCGGCGAATGCGGAAGTATTCGGCGCCGATCGACATCTACCAGGAAAGCGACATGATCATCCGCACCATCCGTGACATGTTCACGGAGGACGTGGACCGGATCCTGATCGACGAGCCGGCCGCCTTCGAGCGGGCCCGCGAGTTTCTCGAGCTCGTGATGCCGAAGTATGTCGAGCGGCTGCAGCTCTACGAGGGCAAGGAGCCGCTCTTCCACCGCTACGGCCTGGAAGAAGAAATCTCCCGGATCCACCAGCGGAAGGTGCCGCTCAAGGGGGGCGGGTCGATCGTGATCGACCAGACGGAGGCGCTGGTGGCGATCGACGTCAACTCGGGATCCTTCCGCACCGAGAAGAGCGCCGAGGAGAACGCCTACCAGATGAACCTGATCGCGGCCAAGGAGATCGCCCGCCAGCTGCGGCTCCGGGACCTGGGCGGCGTGATCGTCAACGACTTCATCGACATGCGGAAGGAGAAGTATCGCCGCAGCGTCGAGAAGTCGCTCCACGAGGCGATGAAGCGGGACCGGGCCCGGACGAAGATCCTGCGGACGAGCCCCTTCGGCCTGGTGGAGATGACCCGGCAGCGGATCCGGCCCTCGCTGCGGAAGAGCATCTTCCAGGACTGCCCCACCTGCAGCGGCACCGGCACCGTCAAGACGCCCGAGAGCATGGCGATCGAGGTGATGCGGATGCTCCACCTGGCCGCGATGCGGGACGACGTGGCCCGGCTCGACGTGACCGTGCACGACGACGTGGCGACCTGGCTCAACAACCGCAAGCGGCGGGAGATCACCCAGTTCGAGGACGAGACCCACATCCAGCTCCACATCGAGGGCAAGGAGGGGGTGTCGCCCGAGTACCTGGTGTTCGAGGCGCGGGACGAGAACAGCCGGACGCTCAGGTTCCCGTGACCATCGCCATCAAGCGATGATGCCTTTGACCACTTTTCCATGGACGTCGGTCAACCGATACCGGCGGCCCTGGAACCTGTACGTCAGCCGCTCGTGGTCGATGCCCAGGAGATGGAGCATCGTGGCGTGGAAATCGTGCACGTGCACGGGGTCCTTGACGATGTTGTAGCCAAACTCGCAGGTCTCGCCCCAGGCCATGCCCGGCTTGATCCCGCCGCCGGCCATCCAGATCGTGAAGCACCGCGGATGGTGGTCGCGGCCGAAGTCCTGACCCGGGCGGTAGAGCCCCTGGCAGTAGTTCGTGCGGCCAAACTCGCCCCCCCAGACCACGAGCGTGTCGTCGAGCATGCCCCGCTGGGCGAGATCCTCGACCAAGGCCGCGGCCGGCTGATCGGTCTGCCGGGCCTCCGAGGCGATGCCCCCCTTCAAGCCGCCGTGGTGGTCCCAGTCTTGATGGTAGAGCTGGATGAACCGCACGCCCCGCTCGGCCAGCCGTCGGGCAAGCAGGCAGTTGGCCGCGAAGCTGCCGGGATCACGGGCCTCGGGGCCGTACATGTCGAGCACCCCGGCCGGCTCGTCGGAGAAGTCGGTCACCTCCGGCACGCTCGCCTGCATCCGGAAGGCCATCTCGTAGTTGGCGATCCGGGCCGCGATCGCGGCGTCGGGCGTGGCGGCGAACTGGTGCTCGTGGAGCTCCCGCAGGCCGTCGAGCAGGGCCCGGCGATTCTCCACCGACACGCCGGGCGGGTTGCTGACATAGAGCACCGGGTCGCCGCCCGAGCGGAAGCGGACCGCCTGGTGCTTGGGTGGCAGGAAGCCCGCGCCCCAGAGGTGGCTCATCAGCGGCTGGCCCCCCTTGTTTTTCGTGATCAGGACCACGAACGAGGGCAGGTCGTCTTGGGCGTTGCCGAGCCCATAGTCGAGCCAGGCCCCGATGCTCGGCCGGCCCGGAATCTGCGAGCCCGACTGCATGAAGGTCACGCCGGGGCCGTGGTTGATGCTCTCGGTGTGCATCGAATGGATGAAGCAGAGCCGGTCGGCGATCTTCGCCGTGTAGGGCAGGAGATTCGAGACCCAGGCGCCGCTCTGGCCATGGCGGGCGAAGCCGAAGGGGGAGGCAGCCAGCGGAATCGAGCTCTGGTTGCCCGACATCCCGGTGAGCCGCTGATTGCCGCGAACGCTCTCCGGCAGCTGCTCGCCGTCTCGCTCCTGGAGCAGCGGCTTGTGGTCGAAGAGATCGAGCTGCGAGGGGCCGCCCGACTGGAAGAGATAAATCACCCGCTTGGCCTTGGGCGGGACATGGAAGCCGTCGAGCACGCCGCCGCTCGACCCCGCGGGCAGCGCGAGCTCGCCCGAGCCCGCCTCGGCCGCGGCCTGCCTGGCGAGCAGGTGGGCCAGCGCCACCGAGCCGAAGCCCGCCCCGAACTGGCCGAGCCACTGCCGCCTCCCGAGCGGCGCCTGCTGCACCGGAACCTGCTGCCCAGGATAGAGGTTCATCGCTTCACCACGCTTTCGTCGTAGTTCATCAGGGCGTTGATCACGCCGGCAGCGGCCGCCACCTCGACGGCCGGCAGCGACTCGTTTCGTTCGGTCTGGCCGAGGCCCACGAACTTCGCCGCCTCCTCGGGCCGGGCCGCATACCACTCGAGCTGGCCGGCGTGCATCCGCTCGAGGATCGCCAGCTGCGTCTGGTCAGGGGGGCGGCTCGTGAGCCGCTCGAAGGCCAGGGCGAGCGTGGCGGCCGCGTCGCCCTCCGTCTCGGCGAGCAGCTTCTCGGCCAGCACCCGGGCCGCCTCCACGAACTGCACGCCGTTCAGGAGCACGAAGGCGTGGAGCGGGGTGTTTGTGGTGTCCCGCTTGGCCACGCAGGTCACCCGCTTGGGCACGTCGAAGGCCTCCAGCATCGGGGCCGGGCCCGTTCGCCGCCAATACGTATAGAGGCTGCGGCGGTAGA
>JBIIYH010000239.1:0-4431 GCA_044346905.1 Pirellulales bacterium
CGGCGCCGCGGGAGCGAGACTGGGTCGCGGAGCTGCCCGTGATCACGGCCGCGTGCTGGTTCGGCGAGGAGTCGTCGGCCCGCCGCGCTGCGGAGCGACTCGAGGGCCTGGCCGGTTGCGAGGTGCTGGGCCTCAGTGCCGTCGCCTGCGAGCGGCCGGATGCCTGGCAAGACGCGTTCGCCCCGATCGAGGTGCCCGGCTTCGGGTGGGTACGGCCCGCTTGGGAGCCGGGCCGCGCGGCGGCCGAGGCCGGGGGCACCACGCTGTTCATCGAGCCCGGGATCGGATTCGGCACCGGCCTCCATCCGACCACGCAGCTTTGTCTGGCCGCGATCGCCACCGCGTTCCGATCCCCGAGGCGGTGTGATCGAGTCATCGACTTCGGAAGCGGCTCGGGCATTTTGGCCGTGGCGGCGGCAGTGCTGGGGGCCACTCGCGTCCAAGCCATCGAGAGCGATGCGTCGGTCCACGACGCGATTCGGTCGCACGCGGTGAGGAACGGCGTCGCGGATCGGGTCGCAGTTGCCACGCTGCTGCCCGCGGGCGCCGATTTCGCCGACCTCGTCGTTGCCAACATCGTCGCCGCTGTGCTTCTGGATCATGCCGAACCGCTCTCTGGCCTGGTGGCTCGGGATCAAACTGGCCGGCTGACCGGCTGCCTCGTGCTCTCGGGCCTGCGGGCGACAGACGTGGCCGTGGTGGCCGCACGGTTCACGGAGCTGCTGGGCCAGAGCCCGCGACAGACCGCGCGGGACGGCTGGGAATCCCTCGCCTGGTGGAGCCCCGGGGGCCCGCCGGACTGATCGTCAGGGCAAAAGCCCGGCGGCAATGCGGCGGATCGCCTCCGGCAGCGTCTGGCACTCGGCGGCGAAGACGCGGGCCGCGAGCGATTCGGGGCTGTCGTCGGGCAGGACAGGCACCGGCTGCTGGAGCAGCACCCGGCCGTGGTCGTATTCGTCGTCCACCAGGTGCACTGTGCAGCCCGACACCGTGCAGCCTCGCTCGAGCACGGCCCGATGCACGTTCATGCCGTGAAAGCCCTGGCCGCCGAAAGCCGGCAGGAGGGACGGATGAATGTTGATCACCCGGCCGGTGAAGTCGTGCGGAATCTTCACCAGGTGCAGAAACCCCGCCAGCACCACGAGGTCGGCCCGGCTCTGGCGGCAGGCGGCGAACACGGCTTCGCTCCAGGAGTCCACCCCCTGCCCGCCCGGCGGCAGCACCAGCACCGGCACGCCCGCCCGCTCGGCGATCTTCACGCCCCGCACGTCGGGCCGGCTCGACACGACGAGAGCGACCGTCGCCGGCAGCGTCCCGACGTCGATCTGCTCGAGCAGATTCTCGAGCGTGCGGCCGGAGCCCGAGAGCAGCACGGCCAAGCGGAGGCGACGCGGTTCAGTCATGGGAAAAATGGTGCCAGCCACAAAATCCGGGCAAGTCAGGAAATCTCGGTCGCCCAAGTTACTCAGATTTGGTGGCTGGCACCTTGATGGTGATCACGAGCGGGTGGCCGTCGATGTCGATCGTTTCGCCGGCGTCGGCCGGTGCCTCGGCCGCCACGCTCGCCGCGGCGGCGAGCGTCTCGGCCGAGACGTAGTCGAGGTGGGCCTCGAGGGCGGCCCTCAACTCGGCCGAGGGCGTGGCGAACGCGAGCTTGATCCGCTCGGTGAACTCCAGGTCGAGCGCCTTGCGACGAGTCTGCACGGCATGCACGACCTCGCGGACGAGCCCCTCGGCCACGAGTTCCGGCGTGAGATCCTTGGCCACGACCACCACCGCCCGCGGCCCCTCGGCCGCCGCCCAACCGGGCTTGGCGGTCGTCCGCACGAGCACGTCCCCCTCCTCGAGCAGCGCCTCGCCACCACCGGGGAGCGGCAGCCTCGCCTGGCCCGCGTCATGAATGCTCTTCAAAATTGCGGCGGCATCCGCCGTCGCGAGGGCCTGCTTCACCTTGGGCAGATCCTTGCCCAGCCGGGGGCCAAGTTTTTTCAGGTCGGGCAGGATCGCCCGCTCGATGTAGCGTTCGGGCTCCCGGCAGATCTCGAACTGCTTCACGTTGAGCTCGTCGCAGACCAAGTCGGCGTGGGCCGCGAGCCACTCGGCATCGCCCACGTCCGGGTCGGCCAGGATCACCTCGACCTTCGAGAGCGGCTGCCGTACTTTCAGCTTCTCGGCGGCCCGGGCCGCCCGGCCGAGCGAGGCCACGTCGCGGACGACCGCCATCCGCCGCACGAGGTCGCGGTCCACGAGCGCGAGATCACCCGCGGGGTAGTCGGTGAGGTGCACGCTTTCGGGCGCCTTGTTGCCGAAGGCCGCGCCGGCGAGATTCCGCCAGATCGCCTCGCTCACGAAGGGCACGAAGGGCGCCGCCAGCCGGGCCACGGCCAGCAGCGTCTCGTAGAGCGTCCAGTAGGCGTCGAGCTTGTCGGGGTTGGTCTCCGGGCCGCCGTCAGCGCGGCCCGCCGCCCAGAACCGGTCGCGGCTGCGGCGGACGAACCAGTTGCTCACCGCGTCCACGAGCTTCGAAAGTTCGCCCGCGGCGGCGAAGTGGTCGTAGGCGTCGAGCCGCTCGACCATCACCGCGGCCGTCGCGTGCAGCTCCGAGAGCATCCAGCGGTCGAGCTCGCTCCGCTCGGCCGCCGGCCGCCAGCCACGGGCCTTCGCCAGATCCGCATGGTCGAGCTGGCCCGGCTCCGCGAGCAGCGTCGCCGGGTCGAAGCCGTCGATCTGGGCGTAGATCACGAAGAACGAGTAGACGTTCCAGAGCCGCAGGAGAAACTCCGGCACGCTCTCGCGGATCGCCCGCTCGCTGTAGCGGATGCTCGTCCAGGGGGGCTGGCCGGCCAAGAAGAACCACCGCAGGGCGTCGGCGCCATAGGCATCGAAGATCTCGGCCGGCGCGCGGTAGTTCCGCCGGCTCTTGCTCATCTTCTGCCCGTCCTCACCGAGCATGTGGCCGAGCACGATGCAGGTCTTGAACGGATGGGGATACTCGCCCGGCGGCGCGGCCGCCCCGGCCGGCAGGCCGCCCTCGGAGCCCGCCCCGAAGAGCAGCGTGCTGATCGCCAACTGGCTGTAGAACCAGCCGCGGGTCTGGTCGATCGCCTCGGAGATGAAGTCGGCCGGAAACTGCGCGGCGAACTCGTCCTGCCCCGCGTGCGGCCAGCCCCACTGGGCGAACGGCATGCAGCCCGAGTCGAACCAGCAGTCGATCACCTCGCTCACCCGCCGCATCCGCGCGGTCGCAGCGAAGGGGGAGTCGTAGGTGACCGCGTCGATGTAGGGCTTGTGCACCCGCAGGTCGTCGGAGAGATCGGGGTTGGCCCGTTTGGCGGCATCGAACACGTCGGTGCCCTGGACGCCCGGCTTGGCCAGGAGCGCCGCGTAGGAAGGCACGGCCTCGGCCCGGCCGGTCTCCTCGCAGACCCAGATCGGCAGCGGCGTGCCCCAATACCGTTCGCGGGAGAGCGCCCAGTCAACATTGGACTCGAGGAAGTTGCCGAACCGCCCATGCTTGATGTGGTCGGGCAGCCAGTGCACCTGCTCGTTGTTGGCGAGCAAGTGCTCGCGAAACCGGCTGGTGCGGATGAACCAGCTCTCCCGCGGATACTGGATCAGCGGATCCTTGTCGGCCCGCCAGCAGAAGGGATAGTCGTGGACATACTGCTCCTGATGGACGAGCAGCCCGCGGGCCCGAAGGTCACGGGTGATGTCGCGGTCGCAGTCCTTGACGAACCGCCCCGAGCCCATCGGGAAGGCGTCGGTAAAGGTGCCGTCGGGGGCCACGGCATTGAGAAGCGTGGGGCCTCCGCCGGGGGCGAACCGGGCCTGCTCGGCCACGAGCACGCCGTAATCCACTTCGCCGAAGGCCGGGGCGATGTGGACCACGCCGGTTCCGGAGTCGGTGGTCACGAAGTCGGCCGCCACCACCCGCCAGGCAGCGGGCTCGGCGCCGCCGGCGGCCAGCCGCGCAGGGCTCGGCGGCCCGGCGGGCCGATAGATGTCGAACGGCGGCAGGTAGGAGCGGCCCACCAGCGCGGCGCCGGGAAATTGCTCGACAACCTCGAACTCTTTCTTGAGCTTCTCGCCGAGCGCGGCTGCCAAGGGCTCGGCCACGACGTAGTCCCGCTCGTCGGCCGGCTGGCCCTCCGCGGCCTTCTCCCGCAGCACCACATACGCGAGGTCGGCCTTTACCGCCGCGAACTGGTTCGAGGGCAGCGTCCAGGGCGTCGTGGTCCAGGCGACGAGGCTGCGGCGGGTCGGTAGCCCGGCGTCGTCGAGCAGCGGAAAGGCCACGTACACGCTTGGGTCGGCCACCTCCTTGTAGCCCTGCCCCACTTCGCCGCTCGAGAGGGCCGTGCCGCCCTGGGCCCACCACCAGACGATCTTATGCCCCTTGTAGAGCAGCCCCCGGTCGAAGAGCGTGGCCAA
>JBIIYH010000241.1:0-4426 GCA_044346905.1 Pirellulales bacterium
ATGGGATTTCGCTCGCTCCGCGACTGCACCGACAGCCTCCGCCGGGAGGGCCAGTGCGTGGTCATCGATCATCCGGTCGATCCGCAGCTCGAGATCGCCGAGATCCAGCGGCGGCTGTTTCGGGCCGGAGGACCGGCGGTGCTGTTTTCGCGGCCCAAGGGGACAGACTTCCCCGTCCTCGTAAACCTCTACGGCACGAAAAAGCGGATCGAGCGGATCTTCGCCGACTCGCTCGACCGGGTGCGGCGGCTCGTCGAGCTCAAGATCGACCCCACGGCCGCCCTGCGAAATCCCGCCCGCTACTGGCGAAGCCCCTACGACGCCCTGGCCATGCTGCCGCGCGGCGTCCGCAGCGGCCCGGTCATGGCCCGCTCGGTGCCGCTCTCGCGGCTGCCGCCGGTGGTCTCCTGGCCCGGCGACGGCGGCCCGTTCGTCACGCTGCCGGCCGTCTATACGGAAGACCCTGCCCGACCCTCTCCCAAGCACTCGAACCTCGGCATGTATCGGGTGCAGCTGGCGGGCAACGACTATGAACCCGATCGCGAGGTCGGCCTCCATTATCAGATCCACCGCGGCATCGGGCTCCATCACGCCGCGGCGCTGGCCCGCGGCGAGCCCCTGAAGGTGGCTATTTTTCTCGGCGGCTCCCCGGCGATGGCCGTCTCGGCCGTGATGCCCCTGCCCGAGGGACTCAGCGAGCTCACCTTCGCCGGCGTGCTCGCCGGCCACCGAATCCCGATGATCCGCCGCCCGGGCCGCCCGGCGATCTACGCCGACGCCGACTTCGTGATCGAGGGCACCGTCTCGCCCGGGGCCACGAAGCCCGAAGGGCCGTTCGGCGATCATCTCGGCTACTACGCCCGCCAGCACGAGTTTCCGCTGATGCGGGTCGAGCACGTCTGGCACCGCGAGGGAGCGATCTGGCCGGTCACGGTCGTGGGCCGCCCGCCCCAGGAAGACACGCTCTTCGGCTGGCTCGTCCACGAGCTCACCGGCCCCGTGATCCCCACCGTTCTGCCGGGTATCTCGAGCGTGCACGCGGTGGACGCCTCGGGCGTGCACCCGCTCCTGCTCGCCGTGGGCAGCGAGCGGTACATGCCGTGGAAGAAGTCCGACCGGCCGGCGGAGCTGCTCACCCAGGCCTCCGCGATCCTCGGCCAAGGGCAGCTCTCGCTCGCCAAGTATCTGTTGATCGTCAACGGCGGCGACTGCCCCGGCCTCGACGCCCACCACGTGCGGGAGTTTTTGGGCTGCCTGCTCGCCCGGGCCGACTGGCGACGCGACTGCCACTTCCACACCGAAACCACGATCGACACGCTCGACTACTCGGGCTCGGGCTTCAACTCGGGCTCGAAGCTCGTCGTCGCCGCCCGGGGCCCGGCGATCCGCGACCTGCCCACGGAGCTCCCCGCGGGCATCCCGCTCCCGCACGGCTTCGCGAACCCCCGCGTCTGCCTACCGGGCGTGGTGGCCGTGGAGGGGCCGCGGATCGAGCCGCGGCCACAGCTTGCGGCCCCGAGCGACGCTGCGATCTGGGCCTCGGCCGGCGAGGCCGGCTGGGGCGGCGACGTGGATCGGCTCTGCGCCGCGATCGACCACGAACATCCACTGCGGCAGTTTCCGCTGGTGGTCGTCGTGGACGACGCGAGCTTCACCGCGGCCACGCTCGAAAACTTTCTCTGGACCACGTTCACACGGTCGAACCCAGCCGCCGACGTCCACGGCGTCGAGGCCGAGATCCGCAACAAGCACTGGGGCTGCCGCGGGCCGCTCGTGATCGACGCCCGGCTCAAGCCCCACCACGCGCCGCCGGTCGAGGAAGATCCGGCCGTCACCGCCGCGGTGGACGATCTCTGCCGCACCGGCGGCCCGCTGGCGGGCCTGGGGCTCTGAGGTGGGCTGCCATAAAAGCCCCCTTGCGCAAGAAGGGGGATGACGCCGGCCACTCACGTCAGCGTTGGCGGGCTTCGGGGCCGAAAGCGGGCCGGACGGGACTGCGTCAGGCCGTGATGCTCGAGACGCGGATCTTCGTGGCGAGCGCCCGGTGGCCGGTGCGGCGGCGGTAGTTCTTCCGCCGCTTGAACTTCTGCACGTAGATCTTCTCACCCTGCACCAGGCCCAACACCTCGGCCTTGACCTTGGCGCCCTTCACCTTCGGCTTGCCGAGGGTGAGCTTGCCGGCCTTGCTGACGGCCAGGACGTCGTCGAACACCACCTCGCCGCCGGCCGGCAGGTGGCGGAAGTCGATCTCGAGTTCCATGCCCTCCATCACGCGGTACTGCCGGCCGCCGTCCACGACGACGGCGTAGGTGTGGCCCGCGCCCTTCATGCTGGCGGCGGAGGAAGTCTCGGAAGCGGTGGCGGCCATGGCTCGGAACTCGTTCGGGGGCTGGAGGTTCGGGATCGGGGAGGAGAAAACGGGAGCCCTGTAGGGTAGCCCATGCCCTGCAGGTGGTCGAGTGGGCCTCGTTCCGCCGGGAAAAATGCCGCTGCCGAGCCTGTTCCGCCCGGTTTCCGTGCCCTCCTCCCCTGCCGGCGTTATCATGCATGGAGACCGTTGCTGCGGCTGAATCGCCGGCCGCAGCCCCGCCGATCGACCAGCCTCGCTGGTCCGCGATCCGTGCCGATTGGCCGCGGATCGGCGACGCGGGTGACCCCCTGACAGGATCGTGTGTCACATGGGTTGCTCGACCCGGGCCCGGCTTTCGTTCTGCCTGCTCGCGGCCGTCGCCACCGGTATCGCCACGGCCGCCGCAACCGAGCGGACTCCGCCGGCCCCGCCTCCCGATCGGCTCTCGTTCAACAAGGACATCCGGGCGATCCTCTCGGAAAACTGCTTCGCCTGCCACGGCCCCGACAGCGGCAACCGGCAGGCGGGCCTGCGGCTCGACACCTTCGAGCAGGCGACCGCGGAGCTCGACAGCGGCCTGCGGGCGATCGTGCCGGAGGACGCGGCCGCGAGCGAACTGATGGCCCGCGTCATTGCCGACGATCCCGACATCGTGATGCCGCCCCCCGAGGCCAAGATCGGCCGGCTCTCGGCTGAACAGGTGGCGACGCTCAAGCAGTGGATCGCCGAAGGGGCGACCTACGAGCCCCACTGGGCGTTCGTGCCACCGGTGAAGCCCGAGGCGGCCGATGTCGCAGCCGGCATCGACGCAATCGTCGCTGGAAAACTTGCCGCCCGCGGGCTCGCCTTCCAGCCCGAGGCCGACCGGACCACGCTCATCCGCCGGGCGAGCTTCGACATCACCGGCCTGCCCCCCGAGCCCGCCGAAGTGCAGGCCTTCCTCGCCGACACCTCGCCCGACGCCTACGAGAAGCTGCTCGACCGGCTCCTGGCCAGTCCGCGGTACGGCGAGCGGATGGCCGCCGACTGGATGGATCTGGCCCGCTACTCCGACAGCTACGGCTTCCAGGTCGATCGGCCGCGGCCCACGATGTGGCCCTGGCGGGACTGGGTGATCGAGGCCTTCAACGACAACCTGCCCTGGGACCAGTTCACCCTCTGGCAGGTCGCCGGCGACCTGCTGCCGAATCCGGCGCCCGAGCAGATTCTGGCCACGGCATTCAACCGGCTGCATCCGCAGGAATCGGAAGGTGGCAGCGTGGAGGAGGAGTATCGCGTCAACTACGTCAACGACCGGGTCACCACCTTTGGCACGGCCTTCCTCGGGCTCACGCTCGAGTGCTGCCGCTGCCACGACCACAAGTTCGATCCGCTCTCGCAGCAGGAGTATTACCAGCTCTTCGCCTTCTTCGACGACGTGGACGAGGCGGGGCTGTATTCATTCTTCACCGACGCCACGCCCACGCCGAAACTCAGGCTCGTAGACGACAAGGCCGCCGCGGCCCTGGCCAAGGCCGAGGACGCCTGCGCCGAGGCGGCCGCCGTGCTCGCCGACCGCGAGGCGACCGTGCGGCGGACCGTGGCCGCCTGGGCGGCCGGCAAGGGGGAGAAGCCCGCGGGGCTCGCGGCCCAGGCGGCCGGCACGATCCCCGGCGAGCTCGTCCGCTACGGCTTCGACGAGCGGCGGCCCGACGGCACGTTCGCGAGTGCCACGGCCGACGACCGTCCCGCCTCCTCACCGACCGACAACACCCTCGTGCCCGGCCAGGCCGGCCAGGCCATCCGGCTCACCGGCGACCATCCGGTGACCACGCCGGTGGGCAACTTCCGCCGCAGCCAGCCCTTCACCGTGTCGCTCTGGCTGCAAGCCCCCACGCGGTACGAACGGGCGGTCGTGTTCCATCGCTCGCGGGCCTGGACCGACGCCGGCAGCCGGGGCTACGAGCTGCTCGTGGCCGACGGGCATCTCCGCTGGTCGCTCGTCCACTTCTGGCCGGGCGACGCCGTGAGCGTGCGGGCGGCCGAGCCGCTGCCCGTGGGCGAATGGGTGCACGTGGCCGTCACGAGCGACGGCTC
>JBIIYH010000243.1:0-4358 GCA_044346905.1 Pirellulales bacterium
CTCATACACCACGCCCCAGGCCGTGGCGGCGGGCCGCTCGGCCGGAGTGTCAGCCACCGCCACGACCTGGAGCGTGCGGCCGGCGAGCGGCCGCGTCCACCGCAGGCCGCCCCGCTCGACGGCCTCGAGGGTCACGTCGTAAACCCCTTCGGCGGCGGGGAGCGAGAGCTCGAAACTGACGTCGTCAAAAGCGGTCGGAATGCGGCCCGAGGAGAACGCGGTGCTCACCGCCGCCGCCGCCGCCCGCGGCACGAGCTTCGCGGTCTGGGAGTCGATCGGCTTTTCGTCGCCTGTTCGGGACAGCCGCAGCCGGAGCTCGAACTGTCCCTGGCCGGGCTTGATCGCCAGCAGCGGGGCGACGCGAAAGCGGAGCACGTCGCCCGGTCGCCGCACGGCGGAGTCTGCCGGCAGCGGTGGTGCACCCGCCTGCGGTGCCGCCGGCACGAGGGTCACCCGCAGGGCGTCGCCCGGAGCGGTCTCGATCGAGAGCCGGTTGCCGTCGCCGTCGAGCGGTTGCTGCATGGGCGCGGCCAGGATGTCGGTGAGCGGCACATCGATCGCGACGGCAGGCTCACCCGCGGGGGCCGGTCCGAGCCGGAGCACGAGCCGGGCTTGTTGCCAATCGGGCACCGTGAGCTCGACGCCATCGGTGCCGAGCGGCCGTGGCTGATGCACCGCGATCCGGCCGCCCTCGTCATGGGCGAGCGTGGCGGCGTCGGGTTCGGTGCAGAGCGGGCGCCAGGAGCAGGGCAGGGGGCTGGCATCACCGGCGGCCGCGGTGACGACGGCGATCTGCCCGCTCCACGCGCGGGGCGTGCCGCCACCCCAGCGGATCCGAATGCCGACCGGCCGCTCGGCATCCGGCTGCGGCGGGTCGGACTGCTGGCCTGCCGCCGGCACGGCCGAGAGCAGCAGGGCCGCGACGAGGGCGACGAGGGACGCGGCGGAGCGCGCGGAGAACGGCATGGCGGTGGCGGGGGCGCGAACCCGTCCCGGGCCAGGGAGGGGGGGGCGGATCGTAGCGACCCGCCCAAGCGGCGGCAAAGCATGTTTTTGCCGCGAGAAATCGGCCCGCCGGCGGCAGCGGCTGGAGTCTGGGCCGCTACGGGCGGTGCGTCGCCGCCGGTGAGAGCGGTGCCAGCCAGGCGGCCCGGGGATCGACGGCGGCTTGGCGGGCGAGCGAGGCGAGTTCCTCGGCCACGTCGGGGCAGCGGTCCGCGACATCGCAGCGGTCGAAATAGTCGTCGGGCTTGGCGAACACCGCGGGCTGGCCGGCGGCCGGGGCGAGCACGATCTGCCAGGCCGGGGTCACGACCGCGATCCCGTGGCTCGCCACGGCGACCGCCCGGTCGCGCGGCTCGAACCGCCACTCCTCGAGCAGGGGCCCGAGGCTGCGGCCCGCCCGCGGATCGGCAGCGGATGGCCGACCGCCACCGACGAACTCGACCAGCGTGGCCCCCAGGTCGGCCGGCAGGAGCAGGCCGCTGTACCGCTGCGCGGCCATCCGTCCTTCGTGATCGACGAGCACGGCCGGCAGGTGAACGAGCTCGCCATAGGGGGCCAGCGGCAGCGGCCCGATCAGGCCGTGAAGCCCCAGCGGCATGCCCCGCACGCCGGCGACCAGCACGGCCCAGGGAGCGGCCGGGGCGGCGGCGGCGACGGCCGACACGAGGCCGGCGAGGCAGTGGTCGAAGAGCGTGAGCTGGCCCGCGAACACCTGCCGCACGACGGCGACCAGATCGGGATCGGTCTCGGCCGTGACCTGCACCTGCGGCACGGCCGCCCCCGGCGGTGGCGGGGGATCATCCGGATCGAGGTAGGCGGAGCGGAACTCTTCGGGCGCATCCCAGGCGCGGCCCAGGCTCGCTGCATGCAGCCAGAGCAGCCGGTGGTTGCCGGTGGCTGCGAGTTCCGTCGCCGCCGTGAACAGCCGGCCGAGGCCCGTCTCGGCGGCGGTGGCGGCGAGCTGCGGCGCGGCCTCCGCCGGCACCAGCCGCACAGCGACGCCGGCCGGCAGCTGCGCCGCGAAGGCCTCGTCGTCGGTGATGACCGCCGGCGACCAGCCCCGCGCGGCGGCCGCTTCGAGCAGCGGCCAGGCGGCAGGATTCTCGGGGCCGCGACCGGCCAGGGCTGCGAGCGTGTCGGACGGGTCGTCGCCGCCGGCGATGACGCGATCCAAGACCAGTCCGCGGCCGGCGAGACCGTCGAGGCAGGGCGTCGAAGCCCAGGTGCAGCCGAAGGCCGGCAGGATCCAGGCCGGCAGCCGATCGACCGAGACGATCAAGAGCCCGGCGGACGGGGCTGAGCTGGCGGTCATACGGCGGCTTCCGGTGGCGGCCCGCTAGCCCGCCAGCTCGGCCCGCACCGTCTCGAGCAGCCGCTTGGTGGCCTTGATGCCCTCGTCTTCGGGCAGCGTTTTGCCCTCGTACTCCACGCCCACCCAGCCGTGATAGCCGGCGTCGGTCACGAGCGAGAGCATCCGCATGTAGTCGGTCTTCGTCTCATTGCCCTCGGCGTCGAAGTCGTGGCTCTTGGCGCTCACGCCCTTGGCGAAGGGCATCAGTTCCGTCACGCCCTGGTAGCGGTCGTAGTCGCCGAAGTTGCCGAAGTCGGGGAGCGTGCCGCAGTTGGGCTTGCCCACCTGCTCGATCACGCCCGCGAGCCACTTGCCGTTGCTAGAGAGCCCGCCGTGGTTCTCCACGATCACGTTCAAGTCCATCTGGGCGGCGAACTCGGCCAACCGGCCGAGCCCGTCGGCGGCGAGCTTCTGCTGTTCCTCGAAGGTTCCCTTGCTCGCCGCGTTGACCCGGATCGAGTGGCAGCCGAGTCGCTTGGCCGCCTCGACCCAGGGGTGGTGGTTCTCGACCGCCTTGGTGCGGGCCTTGTCGTCGGGGTCGCCGAGGTTGCCCAGGCCGTCGCACATGATCAGCAGGTTCTGCACACCCTCGTCCGCCGCCCGTCCGGCCAGGTCGGCCAGGTAGTCGGCGTCCTTGGCCTTGTCCTTGAAGAACTGGTTGACGTATTCGACCGCCTCGATGCCGAACTGCTCGCGGGCCGCCCGCGGGAAGTCGAGGTTGTCGAGCTTGCCGGCGAAGATGGTCTTGTGAAGCGACCACTCGGCGAGCGAGATCCGAAACAGCGGCGGCTTGGCCGCCGGCACGGGCTCTTGGTCGGCAGCGAGACCGCGGCCCACGGCCAGGCAGCCGGCGGCGCCGAGCGACGAAGCGAGAAACTCCCGACGGCTCGGGAAGGGGAGGACTGACATGATCACCTCGCGGCTGGCGGTGGGAAACTCGGGCCTCCGCGATGGTAACACAACCGCCGCGACGGGCTGCTAGCCCGGCGGCCACGCCAGCGGCCGGCCGCCGAGCAGGTGGACGTGCAGGTGGTCCACCGACTGGCCGCCGTCGCGGCCGCAGTTGACGACCAGCCGGTAGCCGTCCTCCAGCCCGAGCGTGCGGGCCAGCTGTGTCGCCACCAAGACCAGGTGGCCGAGCAGGTCGGCATCGGCCTCGGTCGCGTCGGCCAGTGAGGCGATCGGCCGCTTGGGAATCACGAGCACGTGCACGGGCGCCTGCGGGGCGACGTCGTGGAAAGCCAGGCAGCGGTCGTCGTCGTGGACGATCCGGGCGGGAATCTCGCCCCGGATGATCCGGCCGAAGATCGTGTCAGCCATCCTGGGTCGTCGCCTGGGGGGGCGCCTTGCCCGTCGCCTCGGTGGCCAGGTCGGCCGCGCGGCGGCGACGGCGGGGAGGCTTCGGCATCGCCCACTCGCGGGTCAGCACCTCGAACACGGCGGGGGTCTCGTAGCGGACGATCGTCCTGCCCTCGGGCATCGGTCCGATCAGCTCGCGGAAGACCGGTGCCCCGCGGAGGTCGAGGTCGGTCGAGCAGTCATCGACGCCGATCTGGCGGTGGCAGGCCCGGAGAGCCTCGGGGGAATCGAAATCGTGGATGACCAGCTCGCCGTCGGGACCGCGGCTCACGAGCCGCCAGGTGTTCTTCGCCATGAAATCAGCTGCTCCCGGCGGGACGACGGCCGGCCAAGGCGTCGTGGATCCGCACGCTGACAGTCATCGGCAGGCCGGGCGGCCGGGGCGAAGATCGGGGGCGGGCCGTCGCGCGGCCGGCACGGCAGGTGCAGTCCGCACGCCGGCATTCTTCGTCACAAGCGGTGCAGGCCGACCCCGGGCCGGGCTCACCGAGCCGCGAAGAATCGCCCGAAAGCCATCGCGATCTTGAGAGGCCGGCCCCTCGCTTCTAGAATCGCCCCCGGAGGGTATGCGAATGGTTAGCGGTCTGACTCGAAATCAGATGCCCCGAAAGGGGTTGCGGGTTCGAATCCCGTGCCCTCCGCT
>JBIIYH010000244.1:0-4345 GCA_044346905.1 Pirellulales bacterium
TGCTCCCGACCGTGGGCTCGATCGAGCGGCTCGATCCCCGGTTCGACGCGCTCGTGCCGCCGGGGGCCGTGATCGAGGTGCTCGGCTCGGGCTTCGCCTGGAGCGAGGGACCGGTCTGGGTGGCGAGCGACAAGGGGGGCCTGCCCGCCGGCTGCCTGCTCTTCTCCGACATCCCGCACAACCGCATCCACCGCTGGCAGCCGGACAAGGGCCTCGCCATCTTCATGGAGCCCGCCGGCTTCACCGGGCCGGCTGACTACGGCCGCGAGCGGGGCTGCAACGGCCTCACGCTCGACCGGGAGGGGCGGCTGATTCTCTGCGAGCATGGCGACCGCCGCGTCGCGCGGCTCGAGCCCGGCGGCGGCAAGAAGACGCTCGCCGATTCCTTTCAGGGCAAGCGGCTCAACAGCCCCAACGACGCGGCCGTGCACTCCTCGGGCTCGATCTACTTCACCGACCCCCCCTACGGCCTGCCCCAGGGCTGGGACGACCCGCGCCGCGAGCTCGACTTCTGCGGCGTCTACCGGCTCGCGCCCGACGGCACGCTCACGCTGCTCTGCGACACGATGACCCGCCCCAACGGGATCGCCTTCTCGCCCGATGAAAAGACGCTCTACGTGGCCCAGTCGGATCCTGCGGCCCCGATCTGGCGGGCCTTCCGGGTCGCGGCCGACGGCACGCTGGCCGACGGCGGCTCCGGCGGCCGCGTCTTCTTCGACGCCAGCGGCCTGGCCAAGACCCGCCGCGGGCTGCCTGACGGCCTCAAGGTGGATGCGAAGGGCAACCTGTTCGCCACCGGCCCGGGCGGCGTGCTCGTCTTCGCCCCCGACGGCACCCACCTCGGCACGCTCTTGACGGGCCAGGCCACGGCCAACTGCGGCTTCGGCGCAGACGGCCAGACGCTCTTCATCACGGCCGACTCGCTCTTGTGCCGTGTGCGGCTGGCGACGAAGGGCCGGCTGCCGGGGGGCGACGCCGGCCGGTGAAATGCCGCCCCGCGGCCCCGGAAGGGGGACAGTCCCCGAAGCGGGGACAGTCCCCTGCTCAGCCGAGCACGCCCTTGGCTTCGAGCAGGCCGAGCACGGCCTCGACGCTCTTGGCGAGCGGCCACTCGTGCGACGGGATCACGAGGTCGGGGTTCACGGGCGGCTCGTAGGGGGCGGTCACGCCCGGGAAGTCGGCGATCTCGCCGGCATCGGCCTTGGCGTAGCCCCCGCTCGTGTCCCGCTGGCGGCAGACGTCGAGCGGCGCCGCGAGATGCACGACCAGAAACCGCTCCCGGCCCACCCGCTCGGCCGCCTTCTCGCGGATGGCCGCATCCGGGGCCACGAAGGCCGCCAGGCAGATGAGCCCCGACTCGTTGAACAGCCGGGCCACCTCGGCGGAGCGCCGGAGGTTCTCGCTTCGCTCGTCGGCCGTGAAGCCGAGATCGCGGGAGATGCCCTGCCGCATGGCCGTGCCGTCGAGCACGGTCGCGGCATGCCCAGCGTCGAAGAGCCGCCGCTCGACGGCCCGCGCCAGCGACGTCTTGCCGGAGCCGGGCAGCCCGGTGAACAGGATCGTGACCGGCTGCTGCCCGAACCGCGCCGCCCGCTCGTCGGCGGTCACGCCGCCGGCCGCGGATTGCTCGGCCACCGCCGGCTCGTCTTCCCAGTGAGCGATGCGGCTGCCGTCGGCCGGCTCGCGGTCGAGGATCATCCCGGCGGCCACCGTGGCGTTGGTGAGCCGGTCGATCATGATGAAGCCCCCCGTCGTCCGGTTGCGGCGGTAGGCGTCGAAGGCGATCGGGCTCGTGAGCGTGATCCCGCAGCGGCCGATCTCGTTGAGCGCCAGCGTCGGGGCCGGCTCGCGGTGGAGCGTGTTCACATCCACCCGGTAGCGGAGGGCCGAGACCTTTCCCGGCACCAACTTCGAGGTCTGCTTGAACAGATACTCCTTGCCCGGCACGAGCGGTTCCTCGGCCATCCACACCACCGTGGCGTCGAACCGGTGATCCACCTTCGGCACGTTGCCGGGCCGCACCAGCATGTCGCCGCGGCTGGAGTCGATCTCGTCCTCGAGCGTGAGCGTGACCGAGAGCGGGGCGAAGGCCTCTTCCAGCTCTCCGTCGAAGGTCACGATTGATTTCACGCGGCTCTTCTTCCGCGACGGGAGCGACATGATTTCGTCCCCCTTGCGGATGATGCCGCTGGCCACCGTGCCGGCGAAGCCGCGGAAGTCGAGGTTTGGCCGGAGCACGAGCTGCACCGGAAACCGGAAGTCCTCCATGTTGCGGTCGGAGCCGATGTAGACCGTCTCCAAGAGCGGCACCAGCGGCGCGCCCGTGTACCAGGGCATGTTCGGGCTGGGGGCCACCACGTTGTCCCCCTTCAAGGCCGAAATCGGCATGAAGTGGACGTCGGGCAGCTCGAGCCGGCTGGCGAAGTCGACGTAGTCCCGCTTGATCCGCTCGAACACCGCCTCGTCGTAGCCGACGATGTCCATCTTATTGATGGCCACGACGATGTGCTTGATGCCCAGGAGCGAAACGATGAACGAATGCCGCTTGGTCTGCGGGAGTACGCCGTGGCGGGCATCGATCAGGATGATGGCGAGATCGGCCGTCGAGGCCCCGGTGGCCATGTTCCG
The DNA here is from genome assembly GCA_044346905.1 of Pirellulales bacterium. Lineage (GTDB taxonomy): Bacteria > Planctomycetota > Planctomycetia > Pirellulales > UBA1268 > QWPN01. The sequence continues at coordinate 2,629 of JBIIYH010000244.1, forward strand.
CGTGTACTGCTCGTGGCCCGGCGTGTCCGCGATGATGAACTTCCGCTTGTCGGTCGAGAAGTAGCGGTAGGCCACGTCGATCGTGATCCCCTGCTGCCGCTCGTCTTCCAGGCCGTCGGTAAAGAGCGCGAGATCGACCTCGCCGCCAGTCGTGCCATACCGCGCGGAGTCTTTGGTGATCGCAGCCAGCTGATCCTCGTAGATCATCTTCGACTCGTAGAAGAGCCGGCCGATGAGCGTGCTCTTGCCGTCATCCACGCTGCCGCAGGTGATGAAGCGGAGCAGTTCCTTGCGCTCGTGCTGCGCGAGGTATTCGTCGATGTCGGTGGCGATCAGGGCTGATTGGTGAGACATGGCGCGGGCTAGAAATACCCCTCCTTCTTCTTTTTCTCCATCGACCCCGCCTCGTCGGTGTCGATCAGCCGGCCCTGCCGTTCGGAGAAGGTGGTGAGCAGCATCTCCTGAATGATCTCGGGGAGCGTCGTGGCATTGGAGTCCACCGCTCCGGAGAGCGGGTAGCAGCCGAGCGTGCGGAACCGCACCCGCCGCATCTCGGGCTGTTCCCCCGGCTTCAGCGGCAGCCGGCCGTCGTCCACCATGATCATCACGCCGTCCCGCCACACGATCGGCCGCTCGGCGGCGAAGTAGAGCGGGACGATCGGGATCTTTTCGAGGTGGATGTATTGCCAGACGTCGAGTTCGGTCCAGTTGGAGAGGGGAAACACCCGGATGCTCTCGTTCTTTCTGACCTTCGTGTTGTAGAGGCTCCAGAGCTCGGGCCGCTGGTTCTTGGGATCCCAGCGGTGAAACTCGTCGCGAAACGAGAACACCCGCTCCTTGGCCCGGCTCTTTTCCTCATCTCGCCGGGCTCCGCCGAAGGCGGCGTCGAAGCGATGCTTGTCGAGCGCCTGCCGCAGGGCCTGGGTCTTCATCACGTCGGTGTGCACCTTGCTGCCGTGCGTGATCGGATTGATGCCCGCGGCCCGCCCCTCCTCGTTGGTGTGCACCAGCAGCGTGAACCCGAGCTCCTTGGCGACATACTCGTCGCGGAGCTTGTACATCTCCCGGAACTTCCAGGTGGTGTCGATGTGCATCAGCGGGAAGGGGGGCTTGGCCGGATAAAAAGCCTTCTCGGCCAGGCGGACCATCACCGCCGAGTCCTTGCCGATGGAGTAGAGCATGACCGGGTTTTCAAACTCGGCAGCCACCTCTCGGATGATGTGGATGCTCTCGGCCTCGAGCTGGCGGAGGTGGGTGAGACTGTAAGAAGTCATGAAAAGCCCGGCGGAAAACTTGCGGAGACAGCCTCACTGTAGGCACAATGCCAAGGCTGCGGCAATCGCGGCCGCCGGCCGCCGCCCCCTGACCACCAAGCGGCTGCATCCTGTAGGAGAACACAGCGTGAAAGCCCGCCTGACCTGGTCCGGACCGTGTGCCGCCGCCCTGGTTGCGGCGATGATTTTTTCGCCACCCGCGGTCTCTGCCAGGCCGCCGCGGGCCGAGCGGGCGGCCAACCGGATCGCCGAGCGGCGGTATGCCCGGCTGTCGATCGCGGAGGCGAGGGCCGCCCAGGCCGAGGCCCGCGTCGCCGAGATCGCACCGCTGGTCCCCGTGCCTCCGCCCCCCCGGCCTGCGACCGTGCGGCGCATGGTCCGGGCCGGCGTGCCGCTCGGCGGCCCGACGCCGCCAGCCGTGGCCGTGGCTCCGGCACCGCAGC
>JBIIYH010000245.1:0-4339 GCA_044346905.1 Pirellulales bacterium
CGGTCTTGACGGTGAGCGGACCCTCGGTCCGGAATGGGTCGGCGGGCACGGCGACGAGCCACGTGGGTACGAGCGACTCGGCCGACTCTGGCGGCGCGGCCGCCTCCAGCCGGGCCCGCGTGGCCGCGAGCAAGATCTCGGCGGCCCGGTGGCGAGCCTGTGACTTGGCCTGCGTCTCGAAGACACGGCTCAAGGCCGGGACAAGGAGGCTCGCGAAATATCCCCTGCGGCCCGCCGCCGGTTCCTGTGCGACGGCCTCGGCCGCGCTGGAAATCTCGGGATAGCGTTCGCCAGGCTCTGCAGCCCGTTGCGCCAACTCCTGAAAACGCCTCATGGCCGCTTGATACGCGGTGAGTTCGGCCGGCACGAAGAAGCACCGATAGAGGAAGGAGATTCCCGCAGGGCCGGGTCCCATCGAGAGGTCGTCCAGTCCCACCTTGCCCTCGGCCAGATCGGCGAGCGCCCCGAGCCCAAAGGCCTCCTCGCCGAGAAAGTGCCGCTGGATTGACGGCTGCGAGCGGACAAAATCGGTGAGGGCCGGGTCGGCGAGGGCGGCGGCATCCTTGGCGGTGGCCGCGGGAAGAATCTCGGCCAAGGTCTCCAGGGCCATTGCGTTGATCGCCAGCTCCACGAGGCCCGAGATCACAATTGGTTCGGCTGCGACGTGGCCGGCGAGCCGATGCACGCGGATGACGTCGGCGATTGCGGTGGCCACGTCGCCGTCGGCGGCCTCCCGCCGGGCGGCCAGAGCGAGCAGCCGGGCGGCCTGCCGCAGTGACGATATTTCCGGGAGCGTCGTGGAGTAGGAAATCCGCGACCAGTCGCGGTCGAACCGGCAGCCGGGCTTGGCCGTGGCCCGTCGCAAGAGATCGAGCGTGGCGGCGTGCCGGGCGAGGATCGCGGCCACTTCCTCCGTGCCGACATCCGCCACCGTGGCCTGCTCGAGCGGCGACTTTTCATCACCGAGTTCCTTCTCGGCCTCGAGCAGCGCGAATGCCTGCCGGTAGAGCGGAGCGGCATCGTCGTCGGCCGGCAGCACGGGCGGCACGACCGACTGGAGCACACCCGCCGCCTCGACCCGGGCCGCCCGGACCTCCGCCTGAACGGCGTTGTCGATGAAGAGCAGCGTGCCCGCCGCCACGGCCTTGGCCAGGACGAACATCGCGGCCAGGCCCACGAGCGGCCAGGCCGCGGCGACGGGGGCGGCCCGCGGCGTGAGCCCGGCCCGCGTGATCCACGCGCCGCCAATGAACGCCGCTAGGCAGGCCGTGAGCGTGGGGGCGAACCAGTTGGTCTCGAGCTTTGCGCCAAAGGCGAGCAGTGCCGTGAGGACCATCCACGGCGCGACCGCCAGGACCGGCATGCCCACCGCCACGGCGATCAAAAGCCAGCGGATCCAGCCGGGCCGGCTGCGGGCCGCCGCGGCCGTGAACGCCGCCGACCAGAGCAGGCAGGCGGCCACGACGGCGAGGTAGAAGAAAAGATGACCCATCTCAGAGTTCTCCTTGGAGCAGGTTTTGGAGTCGCCAGGCCTCGCGGCGGTGGTCGGGCAGGTCGGGCAGAGCGGCAGGCGACGGCGCGTCGAAGGGCGGGCCGCTCGTCACGGCGACCACCGCCACCGGCAGGTCGATCCCGGCGGCTCGGGCCCGAGCCACGAGCCTGGGCTCGGCCGGGACCGTCGTGGCCGTCCGGGTCACCGCGACCCACGGCGCGACGATCACGAGCGCCGCCGAGAGGGCCATCGCGACGAGCGCCGCTGTGCTGCCGGCGTCGATGCCGGAACTGGCCCGCTCGAGCGGACCGCGGCCCTCGGCCAGCGTGTCCCGCACCACGGCGAGTACCTGGTCGCGGTGGCCGGCCGGCGGCGCAAGGCCGGCCCGGGCGATGAGCCGCCGTTCGATGGCGTCGAGGCTCTCTTGGTCGAGGTCGCTCATCAATCCTCCTCCGGGTCGGCGAGGGCGGTGCGGAGTTTTTCCAGGGCGTAGCGATAGCGGCTGGCGGCCGTGTTCAGGCTCGTGCCGGTCACGGCGGCAATCTCGGCGAACGTCAGGCCGGCGTCGATCTTCAGCGCCACGACCTCACGCTGGGCTTCGGGAAGGGCCGCGACCGCAGCGGCGAGCTCGTCGTCGGGGAGCTCGGCTGCAGCGGTGGCGTGGGCCCCGGTGTCTCTGCGGTCCTCGGCGATCGCGAGCACGGCCCGGCGGTCGATCGCCGCCCGGCGACCGCGGCGGCGGATGGCGTTTCGGAGCATTGTGAACACGTAGGCCTCGAGGTCGGCGACGGCGGCGAGCCGGGCCCGGCCTCGCGCGAGCGCCACGAACAGGTCTTGGACCACGTCCTCGGCATCGGCAGCTGAACCGGTCATGGTGCGGGCGGCTCCCAGGAGCCGGAAGGCCAGGCGGTCATAGAGGGCCGCGAACGCGTCCGGGTCTCCGGCGGCGAGTGATTCAGCGAGCGTGGCTGCCACCGTCTCTTCTCCGCCGGTCGTGGAAGCAAGGGGGCTCGGACGGGCGATTTTTGTCTGCGGCAATTTCGAGGCACCGGCTCGTATCGTCCCGGCGGGCCGTTTCGCCTATTCTGACAGGGACGGGGCCGGCCGCCGGCAGCCGTTCCGGCCCGGTTTCCCCGGGGTTTTCACCAGGATCGCCCGCACGACCATCATGGCAGACGAACAGACCATTTCCCCGACCGCCGCCGCCCCCAAGCCCTCGGCCGTCGAGCTGACCAAAGTCGCGAGCAACTACCTCGCCGGCGATATCGCCAAGGAACTCGCCGACGGGGCGCCGGGGTTCGGCAAGCCCTCCGTCCAGCTGCTCAAGAACCACGGCACCTACCAGCAGGACGACCGCGAGACCCGCAAGGCGGTGGACGGCAAGAAGAGCGAGCGGCAGATCTCGTTCATGATCCGCACCTGCGTGCCGGGGGGCAAGCTCACGGCCGAGCAGCTGCTCGCGGCGATCGACCTGGGCGACGAGCTGGGCAACGGCACGATCCGGCTCACGACCCGGCAGGCGATCCAGCATCACGGCGTGGTCAAGGGCGAACTCAAGACCTTCATGCAAGAGGTACACGCCAACCAGATGACGACCCTCGCCGCCTGCGGCGACGTCGAGCGGAACATCATGTGCTGCCCGGCGCCGATTCACGGCAACCGCGTGCGAGACGAGATGCAGGCCAAGGTCGACGAGCTCGCCCGGCACCTCGCCCCACGGACGCGGGCCTACTACGAGATCTGGCTCACCGACCCCGACACGGGCGAGAAGACGCTCGCGGCCGGGGGCGAGAAGCAGGCGGAAGTGGAGCCCATTTACGGCCCCACCTATCTCCCCCGCAAGTTCAAGACCGCCTTCGCCCTGCCCGAGGATAACTGCACCGATGTCTACGCCAACGACCTCGGCTTCATCGTCGTCCATGAGAACGGCAAGATCCTGGGCTACAACGTGCTCGCCGGCGGCGGGATGGGCGTGACCCCGAGCGCCGCCAAGACTTTCCCGGCGCTCGGCAAGCGGCTCGGCTTCGTGCCGCCCGAAGACGTGTGCGGGATCGCCGAGGCGATCGTCAAGGTGCAGCGGGACTACGGCAACCGCTCCGACCGCAAGGTGGCCCGGCTCAAGTACACCATCCATACCATGGGCCTGGACAACTTCCGGGCCAAGGTAGAGGAGTATTTCGGCAAGCCGCTGGCCCCCTGCCACCCGGCCGACGTCCACGGCTTCGACGACCACATCGGCTGGTTCCCGCAGGGCGACGGCAAATACTTCTACGGCTTCAACGTGGAGAACGGCCGGATCCACGATACGGGCGACTTCCGGCTCAAGACCGCGCTGCGGCGGATCCTCGGCGACCTCAAGCCGGGCGTGCGGATCACCGCGCATCAGAGCCTGCTGTTTACCGATCTGGCGATCACCGACCGGGAACGGATCGCCGAGATCCTCCACGCCCACGGCGTGAAGACCTCCGAGGAGATTTCGACGCTCAGGCGGTGGAGCATGGCCTGCGTGGCCCTGCCCACCTGCGGGCTGGCCGTGGCGGAGAGCGAGCGGGTGCTCCCCGGCCTGATCGATTCGCTCGAGCCGGAAGTGGCGAAACTCGGGCTCTCCCACGACGCCTTCACGCTGCGGATGACCGGCTGCCCCAACGCCTGTGCCCGCCCCTACAACTCCGACATCGGGATCGTGGGGCGGACGGCCGGCAAGTACACGATCTTTCTCGGCGGCCGCCTGCTCGGTGACCGGCTCAACGAGGAGTACAAGGACGTCGTCCCCTTCGAGCACCTCTGCCACGAACTCACCGCCGTGCTCGCCTGCTACAAGGCCGAGCGGAAGCCGGCCGAGACGCT
>JBIIYH010000246.1:0-4328 GCA_044346905.1 Pirellulales bacterium
AGGATGCCCTCCTCGCAGCCGGGCGGCATCGGGGGCATCTCGTAGTTTTCGTTGTAGACCGTGACGTAATAGATCCAGTCTTCGCCCTTGGCATACATCCGCTCGAGACCGTCGAGCATGATGACCGTCGTCTCGTAGACGAAGGCCGGGTCGTAGGCCTTCACGGTCGGATAGGCCATCGCAAACAGGTGGCTGTGGCCGTCCTGATGCTGCAAGCCCTCGCCGGCGAGCGTCGTCCGGCCGGCGGTGCCGCCGAGCAGGAAGCCCTTGGCCCGGCAGTCGCAGGCGGCCCAGATCAGGTCGCCGATCCGCTGGAAGCCGAACATCGAATAGTAGATGAACATCGGGATCATCGGCACGCCGTGGCTGGCGTAGGCCGTGCCGGCGGCGACGAAGCTCGACATGCTGCCCGCCTCGGTGATCCCCTCCTCGAGAATCTGGCCGTCCTTCGCCTCGCGGTAGTAAAGGAGCTGATCGGAATCGACCGGCTCGTAGAGCTGGCCGGTGTGGGCGTAGATGCCGCACTGCTTGAAGAGCGGATCCATGCCGAAGGTCCGCGACTCGTCGGGCACGATCGGCACGATGTACTTGCCGACGTGCTTGTCCTTGAGGAGCGAGGCCATCAGGGTGACCACGCCGGTGGTCGTGGAGACTTCGCGGCCGGCGCTCTTCTCGATGAAGCCGAGGTAATCCGCCAGCTTCGGCGTCTGCAGCTTCGGCGACTCGAGCGGCCGTGTGGGCACGTATCCCCCGAGGGCCTGCCGCCGCTCGCGGAGATACCGCATCTCCTCCGAGTCTTCGGCCGGCCGGTAGAAGGGCGCCTTGGCCACCTCCTCGTCGGAAATGGGGATCCCGAACCGCGAGCGGAAGGCCCGCAGCTCGTCCTCGTTGAGCTTCTTCTGCTGGTGGGTGACGTTTCGCCCCTCGCCGACCTCGCCCAGGCCGTAGCCCTTGATCGTCTTGGCGATGATCACGGTCGGCTTGCCGTGGCACTGCATCGCGGCGGCATAGGCGGCGTAGACCTTTTCCGGGTCGTGGCCGCCCCGCTTGAGCTTCTTCAGCTTCTCGTCGGAGAGGTGGGCCACCATCTCCAGGAGCTTGGGATCGGCGCCGAAGAAGTGGTCGCGGATGTAGCCGCCGGGCATGACCACGTACTTTTGGTACTGGCCGTCCACGATCTCGTTCATCCGCTTGACGAGCAACCCCTCGTCGTCCTTGTCGAGCAGCGGCTCCCAGTCCTCGCCCCAGATCACCTTGATCACGTTCCAGCCGGCCCCGCGGAACACCCCCTCCAGCTCCTGGATGATCTTGCCGTTGCCCCGCACCGGCCCGTCGAGCCGCTGAAGGTTGCAGTTGATCACGAACACCAGGTTGTCGAGCTGCTCGCGGGCCGCCAGCGAGATGCTGCCGAGCGTCTCGGGCTCGTCGGTCTCGCCGTCGCCGATGAAGCACCAGACATGCTGCTTGCTCGTGTCCTTGATGCCGCGGTCCTGGAGATACTTGTTGAACCGCGCCTGGTAGATCGCCATCAGCGGCCCCAGGCCCATCGAGACCGTGGGAAACTCCCAGAACCCCGGCATCAGCCAGGGGTGCGGGTAGCTGGAGAGGCCGCCCCCCTCGGCGAGTTCGCGGCGGAAGTTTTCCAGCTGCTTTTCCGAGATCCGCCCCTCCAGGTAGGCGCGGGCGTAGATGCCCGGCGAGGCGTGGCCCTGGAAGTAAACCTGGTCGCCCGAGTAGTCGTCGCCCCGGCCGCGGATGAAGTGGTTCATCGCCACCTCGACGAGCGTCGCCGAGGAGGCGAAGGTCGAGATGTGGCCACCGATGCTCTTGTCTTCACGGTTGGCGCGAACCACCATCGCCATCGCGTTCCAGCGGATGATGCTCTTGATCCGCCGCTCGATCTCACGGTTGCCCGGGAAGGGGGGCTGGCGGTCGACGGGGATCGTGTTGATGTAGGGCGTGGTGGCCGAGAACGGGATCGGCACCCCGAGCCGATAGGCCTCCTGCTCGATCGCATGGAGCAGGTAGGCGGCCCGGTCGCCGCCGCGGCTGTTGATCACGTACCGCAGCGAGTCGAGCCACTCGCGGGTCTCGGTCGGGTCGGTGTCCACCGACGACACGCCGTCGGTGACCTCCGGCTGGCCCGACGCCCCCTCCCCGACCTGGCCGATCGCCATCGGGGCGTGGGCTCCACGGGGGAGGGCGACGCCGTCGGCATCGCCGGCCGGGGAAACGGTGCGGGCGGCCTGATCGATGTCGGGGCTGGACATGGCGGGCTCCGGAAAACGCGGGGGACTTTTCAGATTATTCCGGTCACGCCGGGGCCGTCTAGGGCGATTCGCCGCCCGGGGCTTCTAGCGGCCGCTCACCGCGTTGCCGACTCCGCCCGCGGGCGGTAGATCTCGGTCGCCAAGCCAAAATAGTTCTCGGCCGAGAACGCCACCGTCTCGCCGAGCGTCGGATGGGCGTGAATCGTGTCCACGAGATCTCGGGCCGAGCAGCCCATCTCGATGGCGAGGGTTCCCTCGGCGATCAGTTCACCGGCACCCGGGCCGACGATGCCCACGCCGAGCACCCTGTCGGTCTCGGGGTCGACGAGGATCTTGGTCAGCCCTTCGGTGCGGCCGAGCGCGTGGGCCCGGCCGCTGGCGGCCCAGGGATAGCGACTGATCTCGACGACCCGGCCGGCCGCCGTGGCCTCCTGCTCCGTCAATCCAGCCCAGGCGATTTCCGGGTCGGTAAACACGACGGCGGGAATCGCCTGCGGGGCGAAGACCGCCGGCTCGCCATGCAACGCCTCGACTGCCACCTTGCCCTGGTGGCTCGCCCGGTGCGCCAGCATCGGCTCGCCGCAGACGTCGCCGATCGCGAGGATGTGCGGGTCGGCCGTCCGCTGCCGGTCATCGACCTCGACGAAGCCCTTGGCGTTCACGACGACACCCGTGTGCTCGAGCCCCAGGCCGTCGGAGTTGGGCCGGCGGCCCACCGCCACCAGCACCCGGGAGAACTCCTGCGTGAAGGGGCCCTCCGGCCCCTCGAAGTGCACCCGGACCGCCCCGCCGGTGTCCTCCAGCCGCGCCACCTTGGTCCGCAGGTGGATCGCCTTGAACAGCTTCTCGAGCCGCTGCTGCAACGGCTTGACGAGATCGCGGTCGGCGCCCGGCAGGAGCGTGTCGGTGAGCTCCACCACCGAGACCTGCGAGCCGAGCTCGGCGTAGACCGTGCCCATCTCCAGGCCGATGTAGCCGCCGCCCACCACGAGCAGCGTCTCGGGCACGTCGCGGAGCTCGAGGGCGCCGGTCGAATCCATCACCCGCTCACTGCCGATGTCGAAGGCCGGGATCCGCGCGGGCCGCGAGCCGCTGGCGAGGATGCAGTGGTCGAAGGAGAGCGTGGTCTTGCCCCCCGTCGGCTCCGTGATCTCCAGCGCGGTCGAGCCGGTGAACCGGGCCTCGCCCCGGACCAGCGTGACGTTCCGCCGCCGCGCGAGCGTGGCCAGGCCGCCGGTCAGCGTGCCGATCACCTTGTCCTTGCGGGCCCGCAGCGCCGCCAGGTCGAGGGTGGGCTTCTGGAAGTGGATCCCCCACTCCTCCATCTCCCGCGACTCGGCCAACACCCGCCCCACGTGCAGGAGCGCCTTCGACGGGATGCAGCCGCGGAGCAAGCAGGTGCCGCCGAGCCGCTCGTCCCGCTCAACGATCGCCACCTCCAGGCCGAGATCGGCCGCCAGAAATGCCGCCGCATAGCCGCCGGGACCGCCGCCCAAGACCACCAGGGGAACGTGCATCGATTCGCTCACGGGTTGCGGGGGCCGGCAGGGCCGGCGGACCGGCTCCGGGCGAACTGGGATCGCTCGCGAAGCCGGCGATGTTGTAGTTTCGGGAACCCAGGCGTTCAAGGAATGCCGCCAGCGGCCGCCGAGACGAACTGACCTCCAGCGGCCCGCAACCCGCCCGGTGAGTTCCCGAGCCAGCATCGCGATGCCGGATCAGCATCCAGCCCGACGCCTCGGCGGCTGCCTGGGCCGCTGGGCGGCCGCGACCTTCACGCTCGACGCCCGCAGTCTGGCCGTCTACCGGATCGGGCTCGGCCTGCTCCTGCTGGCCGACTGCCTGCTCCGGACCCGCGACTTCCGCCTGATGTTCGCCGCGGACGGGATGTTTCCGCTGGAAACGCTCTTCCGCTACCACGCGGATTCCACACTCTGGTCGGCGGCCTTCCTGATCGACGCCGACTGGTGGAGCGGCGTCGTGCTCGCGACCGAGGGACTCGCCGGCCTGGCCCTGGCGGCCGGCTACCGGACGAGAACCGCGACGCTCGTCGGCTGG
>JBIIYH010000054.1:0-14311 GCA_044346905.1 Pirellulales bacterium
AGCGATCGGCCGCGCCAGGCGGTCTTCAGGCCGAGCGTCTTGCGGACCAAGGCCACCCACTGGATCGCGAGGAAGACGGCGACACCCAGAGGATGAAACAGCGCACTCGTGAGGCTCTGCCGGAACCGGATCGCGTCCAGGAACCGCGGGACGTATGCGAGCGCCGCCGCGGCCAGCGTGACGGCTGCGGCGCCGGTCGGCCAGCCGGCGAAGCCCGTCGCCAGACCGGAGGCAGCCAGCAGCGGCGGGAGCAAGGCGCCGCCCCCGAGCAAGATCGTGAACGGCAGGATCGTGGCCGCCGAGCCAATGCCCTCGGTCGCGTTCTTCGAGAGCCCGCGCCAGACGTCGAGGCTGCGGGAATACATCCGGCAGGAGGCGATCTCGGTGGCGTCGAAGATGTCGGTTACGAGCTCCGCGCGGCGGTAGGCCCGCGGCAGCTTCACGCCGTCGTGGAGCGAGCCGCGGATCGCGGCGTGCCCGCCGGCCCGCTCATAGTCGGCCCGCCGGGTCACGAACAGCTGCCCGCAGCCGGCCGCCAGGCTCGGGTCGTTCACCTGCCTCGAGCGGGCCAGGGGCAGATAGCCCAAGAGCACGAAGTGGATCAGCGGCAGGAGGAGCCATTCGAGGAACGATCCCGTTTCCTGCCGCGGGAAGCCGCTCGCGAGCGCCGCCCCGCTGGCGTCGAGGAAGGCCACCGACCGGGCGATCGCGTCGCGGGCCGGCACCACGTCCACGTCGAGAAACACCCAGGTGTCGTGCCGCGCCGCCCGGGCGAGCTGCCAGCAGGCGTGCTGCTTGCCGCACCAGCCGGCCGGCAGCGGCCCGCCGGGCACGAGCCGCACCCGCGGATCGCGGGCCGCCGCCTCGGCGACGATCTCCGCCGTCCGGTCGTCGCTCGAATCATCGAGCACGACGAGTTCGAGATCGACCCCCTCGCTCACCAACACGTCGGCCACGAGCCGACCGATCGCCCGCTCCTCGTTGCGGGCCGGCACGAGCACCGAGACCTTCGGCGGCGGGTCGCCGGCCAGTGGCTCGGGCGGTGACCGAAACAGCCGCAGGTTGGCGAGCGTGAGGAGCGCAGGAATCGCGGCCAGGACGAGCCCGGCCCACGCAAGCACCAAGAGCACGATCGGGCTCACGCGTCGCCCCCGCTCTCGCCGCCGTGGGAAGGATCGAACCGCCGGCCCCGCAGCCAGGCCCCGAGCCGGCGAATCGTGTCGTAGGCAGGCCCCACGCCCACGCGGCCCGCGAGCAGCGGCCGGAAGGCGGCCGGGTCGCGGGCGATCGCGGCGGCAGCCAGCCGGTCCTGTGTCGCCGTCAGTTCCGCCGCCAGCACGGCGGTCCAATCCTCGGCCGAGCGACCGGGATGGTCCGCGATGCGCACCGCCGTGCCGAAGGCCGCCACCGCCTCCGGGCACCGCTCGCTCCAAAACGGATACTCCACCGCGAAGGGCACGACCACGCCCCGCGTCGCCCCGGCCACCGCATGCCCCACACCGGGGCGGATCACGACCGGTCGGGCCCGCGGGTCGGTGAACTCACCCTGGGCCGTGATCCAGAAGATCACGTCGCTCCGCTCGAGCGCCGCCCGGGCCATCCGCAGAAACCGGGCCGAGCCCCGCCAGGTGCCCGGCTCGATCCCGACGAAGCCGATCCGCTCCAGAAACTTGTATTTGCCGAGGGCCGCCGCGTCGATCGGGCCGTAGCTCATCCGCCCCGGATAGAGCGTCGCCCCCGCGAGCAGGAAGACGAGCGGATCCCACCAGCCTGGATGGTTCGTGGCGACGAGCACGGGGTCGTCGCCGAGGTCGGGATGGCCCGGGCCGCCATCGGGTCCGGCCAGCAGCCGCACCGCGTGAAAATGCCGCCGCAGGTAGCGGCGGACATACCACATGAACCAGCCATTGAGCCGGTGCGAGAACGGCGGCAGTTCATGCTCGTGTCCCGCGTCGCCGCGTGCCATGGCTCACACGGCCACGGCGGCGGCGGAGCGGGCCCGGGGCACGAGTTGGTCGGCATCGACGCAGTCGGCGGCGATCCAGCCCGACATCAGGGCCATCGGCATGCCCGGGCCGGGATGGGCCGAGCCGCCGGCCAGATACAGCCCCTCGACGTCGGGCGAGCGGTTGGCCGGCTTGAACGCCCCGAGAAACTTCCCGTGGCTGGCAAGGCCGTAGATCGCCCCGTCGAGCACGTGGTAGCGGTCGTTGATGTCCTGCGGGGTGAGGGCCCGCTCCACGACGATGTGCTGCTCGAGGTCCTTCATGCCGGCGGTCTCGACGAGCTTGCGGATGATCCGGTCGCGATAGGCCGGCAGCATCTTCGACCAGTCGTGGTGGGGCCGGAGGTAGGGCGTGTGGACCAGGACATAGAGCGCCTCGCCACCGGGCGGAGCAACCTCGGGCTCGGTCACGGCCGGGGCGCAGACGTAGCAGGTGGGATCGGGGGCCGGCTCGCCCCGGCGGTAGATCGCGTCGAACTCCTCGTGCGGATCCTCCGAAAACACGAAGTTGTGGTGGATCAGCTGCTCGTACCGCTTGTCGAGGCCCAGGTAGAGCACCACGCCGGAGCAGGCCGGCTCGTAGCCCCGCCGCCCCAGAAACCGCCGGGAAGGCTCGCCCGCGACGAGCTCGCGGTGGGTGCGGACGGTGTCGGAGTTGCTGACCACGGCCGCGGCTGCAATGACCTCGCCGTCGGCCGTCTCCACGCCCCGCACCCGGCCCCCCTCGACGAGAATCTGCTTGACGGCCGTGTTGGTGCGGATCTCGACGCCGAGGTCCACCGCCAGGCTCGCCAGGGCCCGCGGCACGGCCCCGGTGCCGCCGCGGGGATACCAGACGCCGTCGTGCGACTGCATGTGGGCGATCCCGCAGAGCACCGCGGGCGAGTTCTCCGGCGAGCTGCCCACGTACTGTGTGAAGTGGTCGAGCATCTGCGCCGCCCGCTCGTCGGGCACGAACGACCGCACCGTGCCGGCCACGCTCCGCCCCATCCGCATCCCCAGGATGTCCTTGAGGAAGCCGACCGAGAAGCTCTGCCGCGGCTCGAACATGTCCCGCATACCGCCCACGCTCCGCCAGAAGAAGAACTCGTCGGAGATCCGGTGCAGCCGCTTGGCGAGGTCCATGAACCGGCCGTAGCCGGCCCCCGCGCCGCTGCCGGGGGCGAACTCGTCGAGCGTGGCCCGCATCTCGGCCACGTCGGCCTTGAGGTCGAGCGTGGTGCCGTCGGTGAAGAAGCTTCGCCACTGCGGGTCGAGCGGCACGAGGTCAAGCGACGTCTCCAGTTCCCGCCCCGCCTCGGCCCAGATCCGCCGCAGCACCCGCGGGATCGTCAGGATCGTGGGCCCCATGTCGAAGCGGTAGCCCGCCTCGGAGAGCACGGCCGCCTTGCCCCCCACCCAGGCGTTCTTGTCGCAGAGCGTGACCGCGTAGCCGCGGGCCGCGAGCGTGCAGGCCGCCGCCAGGCCGCCGAGGCCGCCGCCCACGACCACCACCCGCTCGCCGTCGTCCGTCCGCCGCATCATGTCGTGGCTCCCTCGTGTGAATGTCGTGTGGCGGGCGGCTCGCGGCCGCCTCAGACGGCCGCTGCCGCTTCCTGCCCGGCGGCCGCCCCCTTGGCCCGCGGAACCGGTCGCTTCGGCCCGGCCACTCCCAGGTCGTCGAGCAGAAGGTCCGTGGTGATCCGGGCGGAGGAGTAGATCACAGGCAGGCCGCTGCCGGGATGCGTGCCGCCGCCCACGAGATACATCCGCTCCACGTCCTCGAACCGGTTGTGGGGCCGCATGTGGAGCATCTGCCCGAGATCATGCGAGAGGTTGAACGTGGCCCCGCGATAGATCTCATAGCCGTCCTGCCAGTCGTCGGGCGTGAGCATCTTCTCGTAGCGGATCCGCTCCCGGACGCGGCGGATCCCGACCCGCTCCATCTGGTCGAGCGCCACTTCGCGATACCGCGGCCCCTCCCGCCGCCAGTCCACGTTGGGGTGGCGGTGGGTCACGGGAATCAGCAGGTAGAGCGTGCTCATCCCGGCCGGGGCGAGCGTGGGATCGGTGATGCCGGCGTTTTGGACATACATCGACGGATCGGCCGAGAGCCGGTGCCGGTGCTCGATGTCGGCCAGGTTCTCCCGGTAGTCCTCCGAGAGGTAGATGTTGTGGTGGGCGACGTCGTCGTATCGACCCTCGATGCCGAGATACAGCATGAAGGTCGAGCAGGAGAACCGCCGCGAGGCGATCTTGCGGTCGCTCCAGCTGCGCCTGAGGGCGTCGGGCACGAGCCTGGTCATGCTGCGGGCGAAGTCGGCGTTCACGACCGTGGCATCGGCCTCGTAGCGGCCCTGCGGGGTCTTCGCGGCGGTGATCTTCCGCCCCGCGAACTCGAGCGACTCGACCGGCTCCTCGTAGCGGATCTCGACCCCCATCTCCTGGGCGATCCTGGCCATCGCCGTCGAGACGGCGCCGCAGCCGCCGATCGGATGAAACACGCCGTGCTCGTACTCCAGAAACGAGAGAATCGAGAACAGGCTCGGGCAGCGGAACGGCGACATGCCCAGATACTTCGACTGGAACGTGAAAGCCAGCCGGATCCGCTCGTCGCTGAAGAAGGTGCCGAGCTCCGAGTCGAGGCTCCGCCAGGGCTTGAGCAGCGGCATCAGCTTGATCAGGTCGGGGTTGGCGAGGTCCCGCCACGACTGGAACGGCTGCTCGAGGAACGGGGCGAAGCGGGCGAACTTCTCACGGGTCGATTCCATGAACCGGGTGAACGAGCCGCGGTCGGCCGGCGAGAGCCGGGCCACCTCGGCCTCCATCCGGGCGATGTCGGGCGTGGCGGCGATTTCGCCGCCGGCCCCGAACACCAGTCGGTACTGCGGGTCGAGGCGGACCATCTCCACCTCCCGCCGCAGGTCGCGGCCGCAGGCCGTGAAGATCTCCTCGAGCACCCGCGGGTAGAGGAAGAAGGTGGGCCCGAGGTCGAACTTGAACCCCTCAGGCGTTGTGATCGTGCTGGTTCGCCCCCCGGGCACGGGCAACCGCTCGAGCACGCGCACCCGCACGCCCGCCTTGGCCAGGAGCATGGCACAGGCGAGCCCGCCCGGCCCCGCTCCGATGATGTTGACCGTCCGCGTCATTCCGCAGCGTTCCGCCGCCGGCGCGGCCCCGAGCACATGCGGGGGCCGCTGAAAACGTCCGTACTATAGGACGCGACCCCCTTGGGTCAACAAACACAGCGGCGGGATGGGCCGTGAAACCCGCTCGGAGCGAGTTTCAGTACGGGATGTAGTAGGCCGACCGCACCGGTCGCAGGCCACCGAAGAGACCGCGGCGGTAGAGCGGCGCAACCACCGCCGTCGGAGCGTAATAGGTGGTAACCGGGGCCACGACCGGCGCGGCCGCGGCGACGACGGGCGAGTAGGCGACCGTGGCCGCCGGCGCGTAGTTGACGACCGTCGGGGCGTAGAACGAGGTGACCGCGACCGGAGCCACGGCCGGAGCGTAGTTGGCCGTGACGGCGACGGCGGCGGGCTGGGCGTAGACCGGTGGCGAGAACGCCGTGACGGCGGCGTAATTGCCCGCCGGCGTGTAGTTGGCGACGTAGCCGGGGGCCGCCATGACGGGCGCGGCCATGACTGGGGCCGCCATGACCGGGGCGGCGACGACGGGCCGCAGCGTCGAGTAATACACGACCTGCGCCTCGGCGGGCGAGGTACCGGCCAAGGCCAAGGCAGCGGCTGCGGCGAGCAGCGTGCGGGTGAGGAACATGGTCATCGCTTCCCTTCCGGATGGTCGGACTCGCCGCGGGCTGCGGGTCATGATCGGGGCGATCGCCCAACGATCCCTCGTCCGATGGATACGAGGATACGCACGCTTGGCACCCCGTTCAAACTGCCGCTAAAGTCTGCCACCCGGCCCGTCACACTGGGAAAGCGGTAGCGATCCGGGGGCCATCCGAGGGCGGTCGCGGCCCCGATCCCCCCGATCCCCAGATTCCAGGCGAATCGACACCTTGAACGCACCAGCGCCCGCCGACCCGGCTGCGAGCCGCACGAACCCGGGCGGATTTCCGGCCGTGCTGGTCGTGCGGATTCTGACGGTCCTGAACGACAACCTCGCCCGGTGGCTGGTGATCGGCCTGGGCAAGCGTGCCGCACTGGCCGTGGGGGCGACCGAGGCCTCGGTGCTCGCGGTGGGCACCATCGTCTACGTGCTCCCCTTCATCCTCTTCGCCTGGCTGGCCGGCTGGCTGGCCGACCGGTTCGCCAAGCGGTCGATCGTGATCGGGGGCAAGTTCGCGGAGATCGTGATCGCGGTGATCACGGCGGTGATCGTCGCCTGGGGCGTCGCCTCGGGGCCGGTGCTGGCCGGGCTGCCGCTCGGGCTCTGGCTCCTGATGGCCGCCATCGGACTTTTCGCCGTGCAGACCACGCTCCTGAACCCGAGCCTCCTGGGCACGATCCCCGAGACCGTGCCGAGCGGGCGGCTCTCGGCCGCCAACGGGATCTTCGCAATGGTCTCGCTGGCCGCCACGCTCGTCGGCATGTCGCTGGGCAACTGGCTCGCCGACGCCACCTGGCTCTCGTCCGCGGCCGACGCCGCCCGGCCGCTGCCGGCCTGGCTGGCCGGCCTGCCGGCGGCCCACGCCGCGCGGGCCGCGGCGCTGCTTTTCGGCGTGGCCGTGGTTGGCTGGCTCGCGTCGCTGGCGTTGCCCCAGGTGCGGGCCGCCGACCCCCGGGCCGCGTTCCCCCGGAACGCGTTCGCCGCCACGTTCCGCGACATCCGGCTCTTGCTGGCCACGCCCAAGCTCGCCGGGGCCGCGGCGGGGATCATCTACTTCTGGGCGATCGCCGCGGTCGTCCAGCTCAACGTCGATCAATACGCCTTCGAGAGCGGGGCCACCGCGCAGGGCCAGGTGGTGCCGCTGCTCTTGGCGCTCGTCAGCGGGATCGGGGTCGGCAGCCTCTTCGCCGGCCGCTTCTCGCGGCGGGGCATCGAGGCGGGCTCGAAGGTCGACCTGGGCTTCGTGCCCTTCGGCATGCTCGTGATGCTGGTGGCCTGCGGGGCCTTGGCCCTCTCCTCGCGGGAGATCTTCGGCGGCGACGCCCCCTCTGCCCTGCGGCTGGTGCCGCCGGTCTTCTGGCTGGCGGTGCTCGGGATCGGGGCCGGGATGTTCGACGTGCCGCTCGAGGCCTATCTCCAGGAGCAGAGCCCGCCGGAAAAGCTCGGCACGGTGCTCGCCTCGACCAACATGCTCGTGTTCACGGCCATGCTCGTCGCCTCGATCGCCTACTACGGCCTGCGGGTGCCGGTGGGTATGGGTGAGACCGCCGCCCCCCTGCTCTCGGCCCGCGGCATCTTCGGGCTCTTCGGCCTGATGTCGGTCGTCGCGCTGGCAGTGGCCGTCTGGGCGGCGCCCCGGGCCACGCTGCGGTTCGTCGTCGGCGGCCTGGTGGGCACGGTCTGGCGGTTTCGGCTTCGCCAGGAGGAGAACGTGCCGCTCACCGGGCCCTTGGTGATCGCGGCCAACCACCTCTCCTGGCTCGACGGCTTCCTCCTGCCGCTGGCCGCGCCCCGGCCGGTGCGAATGGTGGTCTACGGGCCCAACATCCAGGGCAAGTTTCTCAACATGCTCGCCGACCAGTGGCGGTTCATCCTCTTCGACCCCAAGCCCAAGTCGATCGGCCGGGCGCTCAAGACGATCCAGGGGGGCCTCGCCGAGGGCGACTGCATCGGCATCTTCTGCGAGGGGGGCATCTCGCGGACGGGCCAGATCCTCGGCTTCAAGCGGGGCCTCGAGTGGCTCTTGGAGCGGGTCGAATCGCCGATCCTGCCGGCCTCGATCGACGGGATGTGGGGCAGTCTGCTCTCGTATTCCGAGGGCCGCTACTTCACGAAGTGGCCCCGCGGCTTCCGCCGCACCGTGACGCTCACCTTCGGCACGCCGCTCCCGGTCGGCACCTCGACCGACCTCGCGAGGCTCGCGCTTCAGGAGCTCACGGCCACGGTCGTTCGCCGCCGGATGGCAGACCGCCGCCCGCCGCGGAGTTTCAGGGGCGACCGGGGCGACTGGGCCGCTGCCTGCGCCGAGGCCGAAGCCTTCGATGGTGCCTGCCTCCTGCGCCGCGAAGACAAGCTCGTCGTGTCGCTCGCCCCCGGCGACCCGCTTGCGGCCACGCTCGGCACTCACGCCAAGCTGCTGCTCGGCATCGTCACGACGCCGCTGGACGCCGCGAGCCCCGCCGGCGAGATCGCCCGCACGCTCGCCGCCACGCGGGCCACGATCTGGCTGGCCCGCGTCGAGCAGGTCGAGGCCCTTGCCGCCGAGCCGGCCGGCCACTCGCGGCTCGCCGAACACCTCGCCGCGATCGTGATGCCGATCGGCTCGGCGGCGGACCTGCCCTGGGCCCGGCACGCCGCCGAGCGGTTTCAGGCGGCGCATGGCATCGAGCCGGTGGTGGCCTATTGCCCGCGGGAGGCCGGCTGTCTCGTGGCGATGAACACGCCCCCGGCCCGTGCGGCCGGCGACTTCGAGATCACCTGCAAGCCCGACACGCTCGGCCGCGTCCTGAACGGCGGCGTGGTCTGGCCCCGGGCCTCGCTCCGGCCCCCGCTGGGCCTGCCGTCGCTCGCAACCGCGGGCATCCCCGACGACGCCGACGCCACGCTCGTGATCTCGGCGCTGGCCCCCTGCCCTGCTGGCTCGACTCCCGGCGCCACCCTCCTGCCCGACGCCCTGGACGTGGACAAGGAAGGCTTCCTCGTGCCCCAGGGCGCATCGACCACGGGCGCTGTCGGCGTGTGAATCACAGGTCTTTCCCGGTCAATCTTGGTACGCGGCCGCGGGCGCGGTATCCTTCGAGCGACGCACCCCTAGCTCAATTGGATAGAGCATCGGTCTACGGAACCGAAGGTTGCTGGTTCGAGCCCAGCGGGGTGTAGTGCGGTTTGGCGTGCCGCCTGGCGGTCGGAATGGCGAGGGATGGTGCACCAAACGGGGTGGGCTGCCGGGGGTGAAAGCCTCCGTCGCTGGGATATTTCGCAACACGCCACCTGCCGCTGCTCACGTCAACTGGGCGAAATCTCCAGGCTCCTTCGGCTTCCACCCCCGGCGGCCCCTTGCGCGATGAGTGACGTTCCGGACGCCGCGCACCTTGGACTGCTCGGGGTTGCCCGTGCCATGGAGGCGGCGTAGGAAACCGAGCGCAGGCAGGATGCCGAAGCGAGGTTTCCTCCGAGCGAGCGCAGGCCAGGATGGCCGAAGCGAGCGTCCGCCGAGATGGCACGGGCAACCCCGAGCCCGCGGCCCCCAGGACGTTGTGTCCAGCGTGATCCGGTCACGGCGTGACCGGACTCCAGGCCGACGAAACGGCCGCTCGCGACTGCTCTTGGGCGTTTGGCGACCCGCCCGCTAGGCTCCCGGCATGGAACGGGCGTCCACCATCCACCGCGTCGTCGGGTTCGACCCCGGCCTCAATGTCACCGGCTACGGGATCGTGGAGTGCCATGGGGCGAGCGTGAAGCTCGTCGAGGCCGGCACGGTCCGGTCGCGGGGCGAAGCGCTCGAGACGCGGCTGGCCACCATCCATGCCGGCGTCCGCGAGGTGCTCGAGGCGTTCACCCCCTCGGCCATGGCGATCGAGCAGGTGTTCGCCCATGCCCGATTCCCGAAGGCCGCGATCCTCCTGGGCCACGCCCGGGGCGTGATCTGCCTGGCCGGGGCGCAGTCCGGCCTGGCCGTGCACCACTACCTGCCGAATCGCGTGAAGAGCGCCCTGACCGGCAGCGGCCACGCCGGCAAGGAGCAGATCCAGGCGGCCGTGCAGCGGGAACTCGCCCTCGCGTCGAAGCCTGAGCCGGCCGACGCCGCCGACGCGCTGGCCGTGGCGCTGGCCGACTGGCACCTCCGACTGCGGCCCTTGTTTTTCGGCACGGGAACGGTGCGGATTCGGAGCAGCCGGGCATGATCACACGGGTTTCAGGCACGCTCGAACGGGTCGAGCCGACGGCGGTCGAGGTGGCCGTGGGGCCGATGGTGCACGAGGTGCTGGTCACCGAACTCGTCCGCCGCAGCCTCCAGACGAAGATCGGTCAGCCGGTCGTGCTCCACACGCTCGAATACCTCGAGGGCAATCCGACCCGGGGCAATCTCGTGCCCCGGCTGGTGGGCTTTCTCTCGGAAGTTGAGCGGGAGTTTTTCGAGCTGATCTGCGAGGTCGATGGGGTGGGCGTGCGCAAGGCCCTGCGGGCGATCGTGCGGCCGGTCGGCGAGATCGCCGCTGCGATCGAGGAGCAGGACGCCAAGAGCCTGTCCGGGCTGCCGGGCATCGGCGCCGCCACGGCCGAGCGGATGATCGCCAAGCTCCGGCGACGGATGCCGAAGTTCGCCCTGCTCGTGGCCCGCGAGGCCCCCGGCGAGGCGGGCGCCGCGGCCGACGTGCTCTCCGAGACCTTCGACGTGTTGCGGTCGCTCGGCCACTCCGACCCCGAGGCCCGCCGGCTCGTGGACACGCTCCGGGGCGAGAAGAAGAAGCCCAAGGACGTTCAGGAAGCCCTCGAGGCCATCTACCGGCAGATGCACAAGCCGCGCTGACGCTCGCGACAACCGGTCGCCGGGGGTGAAAGCCTCCGGCGCCTGGAATATTTCGCTGCCACCGTTCCCGCCGCTGCCACGTCAACGCCGCGAAATCTTCAGGGCTCCTCCGGCTTCCACCCCCGGCGACCCCATGGACCCCAGCCGAACACCGAATGAGCCCGGGATCGGCGGCTGCTCGAGGAGCTTTTGGGAATCGCGACTCAGGATTTTCAAGCGCAGCCACCTTGGCCGAGCCACCCCGCAGCGGGTGGCCGCGATTCCCACTGCGACGAGACAGCTGCCGTCCCGGGCGGTGCCAACCGTTAGACTTCCGAAGTCAATCAAAACACGGAGCGATCGTCCCATGGAATCCTTCCGCGAGCCGTCGATCCAAGGGCCTGCCGAGCCGCTGCCAGAGGACCGCGCCCTGCGGCCCCAGCGGATGGCGGAGATGATCGGCCAGCGAGCCGTCTACGAGCGGCTCGAGATCGCGATCGACGCCTCGCGAAAGCGGGGCGAGACCCTCGGCCACATCCTGCTCGACGGCCCCCCGGGCCTGGGCAAGACCACCTTCGCCACCTGCATCCCCAACGAACTGGGCGTGAGCCTGCAGATCGCCAGCGGCGCAGCGCTCTCGGCTCCCAAGGATCTGCTGCCCTACCTCACCAACGCCGCCGAGGGCTCGGTGCTGTTTATCGACGAGATCCACCGGCTACCGATCGCGGTCGAGGAGTTTCTCTATCCGGCGATGGAGGATTTCCGGATCGACATCACGCTCGGCGACGGCGTGGCGGCCCGCACGATCAACATGCCGCTCAAGCCGTTCACGCTCGTGGGGGCGACCACCCGCTCGGGCCTGCTCTCGGCCCCGCTTCGCGACCGGTTCGTGATCCGCGAGCACCTCGACTATTACTCCCCCGAGGAACTGGCCGAGATCGTGCATCGCTCGGCCGGCAAGCTCCAGATGCCGATGGACGACGAGACGGCCTGGGAGATCGCCCGCCGCAGCCGCGGCACACCCCGGCTGGCCAACAACCGCCTGCGCTGGATCCGCGACTACTCCACGAGCCGCGCCGAGGGCCGGCTCGACGTGGACATCGCCCGCGTCGCCCTGGCGATGCAGGGCATCGACGAGCTCGGCCTCGACGGCTTCGATCGCCGCTATCTGGAGACGATCCAGCGGGTCTTCGCCGGCGGACCGGTGGGCATCGAAGCGATCGCCCACACGATGAGCTCCGCCCCCGACACGCTCGAAGACGATGTCGAGCCCTTCCTGCTGCGGTGCGAGCTGGTGATCCGCACCCCCCGCGGCCGCAAGCTCACGCCCAAGGGCGACGAGCACTTGGGGGGCACGCCGGCCACCCGCGGCCGGCTGTTCTGACTTCAAGGCTGCAGGGGCATCCATGCCCCCTGCAGCCTTGCCGGGCCTCCGCCCGGCGGCCGCACCTCCGGGCGGCCGTGCTCGTGCGCGTTTCTGGCACGCTGCGTTTGTGCAGACGAATCACCGTTCGCGATCCCTGGCATAGAAGCCCCCTTGCGCGAGCAAGGGGGATGCCGCCCGCCACTCCACGAGAGCCAAGGCGGCCAAACGCAGAACGGCATGGTTTGCGTCATCCCCCCGGCTCGCGCCGGGGGGCTTGTATCGAGGCAACACGTGGCGGGCGTTCAGACGAATCCGGCTGTCTGCTTCCTCATCAAGCGTTGGACTGCTCGGGGTGGCCGGTTCCCTGGAGCCGGCGTTGATGGCGAGCGCAGGCAGGATGCCGGAGCGAAGCCAGCATCGAGTGAACGGAGGGCAGGATGCCCGAAGTGAACGTCCGGGCGACAGGGACCGGCCACCCCGAGCCTGCACGCAAGACGCCCGGGAGCGTGTGGCTCCAGTTCCGGCAACCTCGCCAACGCCGCGGCGTTTCGGGCACCCATTTGCCCGCGATCCCGTTCGACGCTACGCTACGAGCCTTCCCCGAGGTGCCCCATGGCCGTTCCCAAGCGACGTCAGTCGAACCAAAAGACCCGCTCCCGTCGGGCCCACGATTTCCTCACGCCCCGGCAGCTGACCTTCTGCCCCACCTGCGGGAAGGCGGTGCCCACGCACCGGGTCTGCGAGACCTGCGGCCACTACATGGGCCGCCCCGTGGTCAAGACCGAGGAGTAGCCCCTTGGGCGATTCCCCGGCAGGCTCCTCGCCGACCGCCGTGCTGTTCCCCGGCCAGGGCGCCCAGACGGTGGGCATGGCCGGTGACTGGGTCGCCGAGCATCCGGCCGCCGCCCGGCTCTTCGCCCGCGGCTCCGAGATCCTGGGCTACGACCTCCTCGAACTCTGCCGCCAGGGCCCGGACGAGCGGCTCAATACCACCGCTGTCAGCCAGCCGGCGATCCTCGTGACGAGCCTGGCGGCGCTCGAGGTGCAGCGGGCCCGTGACCCGGCGCCGCTCGATGCCGCCACCATCACGGCCGGGCTGTCGCTCGGCGAGTACACCGCGCTCGTGTTCGCCGGGGCGCTGGAGTTTGACGACGCGGTGCGGATCGTCGCCGAACGAGGCCGGGCGATGCAGGACTGCGCCGAGGCGGCGCCGAGCGGGATGGTGGCCGTGCTGGGGATGGAGCGGGACGCCGTCTTGGCCCTCTGCGACGCCTGCCGGGGCGGCGGGATTCTCCAGGTGGCCAATGTGCTCTGCCCCGGCAACATCGTCGTTTCCGGCGACCGCGACGCCTGCGGGCGGCTCGAGGAGGCCGCGGCCGCCGCCGGGGCGATGAAGTGCGTCCGGCTGGAGGTGGCCGGGGCGTTCCACACGCCGCTGATGCAGCCCGCAGTCGAGCGGCTCACCGCGGCCCTGGCCCGGGCCGCGTTTCGTCCGCCGCGGATTCCCGTGGTCAGCAACGTCGATGCTCGGCCCCACACGGATGCCGCCGAGATCCGCGGGCTTTTGGCGCGGCAGGTGGTCGGAGTTGTCGAGTGGCACGACTCCGTGGCATACATCCTCTCCACTGGCGTCCGCTCGGTGTGGGAAATCGGTCCCGGCCGCGTGCTCCGCGGCTTGATGAAGCGGATCGACCGGTCCGTCGCCACGAGCGGCGTGCTCGACTGACGGCGGCCAAAAACGACATTCGATCCGGAGGTTCTCTGATGGCGGAAGCGGGCGACGCGAAGAAGAAGACGCAGCCGGAGGGGCGGATCAAGGTCGATCTGGCCGGGCAGGTGGCCCTCGTGACCGGCGCCTCGCAGGGGCTCGGCCGGGCGATCGCAGAGGCCTTGGCCGCCAGCGGCGCCACCGTCGCGCTCGTGGCCCGCTCGGCCGACAAGCTGGCGGAGGTGGCCGCCGCGATCACGACCGCCGGTGGCAAGGCCGAAGTCTTTCCCTGTGACGTGATGCAGGCCGAGGCCATCCAGCAGGTGGTCGATGCCGTGGTCGAGAAACTCGGTCGGCTCGACATCCTGGTCAACAACGCCGGCGTGACCCGCGACACGCTCCTGCCCCGCATGAGTGACGATGAGTGGGACACGGTGCTCACCACCAACCTCCGCGGGCCGTTCCTGTTCATGCGGGCCGCCAGCCGGCCGATGATGCAGCAGCGGTATGGCCGGATCGTGAACGTGGCCAGCGTCTCGGGCCTGATCGGCAATCCCGGCCAGGCCAACTACTCGGCCTCCAAGGCCGGATTGGTCGGCCTCACCAAGACCGTCGCCAAGGAACTCGCCGGCCGGAAGATCACGGTCAACGCCGTGGCCCCCGGCTTCA
>JBIIYH010000247.1:0-4311 GCA_044346905.1 Pirellulales bacterium
GAGCGTCCGGGCGACGGGGTCAGGCAATCCCGAGCTTGCTCATCCGACGAGGCCCGCGTTTGCTACACTCCCGCCGTCAACCCGCCAGCCAAGGAGCACGCATGCCCGCGACCGACATCGACCGCCTCGCCATCGACACGATCCGCACCCTCTCCATGGACGCCGTCGAGGCTGCCAAGAGCGGCCACCCCGGCACCCCGATGGCCCTGGCGCCGGTGGCCTACACGGTGTGGAAGGATTTCCTGCGGTACGACCCGGCCGACCCGCTCTGGCCCAACCGCGACCGGTTCGTGCTCTCCTGCGGCCACGCCTCGATGCTGATCTACTCGCTGCTCCACCTGGCGGGCGTCCGCGGCGGGCGTCCCGGCGAGGCCGGCCACGACGAGCTGGCCGTGTCGCTCGAGGCGATCAAGAAGTTTCGCCAGCTCGACAGCGTCTGCGCCGGCCATCCGGAGCATCACTTGATCGCGGCGATCGAGACCACGACCGGGCCGCTCGGCCAGGGCTGCGGCAACTCGGTGGGCATGGCAATGGCTTCCAAGTGGCTGGCCGCCCGCTACAACCGCCCCGGCCATGTGCTCTTCGACTACGACACCTACGTGCTCTGCAGCGACGGCGACCTGATGGAGGGCGTGGCCGCCGAGGCGGCCTCGCTCGCCGGCCACCTCGGGCTCGACAACCTCTGCTGGATCTACGACGACAACGCGATCACGATCGAAGGTGAGACGGAGCTGGCCTTCAGCGAGGACGTGGGTCGGCGGTTCGAGGGGCTGGGCTGGCAGGTCGTGCAGGTCGCCGATGCCAATGACACGGTGGCCTTGAAGCGGGCCCTCGAGGCATTCAAGGCCGAGAAGAAAAAGCCCACGCTCGTGATCGTGAAGAGCGTGATCGGCTACGGCGCCCCGACCAAGGCCGGCTCGCATGCCTCGCACGGGGCGCCCTTGGGCGCCGACGAGATCAAGGGGGCCAAGCAGGCCTATGGCTGGCCGGCCGACGCGAGCTTCCTCGTGCCGCCGGAGGTGCCGGCCCGGTTCACCGCCACGCTCGGCGACCGCGGGAGCCAGGCCCGTCGGGCCTGGGAGGGATCGCTCGAGGCGTATCGCAAGGCCGATGCCGCCGCCGCCACGGAACTGGGCGAGTTTCTCGGCGGCAGGCTGCCGGCCGCCTGCGACGCGGCGATTCCGTCGTTCCCCGCCGACCCCAAGGGGCTCGCCAGCCGCGTCTCGTCGGGCAAGGTGATCGAGGCGATCAGCAAGGCGGTGCCCTGGTTCCTGGGAGGCTCGGCCGATCTCGCCCCCTCCACGATGACGCTCGTCAAGGATGCCGGCAGCTTCGGCCACGGCCACTACGGCGGCCGCAACATGCACTTCGGGATCCGCGAGCACGGCATGGCCGCCGCCTGCAACGGGATGGCGCTCTCCGGCCTGCGGCCCTACTGCGCGACCTTCTTCGTGTTTTTCGACTACCTCAAGCCCGCCCTGCGGCTCTCGGCGCTCGGGGAGCTCGGCGTGATCTACGTGCTCACGCACGACTCGATCGGCTTGGGCGAGGACGGCCCCACCCATCAGCCGATCGAACAGCTCGCCAGCGCCCGGGCCGTGCCCGGGCTCTCGGTGTTTCGGCCCGGCGACGCCAACGAGGTGGCCGAGACCTACCGGGTCGTGATGGGCCGGCCCGACCGGCCGGCGGTGATCGTGCTCTCGCGGCAGAACATCCCCACGCTCGACCGCACGGGCATGGGCCCCGCCTCGGGAGTGGCCCGCGGCGGCTATGTGCTGAAGGAAGCCGAGGGGGGCAAACCCGACTGCATCCTGATCGGCACCGGTAGCGAACTGCCCCTCTGCCTCGAGGCCGCCACCGCGCTCGCCGCCGAGGGCATCAAGGCCCGCGTCGTCAGCCTGCCCTCGTGGGACCTCTTCGCCGAACAGGACTCCGCCTACCGCGAGAGCGTGCTTCCCGCCGCCGTCACGGCGCGGGTGGCCTGCGAGGCGGCCTGCGGCTTCGGCTGGGAGAAGTGGCTCGGCGACCGGGGGATCTTCGTGGGGATGAACTCGTTCGGCGCCTCGGCGCCGGCCGGCAAACTCTACGAGCACTTCGGGATCACCGCCGCCGCGGTGGCCGCCGCCGCCAAGCGGGCCCTGGGCCGCTAGACCACATCCGGTTTACGGATATCACCGGCTCGGGGGCGGCAAAAGTCGCCGCTTCGCGGTCTTTCAGATTGTCGCTGATGGCCGAAGCGGCCATAGGCTCCTCGAGCGTTCGCCGACCCCCTTCGCCTCCGTCGTCTGGTTTGCCAAGACGTCGCTACAGTCAGCCAGGGCGCGATCGAGGCCTCAGGGCTGGTGATGGGAGTCGCCGATCACGGCGTCATCGGGATCAACGCCGGCTGCCACGTCGCCCTCGTGATTGCGGTACAGATGGTCGTTGTCGCGGTGGATGCCGTCGGCCCGCAGCCGCTCGAAGTGGCCGTCCTCGAACAGGATGTAATGAAACCCGTCCGGGTGGTTCTCGCTCTTCTCGCAGCAGGTGGCGGGGGCGTCGGCCACGAGCGGGTGGTGCGTGCGCCGCTGGTCGCGGTTGGGCTCGAGCCTTCCATCGGCCCCCCGATGACCCAGCGTGTAGCCGAAATCGCCCCCCATCGTTCGCACGAGTTCGTCGAACTGCGGCGTGCCGACCGCCGCCTCGAGTTCTGCGAGCGTGGGGATGCGATGGTCTCCCCGCCGGTCGAGGTCCGAGCCGGGTACGAGCAGCGTGCCGTCGTCGGCCACCAGGCGATGTTCGGAGACGAGGGTCGGCGCGTAGAGGCCGGCCCGCGAGAGCGGCCCGCCATCCGGAGGCGTCGGCAACAGGCCGTGGCTCGCGCCATACCCGTGGATCGAGGCCGAGAGGGTCTGTAGCCGGCGCTCGACCCGACGGGCCCGGGAATCGGAGATCGCGTCGGCCACGAGCGGCACCACGAGAATGCAGGCGGCGACCGCCGAGGCGGCCACGAGCAGCCGGTCGAGCACGCTTCTGCGACCGGCTGGCATCACGGCGTCGGTCGCCGGCGTCATCGGCCGCAGCGGCACCGTGGCGGGCCGCGACTGCGCGGCCACGAAGGCGAGGGTCCGGGAGGCCAGCCCGGCCGGCGGGTCGAGCGGGCGGCGATCGGCGACCAGCGGCAGCACCGCCCGTCGCAGGCGGTCCAGATCCTGCCGCAACGGCGGCCCGGCCTGGGAATCGGCGAGCGTCGATTCGACCTCGCGGGCCTCGCTCTCGTCGAGAGCGTCGAAGAGATAGCCAACAAGTTGCTCTCTCATGGCGGCGTGGGCTCCGGGAACGTTCATGGTGCGAGGCCTCTCATTCGTGATCCGCCCCCGCGGCGCTGCGGCCGCTGCGTTGCCAGGATTCGTTGAGCTTGAGCAGGGCCGAGTGCAGCCGGCTTTTGACCGTGCCTACCGGGATGCCGAGCACGTCGGCTGCCTCCCGATATTTCATGCCCTGGTGATAGACGAGCACGAGCGCGGCGCGGAGCGGCTCTGGCAGTTCCTCCACGGCCGACCTGACCCAGTCGCGGGCCTCCTCGGCTTGGAGTTGCTCGGCGGCGGTCTGGCCGTTGCCGGCGAGCATGTCCACGAGCGTGCCGATGTCGTCGTCGCCCGCCCGATTGTCGAGGCTCACCATCCGGTGCCGCTTGTTGCGGCGCTGAGCGTCGATGGCCTGGTTGGTGGCGATCGTGTAGAGCCATGGCCGGAACCGGCGTCCTTCCTCGAACTGGTCCTGCTTCAGGTGCACCTGAAGGAACGTCGCCTGAAACACGTCCTCGGCCATCTCGGCATTCCCGAGATAGCGGCGCAGGTAACTGAACAACTCGATCTCGTACCGCCGCACGAGCGACTCGAAAGCCGCCGGATCCCGCCCCGACCGACAGCGGCGGAGGAGTTCCTCGTCGCTGTCGCCATCGACGACCGCCCCGCTCCCCGCCGGGGGGGAGCCGGAATGAACGCCGGAGCGTGACTCGTGCAGATCCATCGACGGTACGAAGCGGGCGGACGGATGGTTCGCGAGGCGACGGTTCCCCGGGGTCCCGTCCTGGAACGCCGAGTATAGCCCCCCGGACCGGGTGTGCCGGGACTCCAGGACCGCCCGGTGTCTGACTTTTCCGGCCCGCAGGCGGAGATTCCCGGCCCCCCAGGGGCTCGAGCCAGGCTTACGGGGACTGGGCGGGGCGGAGGACGAGGCGACGCACGTCGGCGGCAGAGCCGCCCGGGATCGTCGTCGCGCGGAGCACGAGCGTCGTGGGTCCCTTTCCCAACGTGATCGTCCCCAGGG
>JBIIYH010000249.1:0-4294 GCA_044346905.1 Pirellulales bacterium
GGGGTCCGGAGTGGGGTCAGGGTCCGGAGTGGGGTCAGGGTCCGGAGTGGGGTCAGGGTCCGGAGTGGGGTCGGGATCCGGAGTGGGGTCGGGATCCGGAGTGGGGTCGGGGTCCGGAGTGGGGTCGGGGTCCGGAGTGGGGTCGGGGTCCGGAGTGGGCGTGTTGAGCGTGACGGTGAACTGCCGCTCGGTGAAATCGGTCGGATCGAAGACCGACGCGGCTCGCACCGTGACCGTGGAGGTGCCGCTGCCGGCGTCGGCATAGTCGATCGTGAGCCTGCCGTCAGCCCCGACGGTGGCCGTCGCCACGCCGACGTCGCTCGAGGTCGCGGTGTAGACGAGCTCGCCGACTCGGCTCACCGACGTGATCGTGACCAGGTTCTCGCGGGCGATCGCATCCGGGTTGGCGAGACCGATCGCGGGCAGCTCGTCGAAGGGCGAGCCGTAGTTGTACCGCGGCAGGGCCGCGATCGCGTCGACCACCGTCATCCCGTTGCCGAGGACGCGGGCGAAGGCGGTGAAGCCGCCGTTCTGGGCGTCGAGGGTGTCGGAGTTGTCGGCCAGATTGAAGAAAAACTGATTGGTCGCGCTGTTGGGGTTGCCGCCGAGCTTGGCCATCGCCATCGTGCCGCGGATGTTCGTGTTGCCGGGCTCGTTTTGCAGCTGCGCGAACTGCGGGATCGCATCGACCAGATTCACGCCCGAGTCGGTGACCGCGAAGCCGCCCCCCTGGACGACGAAGCCGGCCACGGAGCGGTGGACGATCGTGTTGGTGTAGCGGCCGGCATCGAGGTAGGCGAGAAAGTTGGCCGCGGTCAGGGGCGTCGTGCGGGTGCGGCCGTCGCCTGGGGCGTCGAACAGCTCCGCGTAGACGTCGGCCCCGACGTTGTTCGCGAACCGGACCACCGTGCCGGTGACTCCGGCCAGGTCGAAGGCCGCGTCGAGGTCGATCACCGCCGACGCGGCGCCGGCATCGACCGCGAAGTTCGGCAGTGGCTGGATCACGTCCACCGCGAGCAGGCGGCGGGTCTCGAGCGGCTCGACGTGCCCGAAGCGACGCTGACGGCGGCGGGTGCGGCGCATGAATCCGGATCCTGACGGGGGGTGGCCGCCGCGATCCCGCCCCGGGACCGGCCTGCAGGCCTCTTGGAATACCGTACCTACGCACCCGGGCCGCCGCCAGTTCGCGGTCGCCGGGCTCCAGGTCCCAAGTGTCTATCGGCCGCTGCGGCGTTTTTCGACAGCCCGCACGAGCGCCGCGGCCATATCGGCCGGGCTGTCGGCGATCTCGATCCCGGCGTCGGCCAGGGCGGCGAGCTTGGCCTCGGCGGTGCCCTTGCCGCCGGAGATGATCGCCCCGGCATGGCCCATCCGCTTGCCCGGCGGGGCCGTCCGGCCGGCGATGAAGGCGGCCACGGGCTTGGTCACGTGGTGCTTGACGAACTCGGCCGCCTCCTCCTCGGCGCTGCCGCCGATCTCCCCCATCATCAGGATCGCGTGGGTGTCGGGGTCGGCCTGGAAGAGCTTCAGGATGTCGATGAACGATGAGCCCACGAGCGGGTCGCCCCCCAGGCCCACGCAGGTGCTCTGGCCGTGGCCGAGCTGCGTGAGCTGCCAGACGGCCTCATACGTCAGCGTGCCCGAGCGGCTCATCACGCCGACATGGCCGGGCGTGTGGATGTAGCCGGGCATGATCCCGATCTTGCACTCCGCCGGCGTGATCACGCCCGGGCAGTTGGGGCCGATCAGCCGGCTCTGCGAATCCTTCAAGACCGGCAGCACCCGGGCCATGTCGAGCACCGGGATCCCCTCGGTGATCGCCACCACCAGCTCGATCCCGGCCCCGATCGCCTCCAGGATCGCGTCGGCGGCGAAGGCCGGCGGCACGAAGATCATCGTGGCGTTGGCGCCGGTGGCGTCGCGGGCCTCGGCGACGGTGTTGAAGACGGGCAGGTCGGCGATGGTCTCGCCCCCCTTGCCCGGCGTCACGCCGCCCACCATCCGGGTGCCGTAGTCGAGGCAGCCCCGGGTGTGAAACTCACCGACTTTCCCGGTGATGCCCTGGCAGATGACGCGGGTGTCGCGGTTGACGAGGATGCTCATGGGTGAAAGCGAAACCTGGGCTCGGGTGGAACGGGAGGGTGGGATCAGGCCTGGCCGGCGGCGGCCACGACCTTCTTGGCGGCGTCGGTCAGGCCGTCGGCGGTGATGATGGCCGTGCCGCTCTCGGCCAGGATCTTCTTGCCTTCGGCGACCTCCGTGCCCTCGAGCCGCACGACCAAGGGCACCGTGAAGCCGATGGTCTTGGAGGCCTCCACCAGGGCGGTGGCGATCGTCGTGCACCGCATGATGCCGCCGAAGATGTTGACCAGGATCGCCTTGACGTTTTGGTCGGAGAGGATGATCCGGAAGGCCTCGGTGACCTGCTTCACGTCGGCCCCGCCGCCCACGTCCAAGAAGTTGGCCGGCTGGCCGCCGTGGAGCTTGACCAGGTCCATCGTGCTCATCGCCAGGCCGGCCCCGTTGACCAGGCAGCCGATCGTGCCGTCGAGCTTGACGTAGGAGAGGCCCGCGGCCGCCGCCCGGATCTCGGCCGGCTCCTCCTCGGCCTCGTCGCGGAGCGCGGCAAGATCCTTGTGGCGAGAGAGCGCGTTGTCGTCGAAGGTCATCTTGGCGTCGAGCGCCACGAGCGTGCCGTCCTTCGCGAGCACGAGCGGGTTGACCTCGAGGAGCGAGGCGTCCAGATCGACGAAGGCCTGGCAGAGCTTCCGGAAAAATGTCTCGGCGTGCCGCCACGACGCCGTGGGCAGGCCGAGCTTCGAGGCCAAGAGCCGCGCCTGCCAGCCGGCCAGGCCGCGGTCGGGATCGAAGGGCTCGGAGAGGATGAGCTCCGGCGTCTTGGCCGCGACCTCCTCGATGTCCATGCCGCCGGCGGTGCTGGCGATCAGGACGGGGGAGCGGGCGGCCCGGTCCACGAGGATCGCGCAGTAGAGTTCCCGCTCGATCGCACAGCCGCTCTCGACGAACACCTGCCGCACGGTCTGGCCGGCGGGGCCGGTCTGGATCGTGACGAGCGTCTGGTTCAAAAGCCCCTTGGCGATCCGCTCGGCGTCAGCGGCACTCTTCGCGAGCTCCACGCCCCGCTGGCCGGTGCCGGGCACCTGCCCCTTGCCGCGGCCGCCGGCATGGATCTGGGCCTTGACCGCGCAAACGGGCGTGCCCAGAGCCGTGTAGGCGGCGGCTGCTTCCGCGGGCGTCTTCGCGACCTTGCCGGCCAGGACGGGCACGCCGGCGGCACGCAGGAGATCCTTGGCCTGAAACTCGTGAATCTTCATGGCGCGTGAGCCTCGTGCCGGGGCGGGGATCGGGTCGCGGCTGGGCGGGACCCGGAGCCGGAAATATCGCAGGAAAACCGGGGCCTGCAACCCGGGGCCGTCGGAGGCCGGATGCCGCGGGTTGGAAACCCGCGGCCCCTGTTCGCGTGCGCGAACCGGTGCGAGCCGGGGTGGCCGGCGGCGTGCCGGCCAATACCTCGGTCGGCTCGAGCCGCCCCTCAATACGCCGTGAACGTCACGCTCTGTGGGCCGCCCACCGCGGTGCTGCCGTTCATGAGCTGGAGGTTGACCGTGTAGGTGTTGCCAGTCACCGGTGCGGACCCCGCCAGCGTCACCTGAGCCTGACCGCTCAGGTAGGAGACGGGGAAGCTCTTGCCCAGCATGCCCGGCAGGGCCTTGCCGGGGCCACCGACCACCTTCACCGTCCAGTTCTTCGAGCCGAACGCGGGGAACGCGGCTTGCGTCGTCGTATCCCGGGCCATCACCTGCACCGAGAGCGTGGTCTGGGCCAGCGAGAACATGATGCTGCCGCTGGTCGGGGTCATCGGAATCTGCTGCGGGACCGGCGCGATCGCGATGCCGGTGGCCCGCGTGTTGGCCGTGCCGTCGGTGGCCCGCGGGTTGCCGACCGTGCCCCACCGGAGCCCCCCCACGGTCACCTTGGACAGGTAGCCGTTGAGCGCCGGAGTGCCGTTGGCCGTGTAGGTGGACGACATGCCCCCCTGGTCGTCGTAGGCATAGCCGTAGGCCAGGCCGTTGACCGCGATCCGGTGCTGGTAGGCGGCATAGACGTCGTGCACCGTGCCCGGAGCCCAGTAGGTGACCGGCTGGGAAGTGGGCACCGGCGGCGTGCCGCCCCTGTCGTGGAAGACGACCGTCTGCCCGCTGGCGGGCGGCGAGATCGGCGCGGCATTGACCTTGCGGAAGGTCAGGGCCTGGCCCGGCACGCCCCGGGCCCG
>JBIIYH010000250.1:0-4289 GCA_044346905.1 Pirellulales bacterium
TCTGCTGCGAGCCGGTCCGCTGCGAGCCGGTCCGCTGTGAGCCGGTCCGCTGTGAGCCGGTCTGCGTAACCAGTTGTGCCCCGTCCTGTTGCGCTCCGGCGTGCGAGACGGTGGCGTGGTACGACAACTGCGGCCGCCTCGTCTACCGCTGAGCCGCCTGCTGCGAGACGATCGTCGCTTCACAGATCGTGGTGCCCGCCGCGACCTGCTGCGGGATCGCGAGCACCGGCTCGGCCGACACCGCGGTCTTGGCCAAGACGAACGCCGTGGAATCGCTGGTCGCCACGACGGCCTCGGTCATCAAATAGTCGTCGATCTCACCAGCGGTCGATCTGGCCATCGATGGTCGGGCAAACCGTTCGCTTCCTCCCGGGCGGAGGCTTCTCCGCCCGGGAGTTTTCGCGTGTCCGCACGGTATCTGAGGAACGGACGAATGCCCGTCTTCGCCTGAGGCGACCTGCGGATGGATCTCGCCGAGCCGCTCGAACGGCCCTGGACGGCCCACGAATCGGACGGCATCAGGCTGGGGGGCGGGGGGGCAGGTCAGCAGATCCAGCCTGCTCTTACGATCCAGTGGACGGGGCCGGAATCGAACCGGCGACACACGGATTTTCAGTCCGTTGCTCTACCAACTGAGCTACCCGTCCGGAAACACGCCTTTTTCGTACGGCCGCAGGGGCGGCTTGTCAATGAATGGCCTGATTTCGCGGTCTCTTTTACCTCTCCCCACCGTGATCTTGATGGCCGCGGCGGCCCGCGGCGGCCAGCAGTTGCACGGCGAACAACAGCAGAAAAGCAGCCCCGCCTAGGCCGAACGGAGTCGCACCCAAGACCAGCCCATCGAACCGACCCGGGTCGATCTGCCGTACCGCGGCCATCACTCCGCCGAACGCGAGGCCCACGATCGCCGCTGCCACGAAAGCCCGCGGCGCTGCCCGAAGCACTCTGGCGACGGCGGACCTCCCGAACAGCTCCGCCAGCTTGGGCAAGGCTGCCGGGATCGTCGGCGCGGCCTCGACCGCCGTGGCGGTATCCGGCAGCAGCCAGGGTGAGTCTGCATCACGAGGCCGCGGCGTGGCATCCTGCCGGCTCCACCGCGACAGCCATGCCATGCCACCCGAGGAATCATCGGGCAGCGGCGGAGGCTCGACGGCAGGCCGTTCCAGTTTCAACGAGTTACTCGGCCATGGAGTCCCGGCTGGCGCCCAGCGTCGCAGCCGCTCGGCGACCTCGCCCGCCGACTTGAGCCGCTCGGCGGGATCCTTGGTCATCATCGCCTCGATCAAGCGGCAGAAGTCGGGGCTCAGACGGGGCGCTAGTTCGCCCACGGGTGTCGGGGTGGCCGAGAGGTGCCGCTGCATCTTCTCCCGACGGGTGCCGCCGGGAAACGGCACCTGCCCCGTGACGGCGTAGT
Organism: Pirellulales bacterium; assembly: GCA_044346905.1. Lineage (GTDB taxonomy): Bacteria > Planctomycetota > Planctomycetia > Pirellulales > UBA1268 > QWPN01. The sequence continues at coordinate 1,415 of JBIIYH010000250.1, forward strand.
AGAGCGTGCAGCCGAGGGCGTAGATGTCGGCCGAGGGCCCCACGTCGTCGGGCGTGCGAATCTGCTCAGGGGCGATGTAGTCCATCGTGCCCACCACCCGGCCCAGCCGGCTCGATTCCTCCTCGATCTGAGAGCCGGCAAGCCCGAGATCAAGCACCTTCACGCGGCCGTCCGGCATCACGATCAGGTTGCCCGGCTTCACGTCGCGGTGCACCAGGCCCTGCTCGTGAGCGTAGGCCAAGCCTCGGGCCGCCTGGCCGATCAACGACGCCGCGGTCGCCTCGTCGAGTGGGCCGTGTTTCTGAACCTGCCGCTTGAGGTCGAGGCCGGGAACGAGCTCGGTGACGAGGTAGTACACCATCGCGTCGTAGCCGGCGTCGTAGGCCCGCACGAGGTTCTCGTGGTCGAGCCGGCCGAGCATCCGCATCTCCCGGCGGAAGGCCGCCTCGCTCTCCGGCGTCGATTTGGCACGGGGGAGCACCTTCACGGCGACCTCGCGGCCCATCATCGCGTGCTCCGCCCGGAACACCTGACCCATGCCGCCGCGAGCCACCTCGTCGAGCACGGTGTATTGCCCCAGCCGGAACCGCTTGCGGCCAGCGAGCAGTTCGCGAGCCTGAAACGGCGTGAGGAGTTTCTCCTGGACGAGCCGGTCGGCCAATGCCTGATCCCAGTCGGCCTGGGTGGCGGTCGCGGGGTCGAGCACGCCGGCCAGCGACGCCGCGGCGGCCGCGAGTTGGGCCTCGTCCACGAGGGTGCTCGCCAGGGCCGTCTCCCGGAACCGGGGCTGGTCGCGGCGGGGCTTGTCGTCGACTGTCCTCATGGATTCCGAGTGTAGCAGCGGTCGGCCGGTTCACCGGCCGGCGTCAGCCGGCCGGTGAGGATGAAAATAGGCTTGGAAAAGCTTCCCGCCAGGTCGTTCCGACCGGGCTCTCGAGGGCGATCTCGGCCCCGCTGACCGGATGCTCGAACGCGAGCCTCGCGGCATGCAGGGCGATGCCACCAGGCTCGGGAAACGGGAGCCTGCTGCCGTAGGCCCGATCGCCCACGATCGGGCAGCCTCGGGCGGAGAGCTGGGCCCGCAGCTGGTGCCGCCGGCCGGTCAGCGGCTCGAGGTCCACGAGCGACACCTCGCCGGCCCGCCGTGCCACTTGGGCCCGCGTGCGGGCTTCCTGGCCGGCAGGATCGGCAGGCGCGATGCGCGAGGCCTCCTTCCCTTCCCCGCGGACGAGCAGATCGCTCCAGTCGACCCACTGACCGAGCGGCGCGGGAAACCGCCCCGCCACCACCGCGACATACCGCTTCTCGACGGAGCGGTCGCGAAACTGCTCCGCGAGGCCGGCGGCTGCCGCGGGCGACTTGGCCACCACGACCACGCCCGACACGGGGGCGTCGAGCCGGCTCACAATGCCTACGAAGGCCTTGCCACCGTCCGCGGCCGCGAGCCGCTGTTCGAGCCAGGTAAACAGGCTGGGCCGGCCCGCCGGGGCATTCGCCGTGGGCAGGCCCGCCGGCTTGACCGCCGCGATCAAATGGTCATCCTCGAACAGGATTTCGATCGGCGGCGGCCGCTGGTCGGCCCATCCCTTGCGTGTCACCATGCCCCAAGCCTCACCTCGTCGCATCGTGCTGGCAAGCGGTTCGCCCCGGCGGGCCGAACTGGCCCGCGCCGAGGGCTGGGACTTCGTGGTCGTGCCCCCGCCCGAGGCGGCCGAGACGGAAGCCTCCCCCCGCGGCCCGGCCGAGTCGCTCGAGGCGTTCGTGACCCGCCTGGCCAGGGCCAAGGCAGAGGCGGTCATCGCCCTGGGCGCACAGGGCCTGGTTCTGGCCTGCGACACGCTCAGCGAGGTCGAGGACCTGCCGCTGGGCAAGCCCCGGGACCGCGACGACGCCCGGCGGATGCTGCGGGCGCTCTCCGGCCGGCGTCACCGGGTCGTGTCGGGCGTTTGCCTGTGGCCGATCGACGCCGCAGGCCAGTGCAGAGAGCCCATGACGGCCCACGCTGAGAGCGAACTCTTCATGCCGCCCCTCAGCGAGGCATTCATCGCCGGCTACCTCGACACGGGCCTCTGGGAAGGCAAGGCCGGCGCCTGCGGCTTCCAGGACGGCCACGTGCCCCTGGAACTCGTGGCGGGCAGCCCCTCCAACGTCGTCGGCCTGCCCCTGGAACTGGTCCGAGAACTTCTGTCTCGGCTGCCCAACGGGTGACCCAAAAAAACCACGCCCCGCACGGCTTTTGGCCGTGCGGGGCGGGCGAAGAAAATTCCGGCGATACCTACTCTCGCGCTTTTGGCACTACCATCGGCTCTGGAAGCTTAACTACCGTGTTCGGGATGGGAACGGGTGTGACCTTCCAGATATGGTCACCGGAAAGTTTCCATATGTGCCGCTCTCGCGGCACGAATACGGGGTCGTGGTAATCGGCATGGGTGCGATTCGGTCTCATTCCCCGTCGTGCGGGTCAATGAGCTCGCAAGCCCTCGATACGAGTGGTCAAGCAATCGTCCGTTAGTACCGGTTAGCTGAGTGCATTGCTGCACGTACACGTCCGGCCTATCAACCTGGTCGTCTTCCAGGGGACTTTCGGGTTAAACCCTCCGAAACCTGATCTTGAGGCGGGCTTCACGCTTATATGCTTTCAGCGTTTATCCGTTCCGTTCTTAGCTATCCAGCCGTGCCGCTAGCGCGACAACTGGCACACCAGAGGAACGTCCTTCCAAATCCTCTCGTACTAAAGAAGAATCCTCGCAAGTTTCGTACGCCCACAGCAGATAGGGACCGACCTGTCTCACGACGGTCTGAACCCAGCTCACGTACCACTTTCATTGGCGAACAGCCAAACCCTTGGGAGCTTCTCCACCCCCAGGATGTGATG
>JBIIYH010000055.1:0-14190 GCA_044346905.1 Pirellulales bacterium
GAATGCCTGGCCCACGACCTGTCCTTCGACCGCGAGGGAGACCGGCTCGGCACCTACGCCAGCCTGCGGGCGAGCGAAGACACGGCCGCCGCCGACGCCCAGCGGATGACGGGCCGCTTCCAGCACGTGGCCACGCGGGCCGGGGAGGCGGCGAGCTTCATCCGGCCCGAGATCATGGCGATCGAGCCGGCGAAGCTCGCCGCCTGGATGGAGCTGCCGGGGCTCGCGGCCTACAAGCTGCTGCTCGACCGCATGGTGCGGAATCGGCCGCACGTGCTCTCCGAGCGGGAGGAGAAGCTCTTGGCCATGCAGGGCACCTTCGCCGGCACGGCCGGCAAGGCCTTCCGCCAGCTGACGGATGCCGACCTGAAGTTCGGCTCGGTCACGACCGGCAAGGGGGAGCGGATCGAGCTCTCCAACGCCACCTTCACGACCCTCCTCCACGACACCTCGCCCGAGGTGCGGAAGACCACGTTCCACCAGTTCTATGCCCAGTACGAGGCCCACGCCAACACGCTGGCCGCCACGCTCTCGGGCTCCAACGAGCTCGACATCTACGCGGCTCGGGTTCGCAACTACCCGAGCGCCGTCGAGGCGGCACTGTTTCAAGACAACGTGCCGCTGGCCGTCTATGACCAGCTGATCGCCGCCGTGCGGGCCCATCTGCCGGCCGTTCATCGCTACTACGAGCTCCGCCGGCGGGTGCTCAAGCTGCCCGAGATCCACCACTACGACTGCTACGTGCCGCTGGTGCCCGAGCTCGAGCGGAAGCACACCTGGGACGAGGCAGTGGACGTGATCGTGACGGCACTCCAGCCGCTGGGGAGCGAATACTGCACCCGGATGGAACGGGGCCTCCGCGGCCGCTGGTGCGACCGCTATCCCAACGCGGGCAAGCGGTCGGGCGCCTTCAGCTCGGGCACCTACGACTCCGATCCCTACATCCTGATGAACTTCCAGGACGACGTGATCGAGCACGTGTTCACGCTGGCCCACGAGGCGGGCCACTCGATGCACACCCGCTATTCGGCCGAGGCCCAGCCCTACCAGTATTCGGGCTACACGATCTTCGTGGCCGAGGTGGCGAGCACCTTCAACGAGCAGCTCCTGACGCGGCTCCTGCTCGAGCGGGCCGAGACCAAGCCGGAGCGGGCGGCGATCATCGCCCGGGAGATCGACTCGATTCGCAACACGATCGTGCGGCAGACGATGTTCGCCGAGTTCGAGCGGCGGAGCCACGCCTGCGCGGAGCGGGGGGAGCCGCTCACGCTCGAGCGGCTCCGGTTCATCTACCGCGAGCTGCTCGACGCCTACTTCGGCCCGGCGTTCGGGCTCGACAAGGAACTCGAGCTCGAATGCCTGCGGATCCCCCACTTCTACTCGGCGTTTTACGTCTACAAATACGCCACGGGCCTCTCGGCCGCGATCACGCTCTCCCAGCGGGTGGCCGAGGGCGTGCCGGGGGCGCTCGCCGCCTACATGGGGTTCCTCAAGGGAGGCTCGTCGAAGTGGCCGCTCGACCTGCTCCGCGATGCGGGCGTGGATCTCGAGAGCCCGGCGCCGGTGGCCACGGCGTTGACCCGGTTCGCCGGGCTCGTGGACGAGCTCGACGGGCTGGCTTAACGGCGGCAGGGGCATCCATGCCCCCTGGCGCCTTGCCGGGCCTCCGCCCGGCGGCCGCCCTGATTTCACGGCGGCAGGGGCATCCATGCCCCCTGGCGCCTTGCCGGGCCTCCGCCCGGCGGCCGCACCTCCGGGCGGCCGTGCTCGTGCGCGGAGTGGCGCGCGATGTTCGTTCAGACGAATCCGTGCGACGACGTACGCACCCTGCGCACCGTTGGACGGCTCGGGGTGGCCGGTTCCCTGGAGCCGGCCTTGATAGCGAGCGCAGGCAGGATGCCGAAGCGGATGCGGGATACGAGCGAGCTAGCATGGAGCGACCGAAGGGCAGGATGCCCGCAGGGAGCGTCCGGGCGACAGGGACCGGCCGCCCCGAGCCTGCGCCACTCGAGACGGAGGGAGCGTCCGGCGAGATGGCACGGGCAACCCCGAGCCTATCTGAGGCAAGGCCGTCAGAAGGTCATGCTGTCTTCGGCGAAGACGTCGCGGCTCTCGTAGGCGTGGAACAGCCGCGCGATCCGCTGTGAGAGCATCCTGATGAACACGCCGCGGAACTCGGCCTCGGACATGTCGGTGGACGGGATCGCGTTGTTGGCGGGGAAGGCGAAGTCGTCGAACCGCTTCTGGTACACCACCTTCTTTTCCTTGATGTCGTAGACCCGGACGTTGACCGCGGCCCGGCCCCGGTAGAGCGTGGAGCCCTCGTGGAGCCGGAACTCCTCGAGGTCGATGCCCACGACGTGGTCCACGTTCAGGGCGCCGCCCACGGTTTGGTAGTCGGTCCAGGCGTTCTCGTCGATCCAGCGGGCCAACTCGTGCTGGCTCACGGCGGTCGCCCGGCGGACGTTCTGCTGGATGTGTTGGCCGACGAGCGCGGCCAGCTCCCGGGCGGAGCCAGCGTCGCTGAACTCCAGTTCGATGATCGGCCGGCAGACGACCGCCAGCTTCTTCCCCTTGAGGCCCGCGAACTCGGCGGGCATGTCGGCCGGCTGGACGAGGTAGGCGACCGTCAGCAGCGTCGAGCAGCCGGTCGCCAGCGGCAGGGCGAGCAAGGCCGGGATGGCGAGCCAACGAGACAGACAGTGCATGGGGGGCTCCTCGAAAGGCGAACAGTTCGGGGTGGGAGGCTAGCCGGTGGCGAGGGGCTGCTCAATGCCGTTTGCCACAGCCGCCGGGCGGCCGCCGGCGGGCCATGGCACAATGCAGCCTGCGGAGCCTGCCCATGTCCTCGACGCCCCCCAGCCTCGCCCCGGTCTCGCCGGCGGAGACCGCGTTTCTCGCGGCCCTCGCCGCCGGGCTGCCCGCGACGCACGACTGGGCGTTTCCCAGCCTGGTCGGCGTCTCGGGCGGGGCCGACAGTGTGGCGCTCGCGCTGGGACTCGTCCGACTGGCGCCGGCAGATGCAGCCCGACAGCTCGTGATCGCCCACGCCGATCACGGCCTGCGGGCCGAGTCCGCGGCCGATTACGACTTCGTGGCAACGTTTGCCGAGCGGCTGGGCGTGAGGTTCGTCGGCCGGCGGCTCGCCGTGGCGGCCGCGGCCGGCCGCGAAGGGGTCGAAGGTCGGGCCCGGCGGCTGCGGTACGAGTTTCTGGCCGCGGCTGCCCACGAGGCGGGAGCCCGGCACGTGCTGGTGGCCCACACCGCCGACGACCAGGCGGAGACGATCCTCCACCGCCTGCTACGGGGCACCGGCATCGCGGGGCTCGCGGGGATGCGCCGGTCGCGGCGGCTGGCCGACGGCGTCGCGCTCCTCCGGCCCTTGCTGCACGTCTCCCGCGGGAGCGTGAGGGAGTTTCTGGCGGCGACCGGCCAGGACTGGCGCGAGGATGCGACCAACGCCGACGTGCGACATGCCCGCAACTTCCTGCGGCACGAGATCCTGCCGCGGTGCGAGGCCGGCCCCTATCCGGCCGCCACCGACGCGATCGCGCGGCTCGGGGCCCAGGCCGCCGCGTCGGCCGCGGCGCTCGCGAGCGCCGCGGAGCACCTGCTCGAGGCTCACTCCAGCCGTCTGGAAGATGGCACGGTCGTGCTGCGAACCGCCGGCCTGGCAACGCTCGACCGCCAACTCGTCGCAGAACTGTTTGCCCGGCTCTGGGATCGTGAAGGGTGGCCGCGGCGGGACATGACGGCGCGGCACTACGGCCAGCTCGCGGCCGCGGTCGGCGCCCGCGGGGAGGCGGCGGCAGGCACCGCCGACTTCCCGGGGGGCGTCCGCGTCTCGGTCGCCGACGGCGGTCGGGTCACCCTCCGGCCGCCGGGCTGACCGTCAGTGGCCGACACCGCGGGCGCGGTACCCGCCCCGCATCATGAACCAGGCCAGCAACGCCGCGTAGCAGAGGAACATCGCCGCCGGCACCAGGGCCGTCAGTTTCAAGGCTTGGCGGCCCCCGAACAGTCCGGCCGCCTCGACCAAGGGCTTGTCCTCCGCGCTCGTGGCGGCCGCCGTGCCCGTCCACCAGTCGACCAGTTGCTGCTGGGCGGCGACCGCGTCGGGGTTGGCCTGCTCCTTTTTCATCAGCGTGAGCGCCCGCTCCGCCTCCTTGCCGCCATCCTCGAGCACGCCCACCTTCGCGCCGTCGAGCCCAGCCGCCTTGAAGGAGAGAAACTCGTTCTCCCGTGGCGCCCGATACCGCTCGAAGACAGCCGCGTTCGCAGCCTGCAGGTTCTCCGAGGCGTTCTTGTCCTGCAGGAAACCGATGCCCGGGCCACCGAGGAGGCCGGCCGCGAGCATGCCGACACCGCCGGCGGCGCCGATCGTGATGGCACCACCCTTGGGGAACTGCTCGCTGACGACCGCGAGCATGGTCGGCCAGAGGAAGGTCTTGCCGATCCCGTAGACCGTCGCGGCGACGACGCACATCACGGCCCCCTCGGCGTTGCCCAGGAGCGTCAGGCCGCCGGCACCGAAGATCGCCGAAACGGCGAGCAGGCCGAGCGGGGAAATCTTCTCGACGATCGGGCCGGCGAAAAACCGCAGGATGAACATCAGGCTCGACGTGTAGACGAACAGCAGCAGGCCGTTGGCCGGGCTGGCCATGATGGCTCCGGTGATCTTCGAGATCCAGGAGTCGGTGCCGAGCTCCACGTAGCCGACCATCGCCTGCACCAGCAGCAGGAAGGCGAGCAGGAGATGCCCGAACCGAAATCCGGTGGCGGCGCCGAATAACGCAAGCAGGCCGGCCGCCAGGCCGGCCGAGACGAGCGGGGAGAGGCCGAGGTCGCTCTTGAAGAACAGGGCCAGCAGGCAGCAGATCACGGCAGCGCCGGCGAGCCCGAGCTCACCGAGCATGTCGCGGTACGAGACGCCCGAGCTGCTCGCCTCGCTTTTCGGAAACCGCTGCCCGAGCATCATCAAGCCGTAGAGCACGACCGGAACCAGGAACAGCGAAATCTGCAGCTGCCAGGCGACCGGCTTGGCGGTGGCGTTGCCGGTCATGAAATAACTGGCCAAGCCGCCCAGGATCAGCCCGCCCGGCCAGCCGGCGTGGAGGATGTTGAGGTAGTGGGTCTTGTTCTTGGGGAACAGCGCGGCGACCAACGGGTTGACGACCGCCTCGGCGATGCCGTTGCCGATCGCAAACAGGAACATGCCCCAAAACAGGCATTGGAAGGCGAGCGGCTTGCCGCCCGCGGCAAAGGCCGCCCCGGTCGCCAGCGTCAGGCCGGCCGAAACGAGGTGCATCACGAAGGCGGCCACCATCAGCGGCCCGAAACCGATCCGGTCGGCGATCAGGCTCGACAGCAGGATGATGATGCCGAAGCCGGTCAGGCCGCCGCCGGTGATGGCGCCCAGTTCGGTCTGCGTGAAGCCGTACTGCTCGGCCCACTGGCCGAGGATTCCGCCGCGGATCGCGAAGCCCACGCCGGCCGCGAGGATCGCCATGAAGCCGGCCCACAGCAGCCGCGATGCGTTGGGGACGATGCCGGCGGTGGATGGGTTCTCGGCGTGATGCGCGGCCATGCGGAGGGCTCCGGGTGGTGTGGAAGCGGGAAGGCAGGGGGCCGGCGAAGACAGGGATTGGCCCCCCGGCGCTCACCCGTGGTGAGACTATAGCAACCGGCGCAGGCTGGAGAAATGGCGGGTTTTGCCTCGGCCGGCGGCCTCCGCGGCGGGTTGACCCGGGGCCGGAGCGATCCCTAGTTTCCCGACCGTTTGCCCCGGCCCTCCCGTCGGCGACCGGTTGCTGCCGCCGCCGCCGCGGAAGGTCCGCGCCGATTCCCCCGCGCTGCGCCCGTGAAGCCCGTCTCCGACATCCTCTGGACGCTCGTCCGCTGGACGCTGCCGCTTGCGGTGGCCGCGGTGATCATCGCAGTTGCGCTCAACTCGCACCGGATCGGGGAGGAGCTGCGGCGGCGGGTGGAGGAACGGCTGCAGGAACGGTTTCCCGACCTGGCGGTGACCGTCCGCTCGGCGAGCCTTGTCGAAGGGGAGGGGATCGTCGTTCGCGGTATCTCGCTCGCGGCTGCCGGGCCGCCCGCCGCCGCAGCGGGCGCGATGGCCGGGCCCGAGATGCTCGCCATCGACGAGATTCACCTGACTTGTGGGACGACCCTGGCGGAACTGGCGACGGGCCAGCCGCAGATCACGGCGATCCGGCTGCGGCGTCCGGTCGTGAACGCCCGGCGGGACGCCGCCGGCGGGTGGAACGTGGCCGGGCTGCTCGCCGCCCGCGGATCCGGCCTGGGCATCCCGGTCGATGTCGAAGATGCCACCTTGGCGGTGGAGGACGCGGCCACGGGGCGACGGTTTCTGTTGCGGAACGTGAGCCTCGAACTGCGGCCGGAGGCCGGCCCGGCCCCCGGCGCGCGGACATCGCTCCGAGGCCAGGTGGCGGGCGACCTGTTCGACCGCGCCGACTTCGAGGGGCAGGTCGATGCGGACGGCGGCTTCACGATCGGTGGCCATGTCGCGGCGCTCGAACTGTCGCCGCGGCTTCGCGGCCTGCTGCCGGCCACGGCGCCGCTGGCCGACCAGCTGGGCGGGCTCCGGGGCCGCGTCCATCTCGATTGGACCGTGGCCGGATCGCTCGCAACGCCCGAAGCAGCCGCTTTCACCATCGGCGGCGCCCTCGAGGCGGGGCACTTCGAACACGCCTCGCTGCCGCAGGCGATCAGCGACATCCAGGCGGTGTTCAAGGCCGACCGCTCCGGCATCGCCTGCGATCGGCTGGAGGGGCACTCCGGCTCCACGCTCTTGCGGGCCTCGGGGCGGATGGCAGGCTGGGCCGCCGACGCCGACTTTGACTTCGCGCTCGAGGCCGAGCGGCTGATCGTGGGCCGCCACTGGGAGCCGTTCCTGCCGGCCTCGCTGGCCGCGCAGTGGAGCAAGCTCTTGCCGGCGGGCGAGGTCGATCTGCAGAGCCGGCTCGTGCGGCGAAGCGGGGTCACGACCCCGGAGCTCGCGGTGCGCTGCCGCAACGTCTCGCTCACCTACTACCGCTTTCCCTACCGCGTCGATCGCACGGTCGGCACCGTCACCTACGAGGGGGGCGCGGTCAAGATGCACCTGACGGGCATGGCCGGCGGCCATCCGGTGCACGTCGAGGGCACGCTTGACGCCGCTGCCCCGGGGGTGCCGGGCCGCGTCGAGGTCCGGGGCGAAGGCATGCGGATCGACGAGACGCTCCTGGCCGCCCTGCCGGCCCGCCAGGCCGACATCGTCCGCACGCTGCGGGTCACCGGCACCGTCGACTTCGCCTTCCGGCATGACCGTGATCCGCAGCTCGAGCGGGGCTTCGTCAACACGCTGGGAATCCGGCTCAACCGCTGCACCATGGCCTACTCCGGCTTCCCCTATCCACTCTCGAACGTGACCGGCAGCGTCCGCATGGAGGGGCGGCGGTGGACGATCCGTGACGTCACCGGCACCAACGACACCGGAATCGTCAGGTGCAGCGGAAGCCTGGAGCCCGACGAGGCCGGTGGCGACACGCTGACGCTTCACCTGACGGGCACCGGCGTGGTGCTCGAGCCCGAGCTTCGCGACGCGCTGCCCCCCGGCATGCGGCGGATCTGGGACGACGTCGATCCGCGGGGCACGGCCGAGTTCACGGCCCGCGTCCGCCACCGCGCCGGCGACCGGCGGACGGAGGTGGAGCTCGAGGCCACCCCGGTGGGCGACACCGTTTCGATCGAGCCGGCCTGGTTTCCCTACCGGCTCGAGCAGCTCCGGGGACGACTCGCCTGGAAGGACGGCCTGCTGCGGTTCACCGGGGTCCGCGGGGTGCATGCCCGGACGACCGTCTCCACCGAGGGCAGTTGTCGGTTCACGTCCGATGGCGGCTGGCACGTCTCCTTCTCGCGGCTCACGGCCGACCGATTCCGGGCCGACCACGACGTGCTTCGCGCTTTGCCGGGCGGCCTGCAGGAGGCGGTCGCCGGCGTCCGCCTCAAGGGGCTGTTGTCGGTGGACGGCGCGATCGACATCTACTCCACGGCCCCCCGCGAGGTCGCGCTCTCCGGCGGCCGCACGGAGCTCGTGCCCGGCCCGGCGGCCGCGGCCTGGGACATGCAGCTCGACTTGGAGCAGGCCGCACTCGATGTGGGCGTGCCGCTCGAGCACGTGCACGGCGGGATCCGGCTGCGGGGCACGAGCGATGGCAGCACCTGGCGGTCACTGGGTGAGATCGCGATCGACAGCGGGATCTGCCGGGGGCTGCAGCTGACGGGCGTGCGCGGGCCGCTGGTGATCGATCCAGCCGGGGCCCGCTTCGGAGCGGCGGCGGCCGGCGGTGACGGGGGGCCGCGCCGGCTCACCGGCCGGGTCGGCGGCGGCACGCTCGAACTCGATGGCAGCGTGGCGGCTGGCGAGGCGGGCCGGTTCACCGTGGCGGTGGCGGTCGCCGACGCCGACCTCGGTCGGCTGGGAGCCGATTTGGCGGGCGGCCCGACCACGGCGAGCGGCCGGGTGAACGGCGTGGTCGAGGTGAGCGGGTCGCGGGCCGGCACCCACTCCCTCTCCGGTCGCGGCCAGCTGCGGCTGCAAGACGCGGATCTCTACGAGCTGCCGGTGATCGTCGCGCTGCTCAAGATCCTGCGGGTCAAGGCGCCCGACCGCACCGCCTTCGAAAGCAGCACGGTCGACTTCCGGATCGAGGGGCCGCGGGCGTATCTCGACACGATCGAGCTCTCGGGCGACGCGATCAGCCTGGTCGGGGCCGGCGAGGTCGACCTCGATTCCAACATCCGGCTCACCTTCCGGCCGATCATGGGGGAGTCGGCCACGCAGCTCCCGGCGATGAAACGGCTGCTCGGCGGCGCGAGCGGGCAGTTCCTGCTCGTCCACGTCGACGGCACCCTGGGTGAGCCCGTCACCTCCACCGAGGCCTTTCCCACGCTCGCCGCGGCGGTGCAGAAACTCCAGGCGCAGCGGATCGAGCCGGCCGCCGCCCGGGCGGCCATGCGCACGGATCCACGCCGATGAACCAGACGCAGCGTCGCAGCGGACCCCTGTTTGCTACAGTGAAGTCATGATGAAGTTTGTGAAAATGCACGGCGCGGCCAACGACTATGTCTACGTCGATTGCTTCGCAGAGCCCGCGCCGGCCGAGCCCGCCCGGCTCGCCCCAAGGATCTCCGACCGGCACACCGGCGTGGGCGGCGACGGGCTGATCCTGGTCGAGCCCACCCCTCGGGCCGCGGCCCGGATGCGGATGTTCAACGCCGACGGCAGCGAGTCGGAGATGTGCGGCAACGGGGTGCGGTGCGTGGCCCATCTGGTCGTCGCCCGGGGCCACGCCCCGCCTGGCGCCGTGACCATCGAGACCGGCCGCGGCGTGCTCACCGTCGAGGTCCGGCGGGCCGGGCCGAGAGCGTCGCAGGTGCGGGTCGAGATGGGCGAGCCGCTCCTCGACGCCGCCGAAATTCCCGTCACCGGTGTTGGCAGCGGACGGGTGATCGATGCCGCCTGCGAGGCGCTAGGGCCGCGCGAGCCCTGGTGGGACGCCAGCGGTCTCGACCCCCGGATGACCTGCGTCTCGATGGGCAATCCCCATGTGGTGCTCTACTGCCGCGACGTGGCGGCTATCCCGCTCGAGACGGTCGGCCCGCGGATCGAGCGGCACCCGACGTTTCCCCGGCGGGTGAACGTGCACTTCGTGGAAGTGCTGGCCACCGAGCACGTCCGGATGCGGACCTGGGAGCGGGGCAGCGGGATCACCCTGGCCTGCGGCACGGGCGCCTCGGCCGTCTGCGTGGCGGGCCTGCTCACGGGCCGGACCGGCCCGCGGCTCTCGGCCGACCTGCCCGGCGGGCGGCTGGAGCTCGAGTGGCCGGGCGAGGGCCCGGTGTTCATGACGGGGCCGGCTGAGGAAGTGTTCGAAGGCATCTGGTACGGCGACTGATTCCCCGGCCGCGTGCGGCCGATCGTGTCCAAGGAAGGACTTCTCGCGATGAATCCCACGAGCCCGTTCGCGATCGGCGCCTGGTCGCTCGTCTCGACCGCCGCGATCCGCCAGTGGATGGCCACGCTCGACTATCAGGTGGTGTTCGGCGATCCGGAGGTCGATCCGGTGCACCCGCGGTACCGCGGCGCGAAGATCTACGTCTTCTGGCACGAGAACATCCTGATGCCGCTCTGCCTCCGCGGTCACTCCAACATCTCGATGCTGCTCTCGCGGCATGCCGACGCCAACATCCTGGATCGCGTGGCGCGGATGATGGGCTTCGGGGTGGTTCGCGGCAGCACGTTTCGGGGGGGCTCGACGGCCCTGCGGGAGCTCGCCGAGCGGGCCGCCGTCGGCAATCTCACGATCACGCCCGATGGCCCGCGGGGCCCGCGCCGGCGGCTGGCCCCTGGCTGCGTCTTTCTGGCGAGCACGCTCGGGATCCCGATCGTGGCGATGGGGATGGGCTACGACCGGCCCTGGCGGGCGGGCACCTGGGATCGGTTCGCGATTCCGCGGCCGTTCTCACGGGCCCGGGGCGTGGTGAGTCGTGCGATCCACATCCCCCCGGACCTCGATCGCGACGGGATCGAGCAGCACCGGGCGGGAGTCGAGACGCTGCTTTCGCATCTCTCCGACGAGGCCGAGGCCTGGGCAACCGCGGGCGGCCGCCGGCCGGGACAGCAGCCCGTCCGCCAGGAGCCGTCGCGGGTGGCCAGAGCGTTGGCCCGTGAGCCCGGTGATCCGGGGGTGCCGCTCACCGAGGAACTCGCCCGCCACGGGCTGCCGACCGACACCGCACGGGCCGCCGCCTGAGACGGCCGCTTCAGCGGGCTTGCAGCCGCCGCTCGAGCGATTCGATGCGGGCCTCGAGCTGGCGGATCTCGTCCCGCAGGACCTGCGGGTCTTCTGCCGCGGCTGCGGGCCTTCGCGCCGTGGTCGGCGCCGGCTGCGGCAGGAGCGTGGGCACCTGCGTGGCCGCCGGTCCGGCTTGGCCCAGGAGCGCCTGCTCGAGCGGCTGCTCGAGCGTCTGCAAAACCACCTCGGCCCGCCGCGGTGTGCCGCCGGGCAGGACGTAGTCGAGAGGCACCGGCCTACCCACCGGGCCAGCCGTCACCAGCCGCGTCAGCTCATCGGGCGAACGCACCGGCCGCTGGTCGAGGGCCACGATCACGCTGCCCGGCGGGACGCCGGCCTTCGATGCAGGCAGTTCGCCGACGACGCCGATTACGTAGGCGCCACTGGCCTCGGGCAGGGCAAACCGGGCCTGCATGCCGGGATCGATGGGAACGGTCCGCACGCCGAGCGCCGTTCGGCCACGGCCGCCGGCCAAGGGTTCGGCCGCGCGGGCGGGGGTGAACGCGGGCGAGGGAGTGGGGGCGGCTGGTTCCGCGGGGGCCGTCCAGCGGTCGGCCTGCGGAGCTGGGGCGGAGGTCGAGGCAAACGCCGGCGGAGTATCGCGGGCAAAGGCCGGCGGAGCCGCCGGTCGTGGTGCGATCGCGGCCGTGGCTTGCGACGGCAGCACGGCGGCGGGTGCGGGCGGAAGCTCCTGGGCGGTCGCCGCGGTGACCCAGGCGCGAGAGGCCGGGGGCCGTTGGATGGCGGCGAGCGTCACGTCTGTCATCTGCTCGTCGCGGGCGATGGCCAGCCGGACCTGTTGCCCGGGTGCGATCGCGGTCAACGCCTGGGCGACTTCGTCGCTGTTCCGCAGCGGCAAGCCATTGATGGCCCGCACCTCGTCGCCGACACGGATGCCTGCGGCGGCCGCCGGTCCCTCGGCATCTACCCGGTCGATCGTCCACCGGCCAGGCGTGCTGGACTCGGCCACCCCGATGCCCAGCCAGCCGCTGCCGGGAGCACCGAGTGCCGCGCTGGGAGAGGGCGGACTCGCCGTGGCGGCCGGCGCGGCGACTCCCGGCGGCGGTGTCGGCAGGGTGACCGAAGGCGTCGCCGGCGATGCGGCCGGAGCCGGCGCCATCGCCGGCGGCTTGAACGGCAGCGGGATCGGCTCGCCAATCGAGATGTCACCCGCCTCGAAGGCCGGAAGCGTCACGGGGGCGGCCGGTTCTTCGCCCTGCAGGCTGCTGCCGGGGAGAATCGTGACGACGGCGGCGAGCCAGACGAGGCAAGCAGCCGCAACTCGGAACAAATCAGCCGGTGATCCGCCTGCTCCCATCTCGAACGCTCCCATGTCGCGGCGGCTTTTTGGTCCCACGGAGCCACAGTATACCGGTAACTGCAGGCCGTGCAGGCAGCGGTCATGGGGCGGGAAAACGGGCCTCTTGGACCGCGGCCGCTGCGTTTGTCGCGATGTGCTGTCATGGTTTGACAGCAGTGCATGCACTCCTATACTCGCGCCGTCGCGATCGGGAAGCCGGCTTCGCGAGCCACCCGAGTCGAACACGGGCGGGAAGGGATTTCGATCGGGCCGAGGAGTCGGTTCGACCGCGGTGCACAGGGAAGGAGCCATGCGCAGAGCCGTCGCGTCCGCGGCCGTCGAATCCCGGTCGCCCGCCGAGCGCGTGCGGGCGGCGGTTCGGGAGCGGATCGGCGACGAGCGGTTCGCCGTATGGTTCGGCGAGGCCTCGTGGCTGCCGACAGACGACGGCAAGAGCGTCATCGTGCAGGCCGGAGCAGGCCTGACGCACGAATGGCTGCGGCGGACCTTCCGCCGCGACGTCGAGGCGGCAGCGGCTGTGGTGCTGGGTCCACGGGCAACCGTTATCTGGGAGGCCGCTCCAGCGGCGTCGGTCGTCAGCGAGGCTGATCCAGTGGCGGCCGCTGCGAACAGCCTGGCGGTGGTGCGGCCTCCCGCCGAGACCGGCTTGGCTGCGGCCCCTGCGGCTCCCGCCAGCTCGACCGGCCGGCGAGCCGGCCGGAGCCTGGCAGACTTCGTCGTAGGCGCGAGCAACAAGATGGCGTTGGCCGCCGTGGAGTTGGCCGCGACCAGGCCCGGGGAGATGTCGCCCCTGGTGGTGCACGGCCCCGGTGGCGTCGGCAAGACGCATCTGCTCGAGGGGCTGTGCGACCGGGTCCGCGAACTGCGGCCCGGCACCACGGCGGTGTTCCTTGCGGCCGAGCAGTTCACCACCGGCTTTCTCCAGGCCCTGCATGGCAGCGGCCTGCCTGGCTTTCGCCGCACCTGCCGGTCGGCGGAGCTGCTCGTGATCGACGACCTCCAGTTTTTCGTGGGCAAGCGGGCCACGCTCCAGGAGCTCCAGCAAACGATCGACACCCTTCAGCGGCAGGGCCGGCAGATCGTGCTCGGCTGCGACCGGGAGCCCGAGTCGCTGCCCGAACTCGGGGCCGAGCTGCTCGCGCGACTTCGCGGTGGGATGGCCGCCCGGATCGCCCCGCCCGACTACGACGTGCGGCGCGAGATCGTCGCCGCGCTCTGTCGCGGCCGCGGCCTGGCGGTGCCCGACGAGGTCGTCCACTACGTCGCCTCGTCGATGACACGGCATGCCCGCGAGCTTTACGGTGCCGTTAATCGGCTCGAGGCCGCGAGCACGATGCTGGACTTGCCGGTGAGTCTCGGCCTCGCCGAGGAGGCGCTTGCCGATCTGGTGCGGGCCGGGGGCCGGAGCGTGCGGCTGGCCGACATCGAGAAGGCCGTCTGCCAGGCCTTCGGGATCGACCGCGGCGGCCTTCAGTCGGGCAGCCGGGCCCGAGCCGTGAACCACGGCCGGATGCTGGCCATGTATCTGGCCCGCAAGCACACCCATGCGGCGCTCTCCGAGATCAGCGGCCACTTCGGCCGCCGCAGCCACTCGACGGTGATCGCGGCGCAAAAAACGGTGGCCGAGTGGCTGGCCACGCGGGCGAGGGTCGTGCTCGCCGAGTCGGCCTGGGATATCGAGGAGGCCATCCGCCGCGTCGAGGATATCCTCCGCGCGGGGTAGCGAGCGTTCTTGACGGCCGCAGGGGCATCGCTGTGCTTCTGTCAGCCTTGGCGGCCCGGACCTTCGCCGCCGGTCGGACGATCTGCACGGCAGCGATGCCTTTCCTGGCCGACCACTTGCGGCCCTTGGGCCATTGTGTACGGACGTACACACTTGTCAAGTCCGTACGCAAGTTGGAAATGCCCTGGCCGCCCAACGGCCCGCAGACCCCGCAGGTTGCCCAGCCGGCCCGGCTTGTGTCCATCCGGCGAGTCGGGGCATAATCCGGCGAATAACGG
>JBIIYH010000251.1:0-4279 GCA_044346905.1 Pirellulales bacterium
CGGTTCGTGGCCCGCCTGGAGGAGGCGGGCTTCGCCGTCGAGGTCGTGAAGGCTCGCACGCACCCGACCGGCGGCAGCTGGAACACGATCTTCGTGGGCACGAGGGGCTGAAGAAAAGCCCGGACAACGGCACCTCCGCAGGCATCGCCCGACTGATGAGCGGCTCGTGAGTCGCGTGCTCCTGTCTCCCG
This sequence comes from Pirellulales bacterium, assembly GCA_044346905.1. Taxonomy (GTDB): domain Bacteria; phylum Planctomycetota; class Planctomycetia; order Pirellulales; family UBA1268; genus QWPN01. The sequence continues at coordinate 192 of JBIIYH010000251.1, forward strand.
GGTGCGCACCAGGCCTCTCCCGGGTGCGCACCAGACCTCTCTCAGCCCGCCTGCCTTTGCCCTCTGAAGTGGCGGTTTTCCGGTTTGTGCGCGGAGTCTCTCCGAGTCCGGCGGGCTCACGGCTTTGTCGTGACCGGGCGTCCGGCAGCGGTCAGAGGCTGTGGATGTCGATCACGGGCAACTCGTCCGGTGAGGCTTGAAAGACGCCACGATCGTCATGGGCCTGCACGAGTTCGCCCCAGTCGGTGGGCGGGCCCCGGGCGGGCGAGACGGGTGGAGGCTCCAGCGGGTCGCCGAGGTGTGTGAGAATCTGACTTCACGCGGGCGAAGCCATCCTGGCCTTCTTCCGCTTGCGAACCTCCGGTTCGAAGTGAGCCGGCTCCTACCGGGAGAGCCGCTCGAGCGCGAAGGGGGGCCGGGCGCTAGAGCGCAGCAGGTGTTCAAGACTCTGAAAATAGCTCGGCACGTCGCGGTCGATAAGCGTGATCCGGACGCTGGCGTCGATGGAAAACCCGCTGTTATCCCAGGCGAGCATGTCGGCGGCGGGCCGCTCTACGAGCCGCTCATCAACTCGAAAGTGGCTGCGGAAGTGCCATTGGCCGGACTATCCTTCATTGACCGGGCAACCCTTTACCCTTCTGAACGGATGGCGATCTGCCCCTCGACGAACTGGTGAATCAGGCCCGAGATCAGGCTTTGATACGGGATACCCTGCTCGGCCGCCTTCCGCTGGATGCCAGCAAGGTCGTGATCGGATAGCCGGATATTGATCCGCCGGTCCTTGCGGGTCGTGTTTTCGGCGGCTTCCGCAAACCCCGCCAGTAACGCCGGCGTCGGGTCGTGAAGCACCAATTCGTCGCGGTCGAATGCCTCGATGATCTCTTTCTCGTGCTGATTCAGCCGAGTCGTGGGGCGTTTCATGGCCGGCTCCTTTTTTCCTGCCGGTACTGCCGCGTTGCCTTGCGGCTGGGAATGATGGTCCGCAGATGGATCACATCGCCCGCAACGTCGAACGGCACCAGAAAGATGTTTTCATCGACGATGACGAAGGCGATCGATTGGTGCGGGTACTTCTTGGGATTCGCATGCGAACTTGTCTTCCAAACGTCGCCGCGGCCAAGATGCACCACGATCTCTTCGAACGAGATTCGGCGGTGCTCCCGCAGCCAGGCATTTTTCTCGGGCTTCCATTCGAACCGCATGCCAAAGTATGCCTTTTAGGCACACACTCGGCAAGGCCGCGGGCGCTCCGGCTGCCCGACGGCCTCGAGTTCGGCGACCAGCCGTTGCAGGCCCCAGCCGCATGCCGCTCGTCTTTGGCCGCGAGCATCCGCTGGACCACCCAGCCGCCGCCCCCTGGCTCCGCGTCGGGGTAGTCGGATGGCGAACCGCCCTGTCCCATGGATAGTGTACGGATGTTTACACTTGCCGTCCATCTGCCGGTCCGCCCATGGTCGCCGCGGTCACAGGGTTTCCCGCGCGAAGCCGACGCCGCCCGCACGGAGGCCCCGCGGCGTCCCGCCGTTACGAGCGGCGCCGGCCCGAGAAGACGCCGCTCCACAAGATCGTGTCGGAGAACCTCGAGAGCTGGCTCGAGTGGCGAGAAGCCGCCGAGCGGCCTGTGCCGGGATACGTCGAGGACGAGCTCCGCGGCTATCTCGAGTGCGGGCTCCTCTGGTTCGGCTTCGCCCGCGCGGTCTGCATGACGTGCCGCACGGGACTCGTCGTGGCCTTCTCCTGCAAGGGCCGCGGCGTCTGCCCGTCCTGCAACGGCCGCCACGAGCTTGCGGCGGAGCGGAAGTTCCGCCCCGTCGGCATGCCGCGCCAGCCCGCTCTCACAATACCGCGTGATCGGTTGGCCGTCGGCGACGAGCTCCATCACGAAATGCGGCAGCGACTCACCGTGAAACGGATGGCTGCCGGAGGCGTGGATCGCGGCGATGCCGGGATGCCGCAGGCTGCCGAGCAACTCGGCCTCGAACTCGAACCGCCGCAGCCGCGACGCCGACACGGTGCCGGGCCGCATCACCTTGACGGCGACCTGCCGCGCCGGCCGCAGCTGACGGCCCTCGTAGACCCGACCCATCCCCCCTGCCCCGATGACTCGCTCGATCCGCACGTCGCCAACGACGGTATCGAGGAGCGGATCGGCTGTCGCGGCAGGCCTGCCTTCGTCAGGCCCGACTGCGGGTCCTGTGGCGGCGTCTCCCGGCGGTTCCATGCTGCCATCAGTGAAGCGACTCATCGAGCCTCCTCAGACCCCGCCTGCGGAAACGCAACCGCTCGGGGGGAGTGGCTGGCCGCGGCGGCGGTGGCTTTCCTTGCAACCGTCGCGAACTGAAGGGGATTTTGCGGGACTTTCAGGCCGACCGTACAATCTGTTGTATGGCGTCAGAACTTCTCAGCCGCATCACCGTCGAACCCGGCAAACGGAGCGGAAAGCCGTGCATCCGCGGGCTTCGGATCACGGTCTCGGACGTGCTGGAATACCTCGCCTCTGGCATGACCGAGGCTGAGATCATTACCGACTTCCCCGAACTGACCAGCGAAGACATTCGGGCCTGTTTAGCGTTTGCGGCGGAACGTGAGCGGCGGCTTCTCGGGTCGGTGGCGTGAAGGCGCTCATCGACCAAAATCTATCGTTTCGCCTCGTCGACATTCTCCTGCCCCGCTTTCCCGGGAGTTGCCATGTGCGAGATGTGGGGCTCGTAGGAGTAGACGACGAGCGGATTTGGCGATTTGCGAAGGATGAAGGTTTTTCGATCGTCACGAAAGACAACGACTTCCTGGCCCGCGCTCTCGTTCGTGGTCACCCCCCGCAGGTGATCCAAGTGTGTCTGGGCAACGTCTCGACACGGCGGATCGCGGAGGTCTTGCAATCGCGGGCAGACGATATCGAGCGATTCGCGACAGAGAGCGCAGAGTCGGTATTCCTGCTGCGGGGTTGAGCCCGGCATGCCAAGGACATCTCGCGCACCGGCAAGCGGCTTCGGCCCAAGACGGCTGTGAAGGGCAGAAGATATCTTTGTGCCAAGTACCGGAAACGCAGAGCGAGGCCCGTGAACACTCCAGCGGCGTGGTATTGCCCGCGGTGTCTGGCTGCCATGGCTGAGAACGACGCTGGCAGCCCATGATAATCCTCTACCTCTAGCTTGGCGGTGGGGTTGACCCGCTCAATCCTGAAGATGATTCAGAACCATGGCCCGGGTGGGGGAGGAGTTTCCGCTTGAGTGTCCAGCGTGTGGTGGCGACATCCGGCTGATTGCGTTCATCACGGAGCCGGGGCCCATCCGGCAGATTCTGACACACCTCGGCGAGCCGCTGGAGCCACCACCCGTCTCGCCGGCCCGGGGCCCGCCCACCGACTGGGGCGAGCTCGTCCAGGCCCATGACGACCGGACGATCTCTCAGACCTCGCCTGAGGAACTACCCGCACTCGACATCTACAGCCTCTGACGGGATCCCACGCCACGGTGCGGACGGCCCGCGAGAAGAGCGGTTTTAAGGCCGGTCTGCGCTAACGAGAAAAATCCGGCCTTGAGTACGGATAGGGAGCTCACAGGCACCTCCACAATCGGGCCGCATCCAGCCCGACCGGTCCCGGATCTTGCTCCTCATGATCCGCCCCGCCAGGCCGACGCTTGCCGATGGGCCATTGGCCGACCTATCCTCGCCCAGCGGCGTGCGCCGAGCACTGTTGCCAGTCATCCGCCGCTGAGGCCGCCGCGGCGGCAGCGGTCCCGCGGCAGCCTGCGAAAGTCAGCCTGAAGCACAGCCTGCCCTAACAGCCGCTGCCGGTCAGGCGGCGCCCCCTTCGAGGGCTTCCCAGCGGGAGAACGCCTCGGCGAGCCGCGATTCGAGGTCGTGGAGCCGGGCCTGGTCGCGGGCCAGCACGTCGCCCGCCTGGCGGAAATAGCCGGGCTCCCCCATCGCCGCGTGCAGCGCGGCCGTCTCGGTCTCCAGCGTCTCGATCAAGGCCGGCAGGTTTTCCAGCTCCCGCTGTTCCTTAAAGGAGCGTTTTTTCTTGGAGGGCTCGGCTTGGGGGGGCGCGGCAGCCGCTGCCGCCCGTGGAGCCGACGACTCTCTCG
>JBIIYH010000252.1:0-4276 GCA_044346905.1 Pirellulales bacterium
TGCAGGCTGCCGCGAACTCCGGGTTTTCGGAGAGAAAGCCGTAGCCCGGATGGATGGCGTCCACGCCCCGGTCCTTGGCGAGGGCCACGATCCCCGGGATGTCGAGGTAGGAGCGGATCGGCTCGCCCGGCTTGCCCACCAGGTAGGCCTCGTCGGCCTTGAAGCGGTGGAGAGCGAAACGGTCTTCGTGGGCATAGATCGCCACGGTCCGGATGCCCAGTTCGTGGGCCGAGCGGAACACGCGGATCGCGATCTCGCTGCGATTGGCGACCAGGAGCTTGGTGATCGGGCGCATGACATACCTGCCGAACGGGGGATGAGACCGGGCCGACTAATGTACCCGGAGTCCAGCCGGGTTGGGGCCCGAGTGTTGGCTACCCCGCCTTCTCGTCGGCGTAGCTCGGCCGCAGATACTCGGGCACGAGCGCGGCGGGCGAGTCGGCGGCGCCGGCGGCCGCCCGCGGGATGGCGAGCAGACCCGTGGCGAGGGCCGAGGGATGCCAGGCCGCCTCCGGGGCGAGCCGATGGCCGGAAGCGGCGACCCGCTCGGCGAGCGTGACGAGCGCGGGGCCCGTGACCAGGCAGCCGTGCGGGAGCGACTCGATCCAGCGGTCGGCGGCCACGAGCGCCCCCGGCCCGACCCGCCAGCCGCCCTCGGCCAGCGGCTCACCGACCGCGGCGAACACCTCGCCGCGGCCGGCGTCGTAGGCGATCGCCAAGGGCCCGCGGTTGCCGGTGCCGTCCTGGGGCATGACCTGCGCGGTCTCGGCCGCCACGACCTCGAACCCCGACACGCCCAGGAGCTTGGCCCCGCCCGCCCAGGCCATGGCCTTCGCCGTGGCCACGCCCACCCGCAGGCCGGTGAACGAGCCCGGCCCCTTCACCACCGCCACGAGCTCCGCATCGGCTGGCGTCCAGCCGAGCTCGGCCGCGACCTCGGCGATCGCGGCCGCCAGGAGCCGGGCGTGCTCCCCCGCCGCCCCCAGCCCGCGGGTCGCCCGGGCCGGGCCGTCGCAGGCGGCCACGCTGCCGGCCGCCAGGCTCGTGTCGATCGCGATCGTTCTCATCAGGGCGGTTCCACGGCGATTCTTGACCGGTCTGACCCCGGGTCGTAGCCTGCCGGGCTATCATTAGGCAAGGAGTCGGCTCGCCCGCCGCGATCCGGCGGCTGGCCCGACGCGGCTGGAAGCGGACGTGAAGCGGGCCATCATCAGCGACATCCACGGCAACCTCGAGGCCCTCCAGGCCGTGCTCGAGGACATCGACCGGCAGCGGGTCGACACGATTTTCTGCCTGGGCGACATCGTGGGCTACGGCCCCAATCCGTGCGAGTGCGCCAGGCTCGTCCGCGACCGGTGCAGCGTGGTGATCCTGGGCAACCATGACCAGGGGGCCCTGTTCGATCCCGATGGCTTCAACTCGGGGGCCGAGCGGGCGATCCGCTGGACTCGCAGCCAGATCGAGATGCACGACCGCCTGCCTCGCAACTCGGCCAACCAGGTGAGCGACTTCCTCGGCGAGCTCTCCCGCAACCACCTCGAGGGGGAACTGATGTTCGTCCACGGGTCGGCCCGGCGGCCGCTGGACGAATACGTCTTCCCCGAAGACATCTACAACCCGCTCAAGATGGAGCACATCTTCGAGCTCGTGCCCCGCTACTGCTTCCAGGGCCACACCCACATTCCCGGCGTGTTCACGACGTCGCCCGAGTTCATCTCGCCCGGTGTGCCGCCCGGCGAGACGGAGGTGGCGATCGACCTGCCTGCGGGCAAGGCGATGGTCAACGTGGGCTCGGTGGGCCAGCCCCGCGACGAGGATCCGCGAAGTTGCTACGTCGTTCTCGAAGACGATCGGCGGGTGCGGTTTCGGCGGATCGCCTACCCGCTCGAGACCACGCGGAAGAAGATCCACTCGATCCCCGACCTCGACAACTTCCTCGGCGACCGGCTGACGCAGGGGAGGTAGGGCCGGCCGAGGCTGGGCCGCTATACTTTCGGTTTCGAGCCGCCCGCACAGTTCCCCGAGGCATTCGCCCGCCGGGGCCAGTTCATCACCCCGGATGCCCGTCGTGGAACGCCGTTACGTCTCCTTTTTCGCCATCGCGCTGGCGATCGTGATCACCAGCCAGCTGATCCAGGCATGGCTCTACCCGCCGTCGGAGCAGCCGGCCGCCGAGGCAGTGCCGGCCGAGGTCGCCGCCCAGGATCCTCCCAAGGCCGACGCCGGCCGGGCGGCCGTGGCGAGCGCGGAACCGGAAGTCGCGGCCGACGAGGCAGCCGCCGACGAAGCGGCCCCGCGGCGGCGGTTCACCCTCGGCTCGCTCGATCCCGCCGAGCCGGCCCGACTCCTCGTCACGCTCACCAGTCGCGGCGCCGCGGTCGAGCGGATCGAGCTGGCCGACGAGCGGTTTCACGACCAGGACGACCGCGGTGGTTATCTCGGCCACCTGGCCGGTGAGGCGGTCGCCGAAGGCTGCCGGATCGGCGTCGTGGGCCCGGGCACGCCCGCGGCCGAGGCCGGCCTGAAGCCCGGCGACGTGATCACGGCCGTCGGCGGCGCGGCCACGGCCGACCCCGCCGCCCTGGCCGACGTGCTCTCCGGGCTGCGGCCCGGGAAGCCGGCCACGGTCAGCTATCTGAGGGACGGCGTCGCGAGCGACTGCGAGATCCTGCTCGGTCGGCGGCCGCTGGAGGTGGTGCGGCCCGAGTTCCGGGGCGAGCCGGTGGTCGATCCCGAGGTCCAGCCCCACGACCCGCTTTCGTTTCGCTTCTCGCTCGAGGGCCGCGACGGCCGCACCCGCCGCGACGTGCTGGCGGAGATCGCCGGCCAGGATCTCGCCGAGATCGACTGGGCGGCCGAGCCCACGGCCGACGGCCAGGGCGTGCGGTTCACCCGGACGCTGCCGGGCGGCCTGCGGGTGGCCAAGGAGTATCGGCTCGCCCCGGCCGCAGACCAAGGCGACGGCGGCACCGCGGCGACGGGCTATCGCGTCGACTTGGCCGTCGAGCTCGAGGCCACCGGCGGGCCGACCGTGGTCACCTACGCCCTCGACGGGCCCACGGGTCTGCCGACGGAGGGATGGTGGTACACCCAGCGGGTCTGGCACGACTTCTGGGGCAGCCTCGCCGTCCGCGACGTGGCCATGCGGTTCGTGGGCAGCGAAAGCGCCCTGGTCAGCGGGCTCAAGACGCTCGACGGCACGCTCGAGCGGCCGGTCACGACCGTCACCCCGGACAAGCCGCTCTCGTTCGCCGGCGTCGACGCCCTGTATTTCGCGTCGGCCGTGATCCCGGCGACCCAGGCCGACCAGCCCGACCTCGCGGAGGTGCGGCCGATCGTCGTCGGCGAGCCGCCGGGGCAGGCTCGTAAGAAGCTGGTCAACGTCACGCCGCGGCTCGTCTCCCAGGAACTCTCGCTCGAGCCGGGCCAGCCGCTGCGGCACGGCTACACGATCTTCGCCGGCCCCAAGCAGCCCGAACTGCTCGGCCGATTCGGCGCGGCCGGCGCCAGCATGAGCGACCTCGTCTACTACGGCTGGTTCGGCTGGGTGGCCCGGCCGATGATCGCGCTTCTGCACGGCCTGCACGCGGTGATCGGCAACTACGGGATCGCGATCATCCTCCTGACGGTGCTCGTCCGCGGGGCGATGTTCCCGATCAGCCGGCGGCAGGCGCTTTCCTCGCAGAAGATGCAGGCGCTCCAGCCCGAGATGAAGGTTCTCAACGAGCGGTACAAAAACGACCCGCAGAAGCGGACCGTCGCCACCCAGGAACTGTGGCGGAAGCACGGCGTCAACCCCGCCAGCGGCTGCCTGCCGGTGTTCATCCAGATTCCGATCTTCATGGGGCTCTACCGGGCCCTGGCCACCGACGTCGAGCTCCGCGAGGCGCCGCTCTTCTCGTCGGCGATCCGCTGGTGCTCGAACCTCGCCGCTCCCGACATGTTCTGGAACTGGTCGAAGCTGCTGCCGCAGTTCTTCTCGGCGCCCGAGGGCTGGCTCGGGCCCTACCTCAATCTCCTGCCGCTGGTGACGATCGGCCTGTTCCTCTGGCAGCAGAAGCTGTTCATGCCGCCGGCGGTGGACGAGCAGCAGAAGATGCAGCAGCAGGTGATGAACTACATGATGTGGTTCATGGCGCTGATGTTCTTCAAGGTGCCCTCGGGCCTGTGTCTCTACTTCATCGCCTCGAGCCTGTGGGGCATCGCCGAGCGGTTGCTGTGGCTGCCGAAGCCCGCGGGCGCCGCGGCCGGGGGCGGGGCGACGGTGGTGGATGCG
>JBIIYH010000253.1:0-4268 GCA_044346905.1 Pirellulales bacterium
CCGTGTCGCCGCCGCGGCCGGGCCCGACTTTCAGCGGGAAATCCAGCCGCTCCTCGCCGAGCACTGCGCCCACTGCCACGGCATCGACGAGGCGACGCGGCAGGGAGGCCTGCGGCTCGACATCCGGGAACACGCCCTGGAAGGGGGCGACTCTGGAACGCCGGCGCTCGTGCCCGGGCAGCCGGCCGAGAGCGAGATCGTGGCCCGGATCCGCTCCACCGACCCCGACGTGATCATGCCGCCGCCGCACGAGAAGAAGCCGCTCCGCCCGGAGCAGATGCGGCTGCTCGAGGAATGGATCGCGGCGGGGGCGAGCTACGAGCCGCACTGGGCGTTCGTCGCGCCGAAGAAGGGGGTGGTGCCGGCCGTCGCGGGTGCCGCACACCCGATCGACGCCTTCGTCCGCAGCCACCTCGCCGAAAGGCAGATGCAGCCCGCGCTGTCGGCCGATGCGGCCCGGCTCTGCCGCCGGCTGTACCTCGACCTCGTCGGCCTGCCGCCGACTCCCGACGACCTCGCCGCCTTCGCCCGCGACGGCTACGAGCCGACGGTCGTAAAACTCCTCGCAAGCCCGCGTTACGGTGAGAAATGGGCCCGCCACTGGCTCGACCTCGCCCGCTACTCCGACACGACCGGCTATGAAAAAGACGTGCCCCGCGAGATGTGGGCCTGGCGTGACTGGGTGATCGACGCGATCAATCGCGACATGCCCTACGACCAGTTCGTGATCGAGCAGATCGCGGGCGATCTCCTGCCGGATGAAACGCAGAGCCAAGTGGTCGCCACCGGTTTCCTCCGCAACAGCATGCTCAACGAGGAAGGCGCGGTGATTCCGGAGGAGTTTCGGATGGCCGAGATGTTCGATCGGGTCGACTGCCTCGGCAAGTCGGTGCTCGGCCTCACGACGCAGTGTGCCCAGTGCCACACGCACAAGTTCGATCCGCTCACGCACGACGAATACTTCGGCCTGTTCGCCTTCCTCAACGACACCTACGAGGCCCGCTCGTATTTCTACGCGCCCGAGCAGCTGACAGACCTCGCCGCGCTGCGGGCGGAGATCGCCGCCGCCGAAGAGGCGATTCGGCACGAGCGGCCGCGGTGGCAGGCGGAGATGGAGGCCTGGGCCGCGGGAATCGCGGGGCCGCTGCCGGCGTGGACGCCGATCTCGATGAAGGAAATGTACAGCGAAAACCTGTTCTCGCATCCCACGCAGCGGCCCGACGGCTCGATCCTCATCATCGGCCAGCGGGACAGCGAGCTCTTTTTCGAGGGCGAGCCCCCGCTCGAAGCCGCCACGGGCCTGCAGCTCGAAGCCCTCAACGACGGCGACCTGTTCATGAACGGCCCCGCCCGCGACGGCGTCTGGTCGGTCAGCCGGCTGCGGGTGCAGGTGAAGAAGCCGGGCGCGGCGGACTGGGAAGACGTGCCGCTCGCCGACGCCACTGCCGACTTCTCCGAACCCGAAGCGATCGTGCCGCGGCCCGCCCGCGACGAAAAGGACGCGAACAAAACAGACGCCGCCCCGCCCGCGTCCCCTACCGTCTCGATCGGACCCGTCGCCAACCTGATCGACGACGACGATCTCTCGGCCTGGCGGGCCGACCGCGGCGAGCTGCTGCGGCAGCAGCCGTCGGCCGCGGTGGTGCGGTTCGCGGAGCCGCTCGCCATGCCCCGCGGCACGAAACTCCGGATCGCCCTCCGCTGGTATGGCACGAAGCAATACGGGGCCGACAACACGGCGATCGGCTGCTGCCGGTTCAGCCTCACGCAGGCTGCCGCCCCGGCCGCCCCGCCGATCGACCACGCCGCGATCCTCGCGGCGCGGACGCCCGCGGCCGATCGGACCGCCGCCGACCGGCTGGCGCTCTTCACCGCCTGGCGGAAGACCCTGCCCGAGCTCGCGCGGCTGAACGAGCGGATCTCGACCGCCTGGAGGAAGGCGCCCCGGGCGGCGACCACCATGCTCCATGCGGCGCCGCGGTCGGCCACGCAGCACCGCCCGACCCGCCTCCTCGACCGTGGCGAGTGGAATCGGCCGAAGCACGAGGTGCGGCCGCACGTGCCGGCCGGCCTGCATCCGCTGGCCGCGTCGGCCGATCCGCCGCGGCTCGCCTTCGCGAAGTGGCTCGTCGATCCGCGGTCGCCGCTCACGGCCCGCGTGGCGGTCAACCGGATCTGGCAGACGCTCTTCGGCCAAGGGCTGGTCGAGACGCCCGATGACTTCGGCACCCGCGCCCCCGTGCCGGAGTATCGCGAGCTGCTCGATTGGCTGGCCGTCGATTTCATGGAGCGGGGCTGGAGCCAGAAGGAGGCGATCCGGCAGATCGTGACGAGCGAGACCTACAAGCAATCGTCGGCGGCCACGCCCGAGGCGCTTGCCCGCGATCCGCTCAACCGGCTGCTCGCCCGCGGACCGCGCTTCCGCCCCGATGCCGAGGTGGTGCGGGACGTGGCCTTGGCCGTCTCGGGCCTGCTCACGGAGAAGGTCGGCGGCCCGAGCGTCTATCCGCCGGTGCCGAAGAACGTGCTCGAGTTCAACTACGTGCAGATCGCGTGGCCCGAGGCGACCGGGCCCGACCGCTATCGACGGTCGCTGTACGTGTTTCGCCGCCGGTCGATGCCCGATCCGGCGCTCGCCGCGTTCGACGCTCCGACCGGCGACATCTCCTGCGCCCGCCGGCTGAGGAGCAACACGCCGCTGGCCGCGCTCACGGGGCTCAACGAGACGGTGTTCGTGGAGGCGGCCCGGGCGCTCGCGGTGCGGGCGCTCCGCGAAGGGGGCGACGCCGACGCCGGCCGGTTGCACCGCGCCTTCCTGCTCTGCACGTCGCGGCCGCCGAGCGGCTCCGAGCAGGAGCAGCTGCTCGCGTTTCTCGCGGCCCAACGCCAGCGGCTCGCCGCCGGCTGGCTCGACGCCCGCGCGATCGCCGCGGGCGGCTCCGAGAAGCTCCCCGACCTTCCCCCCGGCACGACGCCGCAGGACGCCGCCGCCTGGACGCTCGTCGCGCGGGTGCTCCTGAACCTCGACGAAACCATCATCAAGAACTGAGGAGTACGAACCATGAAACCGAACGCCGCCCTCTCCCGGCGCTGGTTCTTCGGCGACTGCGGCATCGGCCTGGCGGGCATCGCCGCCGGGGCCCTCGCCGCCCGCGAGTCGGTCGCGGGCATCCCGCCGCCGTCGCCGCTGGCGGTGAAGCCGCCCCACCATGCCCCCAGGGCGAAGCGGGTGGTCTACATGTTTCAGGCGGGGGCGCCGAGCCAGCTCGAGCTCTTCGACGCCAAGCCGGAGCTCGCGAAGCACGACGGCAAGCTCCCGCCGGCCGACCTGCTGGAGGGCTACCGGGCGGCCTTCATCAACCCGAACTCGGCGCTGCTCGGGCCGAAGTTCAGGTTTCGCCGCTACGGGGCGGCGGGCATCCAGATGAGCGAGCTGCTTCCGCACCTCGGCGACATCGCCGACGACCTCTGCCTCGTCCGCTCGATGCAGACCGATGCGGTCAACCACGCCCCCGCGCAGATCCTGATGAACACCGGCTCGCAGCAGTTCGGCCGCCCGAGCTTCGGCGCCTGGACGCTCTACGGCCTCGGCAGCGAGGCCGACAACCTGCCCGGGTTCGTGGTGCTCTCGAGCGGCCGGGGCACCAGCGGCGGCGCGAGCAACTATGGCGCCGGGTTTTTGCCGACGGCCTACGGCGGGATTCCGCTCCGCAACAGCGGCGATCCGATCCTCCATCTCTCCAACCCCGCCGGCATCGACCGCGAGGCCCAGCGTGCCTCGCTCGACGTGCTCCGCCGCCTCAACGACGTGTCGGCCGCCGAATTCGGCGATCCCGACACGGCCGCGCGAATCCAGGCCTATGAGATGGCCTACAAGCTGCAGCAGAGCGCCCCCGAACTCACGAACCTCGCCGACGAATCACCGGAGACGCTCGCCCGCTACGGAATCGACGACGTCCGGAAGGCGAGCTACGCCCGCAACTGCCTGCTCGCGCGGCGGCTGCTGGAGCGGGGCGTCAGGTTCGTGCAGCTCTTCCACGAGGCCTGGGACCAGCACGGCAACCTGACCGAGGGCGTGAAGGGCAACTGCCGCACCACGGAGCGGGCCTCGGCGGCGCTGGTGACGGACCTGAAGGAGCGGGGCCTCCTCGACGACACGATCGTGATCTGGGGGGGCGAGTTCGGCCGCACGCCGATGATGCAGGGGGGCAACGACGGCCGCGACCACCACAACCGCGCCTTCACGATGTGGCTCGCCGGCGGCGGCA
>JBIIYH010000254.1:0-4261 GCA_044346905.1 Pirellulales bacterium
CGCGGAAGCCGAGGGCCGCCGTGCGCCGCCGTCTCCTTGATCGTTTTCCCGGCTGCGGCCGGAGCCTGGTTGGTGCGGCGCTGGCCGTGGCGCTCGCCACCGGCGGCGCTCCGGCCTTCGAACTCGACGCCGACCGCGACGCCTTCACGCCCTCCACCTTCTGTGTCGATCCCGGTCACGGCCTGGTCGAGGGGTCGCACGTGTACATCGACAACCTCGCCGGCCTGCCCACCAACAACTACCCCGAGTTGCTCGTGCGGCACGGCGCCACCGAGTGGTGGGAGTGGCGGTTCGGCGTCAACTACGGCGTCGGCTCGCAGGGCAACGTCGTCACGAGCGTGGAAGTGGGGGAGGGCACGCTCGACGGCAGCACGCTCTACGAGTCGAGCATTCTCTACGGCTTCAAACTGGCGACGTCCCAGCAGGACGGCTGGCTGCCGGAGAGCTGCTTCATCATGGAGGGGGCGACGCCGACCTACGGCGACGCGTTCGGCACCGTGCCGGTGGCGACGCTCGTGGCGGGCTGGGAACTCGACCGCGAGTGGCGGCTCGACGGCGCGATCCGCTACGCCTACTCCGAGGGTGCCGAGAACTGGTTCACCCGCTGGAGCCCCTCGGTGGTGCTGCGGGTGCCCGTGACCGAGCGGTGGGAGGTGCACGCCGAGTGGTTCGGCTCCTTCACCCAGGGGCTCGTGGACGACACCCACCGGCCGTTCTTCAGCCCGGGCACGCACTACAACATCACCCGCCATGTCGAGCTCGGCCTCCGCGTGGGCTGGGGGCTGACCGACGAAGCCGCCCCCTTCTTCTCCGACGCCGGGATCGCGATCCAATACTGACGCCGTCCCCAGGCGGGCAGATGGCAGGACCGAATCGACCAGGCTCCGACATGGACTAAACTAGGAATCGGCCGGCCGCAGGAACGCTTGCATGACACCGACAGTTTTTCGGGAAGGACCATTCCGGTTCTTTTTCTTCTCCCGAGAAGAAACGAGGATGCACGTTCATGTGGCTCATCCTGATGGTGAGGCCAAGTTTTGGCTGGCCCCTGAAGTAGAACTTGCCACCCAGGCGGGCTTGGCGAAGCACGTTATCGGCGAGGCACAGCAACTGGTTGAAGACCATCTGCAGGAGATCATCGATGCCTGGAATCAGCACTTTCCCGGTTGAAGTCACGAACGTGTCCCGGCACGGCTTGTGGCTGTTGATAGGTGACGAGGAGTTGTTCTTGCCATTCGAACACTTCCCCTGGTTTCGTGACGGCAGTATCGAGATGATTTCGGCCGTCGAGCGTCGGACCGCCGACCATTTGCATTGGCCGCTGCTCGATATCGATCTGGCGGTGGAATCGATTCGCACCCCCGAGGCGTTTCCCCTGGTTGCCAGGAGCCGGCAATCGGCGAGCGCACCTCCCTCCGGCAGTCAGGCGGCTTCCGGGTCGTCTTGAAGATGCGGGCGGCCGCGGTAGAGGATCGCGATCGGCACGAAGGCCACCGCCGCGGCGAGCATGCAGCCGGTCCAGAACCAGTAGGAGGCCGCTCCTTCGAGCGTCGTCAGGCCGCCGATCGTGAGCTCGTGGGCGACGGTCGTTTCCGGAGCCTCGCCCCGGGCCGCCTCCACCTCGCGGCGGCCCTTGTCCCCCCCGAGTTCGATCAGCCGCTTCTCCCGCCAGGTCAGCGGCTTGCTTGCGAGCCGGGCCGCCTCCGCAGGATCGGCCCGCACGGCCGTGGCCGTGAGCACGAGGTCGTCGCGGGTGAAGGGCTCCCCGTCCGGACCGTCGGCGACAAGCCGATAGCGGTCGCGGGTGATCCGACGATAGCGGAGCGGCCGGCCGGCCGAGTCGGCGATGCCGGCTACGAGCGCCGCCCCCGCTTCATCGCCGGGGATCTCCTTGGCGGCGTCGGCCTCCGCCGAGGCGAAGAAGGCGGCATCGACCCGCTGCTTCGCCGCCAGCAGTGGGCCATCCTCCGCCGTCTTGAGGTCCACGAGGCCCGCGAACCGATTGAACGAGAGCACAGCGTCGTCGGCGGTGTCGAACCGGCCGTCGTCCCCGGCCACCCGAATCTCCCGGACGGTGGCATCATCTGGGAGGCTTGCCCACTCGCCCCGCGGCATGAGGTCGGTCACGCGGATCTTCCAGCCGGCGACGATCTGATCGCCCCCCGCCGGCGTCGGGGCCAGGTCGGCGGCCTGGGCCACGACCGGATTGATCCCCGGCACCTGGATCCAGTGGTTCACCACCGCTGTCACGTAGTTTCCCAGCGAGATCGACAGCATCCAGACCGCCATGATCACCGACTTCATCGTCTTGGGGGCCTGCGAGTAGGAAAACTCGAGGCCCGTGATCGAGACCATGATCTCGGCCGCGGTCACGATCACATAAGCCACGAACTGCCAGGCCACGCTCGGTCGCGCCCCCCCGTCGATCCAGCCCTGCACCAGCGCCGAGAGGCCGAACCCGGCGGCCATCGTGAACAGGCCGATCCCGATCTTCCGCAGCGGCGTAAGCCGGACCAGGCGGCCGACCAGCGGATAGACCAGGAACTGGAACAGCGGAATCATCACCATCACCAGGATCGGGTTGAGCACCTGGATCTGGGAGGGCAGCCAGTCGATGCCCAGCCAGCGGAGGTTCATGTCTTCCGCCTGGAGCACCCAGGCCGAGCTCGTCTGGTCGAACAGGGACCAAAACACGGCGATGCAGAGGTAGACGAGCGACAGCCGGAGAATCGTCAGGATCCCGTCGCGGCTGAACACTTCCGCGAGGAAGGCCGTGCCACCCGGGGGCACGTGGATGTAGCGGTTGCGGCCGAGCCAGAACATCAGCGTGGCGATCGCCATCAGGACGCCGGGCACGCCGAAGGCGACGTGCGGCCCGTACCATTCGAGCAGCCAGGGCGTGAGCAGCGTGGAGAGCGTCGAGCCGAAGTTGATCGCGAAGTAGAACCACTGATAGACCTTCTCCATCAGGTGCTGGTTCCGCTTCCCGAACTGGTCGCCCACGTGGGCCGACACGCAGGGCTTGATGCCGCCGGAGCCCAGCGCGATCAGGAACAGCCCCAGCCAGAGCCAGGTCTCGGCGGAGAGCCCGCCGCCCCCCATGAACGCCAGCGCCAGGTGGCCGAGGCAGTAGAGCACCGACACCGCGATGATGATTCGATACTTGCCGGTGAAGGCGTCGGCGACGATCGCCCCCAGGATCGGAAACAGATAGACCCAGGAGGAGAAGGTGTGGTACCGCTCCTGGGCCTCGGCCTTGCTCATGGCCGGAAGGATCGTGTCGGACATCAAATACAGGTAGCGGACCATGAAAATGGTCAGGATCGTCCGCATCCCGTAGTAGCTGAACCGCTCGGCGGCCTCGTTGCCGATGATGTAGGGGATGCCCGGGGGCATGCCCGCGGTGTCGGTGGGAGTGGTCCGGTAGTGGCTCATGGGCGAGTATCGTAACAGGCCTGCTGCGCACGCGGCTCGGGGTGCATCTCGCCGGACGCTCGAAGGTGACGCAGGCTCGGGGCTGCCCATGCCATCTCGCCGGACGCTCCCTGCGCGACCAATCCGCTGCGCGGATCGGTGCCCGCCTGCCCTCCGGTCGCTCCATGGCAGCTCGCTTCGGCATCCTGCCTGCGCTCGCTGCCAAGGCCGGCTCGATTGGCATGGGCAGCCCCTCGCGGCCAATGGAGAGCGAAAAAGGTAATCTGCTGCGGTTGGGATCATCGTTGGAAGTGTGTTTCGCGCCGGAGCCTTGCATGAGTCGAGCGGCGGAGTGGGATGCGATCGTCGTCGGGGCCGGGATGGCCGGGTTGTGTGCGGCGCGGGAGCTCGTGGCGGCGGGCCGCTCGGTGGTCGTGATCGACAAGGGCCGCGGCGTCGGCGGCCGGGTGGCCACGCGGCGGCTCGGCTCGGCGGTCTGCGACCACGGGGCGCAGTTCTTCACCGTGCGGGGCCGGGCCTTCGGCGGGATCGTGGCCGAGGCCCATGCGGTCGGGGCCGTCGAGGAATGGTGCCGCGGCTTCAGGCGGGCGGGCTCGCTCGGCGGCGACGGCGGGGGCGACGGCCATCCGCGGTGGCGGGGCACGCGGGGCATGACCGATCTGCCCAAGCAGCTTGCGGCCTGGCTCGCCGACGACGCAGGCTCTGGGCGGTGCGAGATCCGGACGGCGGCGAAAGCAACGGCGATCGCGGCGGCCGACGGCGGGGTGCGGGTGCCCCTCGACGACGGCACGGCGCTCGGTGCCTCCGGGGCGATCCTCACGCCGCC
>JBIIYH010000257.1:0-4225 GCA_044346905.1 Pirellulales bacterium
TCCGCCCGTCGCCCACGTGATCGAGCGAGACCTGCTCGATCTTCTCCCCATGGCGTGGCGCCCAAAAGTCGTGACCGTTGACGTCGCCGTGGGCGAACCAGAACGACTCGTGATGCGGATGGTCGTCCG
Source organism: Pirellulales bacterium (assembly GCA_044346905.1). Classification (GTDB taxonomy): domain Bacteria; phylum Planctomycetota; class Planctomycetia; order Pirellulales; family UBA1268; genus QWPN01. The sequence goes on from JBIIYH010000257.1 coordinate 130, forward strand.
GATCGCCGGGCAGCCGCGGCCCGACCGGCCACGACCGTGTGAGCGTGAGGCCGTGCGGACCATGAATCGGAAACAGCACCGGCCGGCGGAGGCCATCCTTCTGAAAGAGATATTCCGTGAAGGGCTCGCCGTCGATCGCGACCACGACCCGATCGGCCCGCTCCTCGAGCGTGATCCGCCCGGCCTCTGGCTCGGCAGCAAGGCCGGCCGAGGCGGCCGACGCGATCGACACGAGAACGGTGGCGGCAACGAGTCGCATCGCATGGCTCCTGCGGGTCATGATGCTGTCGGAGTATGCGCCATCCGTCGAGCCGACGCGAACGGCCGTGCTCAGTCCGGCGGTCGGCCGCGTGAACCGGTCGCAGCGGGGCCCGCGGGGGGCGGCACCGACGCGATCCAGCCCTCGAGCGGATCGAGGTCGGCAGGCAGACCGTAGTCGGGCAGAACCGCGGCATGGGCCGCCTGCAGGCCGCAGATCACGGCGTCGAGCAGGTCTCCCGAGCCATCGGCCGCGAGCTTTCGCCGCCAGGTCGCGGTCAGTTCCAGCCGAGCCGCGAGGCCGGCCGTGCCCGCAACGAGCGCGGCCAGGATCCGGCGGCGATTGGCCGTCCTGGCCGGCGTCTGCCGGGCGGCGACGTCGCTCTTGTACGACCCGCGGCAGACCTGCCGCGCGGTGAACCCGGGATAGGCCTCGAGTGCGATCCGCGCGGTGCCTGCGCCGGGCCGGAGCCGCCGCGCGCCCGCCGGATGCGCGTGGGCCGGAAACACGAGCCCCGCGTCGAGCATCCGGCCGATGCCCGCGTGCATCATCCAGGCCACGGGCGGGTTGGCCCAGCGCATCGCCGGGCTCGAACCGGCGGGCTTGTCGGCCTGCCGCCAGGCAAACTTGTCGCCCACCGGTCGGGCGGCGCACCACCGCCGAAACCGGTCGCGGAGCTGCTCGCGGGCGAATCCGCAGTAGGAGGCCACGAGGTCCGGCCAGTTGTCGGGCCAGCCTTCATGAGCGATCAGCGCCCGCGACTGACCGAAGGGGAGGTCGAAGCCGGCCAGCCAAGGGCCCGGCTCGCGCAGAAACGCCTCGAACTCCGGGAACGACTCGAGCGGCCGAACCGAGTCGAGCCGGTAGACCGCCCGGGCTGTTCGCGTGCGATCGGCGGTGAGCGATCCCACGGCCACGGTGATCGGCTTGCGGGGCCGCGGCGCCGACGTGAAATCGACGCCGAACACGACCAGGGGCCGCCGGATCCGGGCTCCCTGCCCGTGACCGCCGAACGAAGCTGATCGGTGGAGCCGGCGGGTTCGCATCGGGAACGGTTGGCCCACGGGGCGGGCTCTCGACGAAGGGCGGAAACCGCCGCAGCGTTGTATCATGAGAGTCAGATTGAGCGTCTGCTCCTCCCGCGGAGGTGATCGATCGATGGTGAACCAGCCGCTCTCCCGGCTCGTGGCCTGCGTGGCAATGGCGGCCTGGGGGGCTTCCGTGGCCGGGCCGCAGCCCGGCGTCGCCGCCGAACCGGCGTTCGTGCTCGACCTGCCGGAAGGAGGCACGCTGCCGGGAGCGTTCCAGGCGGCCGCGGCCGGCGCCGTCCCGCGGCAGACGCTTCCCTGGCGGGCGCCGCAGTTCGCCGCCCCGCTCGAGTTCCGACTCGACGGGATCAGCGGTGTCCGCTCGACCGCGCCGCCGGCTGTCGCGGCCGGGCTGGAGGGGTTCAGCTGCCGCCTGAGAGGTGGCGACGTCATCCATGGCGACCTGCTCGCGATCGACGGCACCCACGTGGTGCTGTCGATTGCCGGCGGCGAGCCGCTGCGGATCGCCCGAGAACTGGTGACCGGCGTCGGCCGGCGCACGGAAGAGAACGCTGCCGGCTCCATCGGGCCGGGCGGGCTCGCGGACTGGCAGCAGCAGCCGAACGACTCCTGGCGGGACGAGGCCGGCCGGATCAGGTCCGAGATCCCCAACGCCATGCTGACCCGGGACGTGGGCGGCCCGGCCCGGGCGCGATACGACGTGGTGCTGTCGTGGCGCAAGCGGCCGCAACTCATCCTGGCGGTGGCGGCGGGTGACGGCAAGCGGCCCGATCCCTTCCGGTTCGAGATGCTCTCCGTGGGTGAGGAACTTCCCCAGCCGCTGGTGTTGCGCCAGGAACAGGGGGGCGGCAAGCTCGAGCCGCTTACGTTGCCAGCCGGCGACCGAGGCCGACTGCGGCTGACGCTGTTCGTCGATCAGGCGGCCGGGCGGCTGGCTGCGGCTGTGGAGGGGGGCGAGGGGCCGGTGGACATCACCGTGCCGCCCGGCGCGGGCCGGCCGCCGTCACCGAGGTTTCGGCTCCAGCTCATGTCGGGTGATGTCTGCCTGGAGCGGCTGCGGGTGACGGAGTGGAAAGCCGCCGAACCGCTGGTGGGCGATCCCGACACGACGCAGGTCGTGCTTCGCGACGGGAGCGTGGTCGCAGGCGAGGTGTCTTTGGCCACCGATGGGAGGCTCGCGATTCGAGCCGGCGACGGCGAGCAGACCCGCACACTGACCGAGCTCGAGAGCATCGCCTTCTCGGCGGCAGAGGAGCCGGCCGACCCGGCGGGCGGGGAAGAGCCGGGCGGAAGGCCCGGCGACGCGGGCGAGGCTGCCACGGTGCGCGTGGTGCGCCGCAGCGGCGGCGTGCTCACCGGCGATCTCGTGGCCGTGACCGAAGGGGAGCTCGTGGTCGCGCGGCCGGGCCTCGACCGGGCGGTGAACGTGCCCTTTGCCGACCTCCACTCGCTCGTGAGCCTGAAATCCGTGCCGCCGGTACCGCTGCCCGGCCGTGTCGGCACGCTGAAAGTCGGCGGGGCCGAGCTCCGCGGCTGCCTCGTCGATGCGCTGGACTGGGGGGGCGGCCTGGCGTGGCAGCCCCGCGGTAGCCTGGTCGCCAGCCCGCTGGCTGGTGATCCGGCCGCGGTCTCCGCCGTGGTCGAATACGTCGCGCCGCCTGCGGCCGCTCCCGCGACGAGCGGCCAGGTCGAGCTCGGCGGCATCGGCGGGGCCGTCAACGAGGACGAGGACGGCTTTTTCGTGATCTCGATGCTCAGCGAGGAGGGCGCGGCGGCCCGCGACGGGCGGATCGAGCCGGGCGACCGGATCGTGGCCGTGCGGCCGGTCAAGAACGGACCGTTCGTCGAGACCAAGGGGAAGGAGTTCACCGTGGTGATGAACCTGCTCCGCGGCCGTGTCGGCACACCGGTCAGCCTCCGGATCGTGAAGCCCGGCGTCGAGGATCCCGCGCCGCTGCAGATCGATCTGGTGCGGGGGCTGCTCGGCATCGGCGATCGCGAGGCGCTCGACATGGCGTTGGCCGAGCATGCCAAGGTCATGGCCGGGGAGGCCGCGGCCGGCGATCCGCAGCAGGGCTTTCCTTCCCTGCTCATGCTCCGCAGCGGCGACGCGGTGCCGGTGAGGATCGAGCGAATCGGCCCCGAGGGCGTGAGGCTCTGGTCGCCGGTCACTGCCGCCAAAGGGCAGGAGGCGGTGACGGTGGCCAACGAGCTCGTGCGGGCGGTCGAGCTCGACCTCTCGGCGGCCAGCGGGCAGCTCTCACGCGACCGGTTCGAGCGGCTGACGACGTTGCCCCGATCCCAGCAGGCCGATCCGCCCACGCATCTGCTCCGGCTCCTCTCGGGCGACTATCTCCGCGGGCAGTTGGAGTCGCTCGACGCCACGCAGGTGGTGTTCCGCGTGCTCGGCCAGCGGAAGACGCTGCCCCGCGGGGCGGCGGCCCGCATCATCTGGCTTCATCAGGATGAAATCGACTTCGCCGCCGGAGGTGGTGCCCGGCCGGAGCCGGAGCCCGCCCCGGAGGCCGCCCCGGCCGCTTCCCCCACGGGTCTCCTCGTGCAGGGCGTCTCGCCCCGCGGCCGAACCACGCTCGTCGCCGACCGGCTCGAAGGGACCGCGATCGTGGGAGACAACCCGGCCTTCGGCCCGAGCCGGATCGACGTGACCACCGTCGACAAGCTGCTCCTGGGACGAGCCGTCGGAGCCGGTGACGAGCGGCTTCCCTTCGCCCAGTGGCGGCTCCGGCTGGCGCCGCTGCCCCGGGCGCTCCGCGCCGAGTGAGGAGTG
>JBIIYH010000375.1:0-2576 GCA_044346905.1 Pirellulales bacterium
ACGCCGGCTTCTTTTCCGACAAGCTCTTCGCCATCGACGACACCGGCAATCTTTACTGCTTCGACACCGCGGGCAACCTGCAGCAGGTCTTCGACTCCGACAACAACGGCACCGCCGACGCCTTCTCGATCGATTCCGGCGCGGGCGGCGCTCGCGGGCTCGCCTTCTCGCCGCTCGACATCAACCTCTGGCACTCGACCGGCCGGCGGGGCGGGGACGCGGGGCATGGCATCAATCCGGCTCCCGATACGACCCGCATCAATCCGCCGCCTGGCATTACGGGTGCGGACTTCGGCGTGCGTCCCGGTGGCACGAGCATGTATTTCGGACTCGAGGGCAACCAATACGGCGTCGTCGACCCGGACCCGGACTCGGACTGGGGTGCGGACCTGCTCTCGAACCCGGCGATCGGCAACAACTACAACCTGCCCGGCGGCGCCTATGGCAGCCTGACGACCAACTCGTTCAGCCTGGCGGGCTACACCTACACCGACAAGCCCACGCTCTACTTCACCTACTGGCTCCAGACCCAGAATGCCAACGGCGGCATGCTTGACAGCGCCCGGGTGCACGTCTCCAGCGACGGCGGCCTCAGCTGGCAACTCCTGGCCACCAACAACTCGGTTCGTTCCTCCGCTCCGGGGATCGCCGACGCCGAACTGCCGTTCTTCGCGTCGGCCTCCTCACGGATCGTGGCCGGCGCCAACCAGCACGTCCAGGAGCTGTTCGACACGGCCAACTGGCGGCAGGCGCGGATCGATCTGGGCGAGTGGGCGGGCCTGGGCGACCTGCGGCTGCGGTTCGACTTCAGCACCGCCGGAATGTTCGACGCCACCCAGAGCGACACCGCCGGAAACCTGCTCAACGACATCACCGGCTTGGCCGGTACCAACGGCGCTTTTGGCAGCCCCGCCCGCGGCCAGAACAACCAGTTCGAGGGCTTCTACATCGACGACATCGTCGTCGGCTTCGCGGAGCGGGGCGAGATGGCGACGGCGGCCAACGCTTCGCAGACCAACTTCTTCGGCGTGGATTCGCCCACGAGCATCCTCACGGGCGAGTATCAGCTCGAGATCCGTCGGGGCACGGAGTACGTCGTACCGGATCCCGTCGTCCCGCAGCTCGGACTGATCGTCGAGACCTTCGACACCAACGACCGGCTGGTGCCGGCCTCTGGATTCTCCGCCCTGGAGATGCCGCTCAAGGGGGACGAAAACCTGGCCCGCCAGCAGGGGCAGTTCTTGATCGCCAACAACCTGATCTCGAATGCGGCCGAATACGGCATCAGCATCGATGCCGGGATCCGCGACCCCGGCACCGACGCCCCCGTGCCGGGCGTGCCGCGGAACCTGCCCACGGGCAACATCGGTCGCCTGGCTCCCGGGGCCGTGGTGGTCAACAACGTGATCGCCGGCAGTGGCACGGCGGGGATCCTGTTCAGCGGCGACCCCAACACGGGCAACGTGCCGCTGGCGGCGGTGCCCTTCGGCAGGATCGTCAACAACACGATCTTCGGCGGCCCCACGCCCCAGGGGATCGGCGTCCAGGTGACCGAGAACGCCGGCCCGACGCTGATCAACAATCTGTTCGCCAACTTGGCGACGGGGGTGAGCGTCGATGCCTCGTCGCGGCTCGACTCCGCCGGCAATCAGCGGACGGTGATCGGCGGCTCGGCCTATGCCGCCGTGGGCACGCAGGTGGCGGGCGGCACCCAGACCTTCCCGCTGGTGCTCACGGGCGATCCGTTCGTGAATGCCGACACCGGCAACTTCTATCTCCGGCCCGGCACGGCGGCGATCGATAGCGCGCTCAACTCCCTCCAGGATCGCACCGAATACCGGGCGGTGAACTCACCGATCGGCGTCGGGGCGTTCCCCATCCTGGCCCCCGATCGCGACCTCTACGGCCAGCTGCGGAGCGACGATCCGGGCCAGGCCAGCGCCCCCGGCCTCGGGGCGAACGTGTTCAAGGATCGCGGCGCGATCGACCGGGTGGATTTCGCGCAGCCCTTCGCCCGGATCGACCTCCCGCAGGACAACGGGCCCGACGATCTGGATCTCACCGACGACTTGGTCCGGCTCCGCGGCGCGGCCGCCCGCGGTCTGACCGCCTTCGTCCTGCACCTGCAGGACGTGGGCGTCGGCATCGATCCGGCCACGGTCACATCCGCGGCCTTCGCCCTCTCGCTCGACGGCAAGCTGCTCGAGTCCGGCAAGGACTATGTGTTCGACTACAACGTCCTGACCAAGCGGGTCACGTTCCAGTCGCCGGCGGTGTTCCCGCTGGGGTCGTACGAGATCCGGGTCGTGCAGGACGGGGAGGGCGCCGCCGCCCTAAACGTCGTCCAGGATCTGGCGGGCAACGCCCTGCTCCCGAATCGCGTGGACGGCACGACCGTGTTCACGCTCGTGCTGGCAGACGTGCCTCTGGCCCCGACCGGCCTCGTCGCGACCCCGGGCGACGGGCTCGTGGCGCTGAGTTGGGCGGCGCCCGGCAACGCGGGCGCGGCCGTGACCGGCTACGAGCTCGAGCGGGCGACCGACGCGGCCTTCACCGCCCCGACGCTGCTCTCGATT
>JBIIYH010000258.1:0-4211 GCA_044346905.1 Pirellulales bacterium
TGGCGACCGCGGCGGCGACATCGGGCTTCACGGGGCGAACTCCTGCATCGTGGCCGAGCCGGGCGCCGCCACGCCTCGGCCTGTCACTGCCTGCCAGGATATTTGAACGAGGGTGACGAGCACGATCCAGAAATCGGTCGCTACAGCCCCCGGCCGGCCCATTCTTTCGACATATTCAGCATCGTATTCGAGCCTTTCGGGCCAGGCCACTGCGTTACGGCCGTGGATTTGGGCCCAGCCGGTGATCCCGGGGCGGACGAGCAGCCGCATCGCCTGCCGGGGCGTGTAGCGGGGAGTGTAGCGCATTGGCAGCGGGCGGGGGCCGACCATGCTCATGTCGCCCGCCAGGACATTGAAGAGCTGCGGCAACTCATCGAGGCTCGTGCGCCTCAAGAACTTGCCAAACGCTCCGAGTCGCTCGGCGTCGGGCAGGAGATTCCCGTCGGGGCCGGTGGCCTCGGTCATCGAGCGAAACTTCGCGAGCCGGAACGGGCGGCCATTCAGGCCGGCCCGCTCGTCGCGAAAGAGCGCGGGCTTGCCGAGCACGAGCCGCACCGCCAGCCAGGTGACGAGCATCACCGGCGCGAGCAGGATGATCAGCACAGCGGAGAACACGACGTCGAGCAGGCGCTTCACCAGGCCGGCGTACAAGGCTCACACGCCTCGCGCCGCGAGCGCGGCGAGCCCGGCAGCCAGGCTCGCGCATCCATACATCACCGCGACGGTCGCATGCGACCAGCCGCCGATCACCAGCCGCTGATAGAAGTGGCTGCGATGGGCCTCGAGCACGTTTTCACCGTTGCGGAGCCGCCGCAAAAACGTGAGCGTGGTGTCGAGCAGAAAGGGCCACATCACCGCGACCGAGAGCGGCAAGAGCCAGCGCCGCTCCGCTTCGCCGGCCAAGAGTGGCAGCACGGCGATCGTGTAGCCGAGCGACGCGCTGCCCACGTCACCCATGAACACCCGCGCCGGCTGCCAGTTCCACACGAGAAACCCCAAGGCCGCCGCCGCCACCGCGGCCGCAAGCAACGCGCCGTAGCCATCCCCGCTGAGCCAAAACCCACCGCTCACCACACCCAGGGCCACCGCGGCCGTGATCCCCGCGATCCCGTCGATGCCGTCCATGAAGTTGAAGGCATTGGTCATCCCCACGATCCACAGCACCGTCAGCACCCAGCCCGCCGGCCCCAAGTCATACGACCCGAGCCAGCCCAGATCGATCGCCCGGGCTGGCCCCGCGGCGATCGTCGCTACGACGGCCGCCACCAGCTGGGCCACCAGGCGAACTCGCGGTGAAATCGTGGCCACGTCGTCGATCCCGCTCATCACCGCGATCACGCCCAGGCCGAGCAGCAGCCAGCCCCCGTGGGCCGGGCCCACCCATCCCCTGGCAGCCAGCGCGCCCACGGCCACGAGCAAAACGATGACGATCGCCAGCCCACCCCCTCGTGGCGTCGGCCGCTCGTGGCTGCTGCGGGCGTTGGGCCGGTCCAGCAGGCCCGTCGCCAGGGCGACCCGAGTGAAAAGATAGGTCAGTGCGGCGGACAGCGTGGCGGCCGTCGCGCACCACACTGCCAGTTCCTTGGGGCTTGCAGGCGACACGAGAAGAGGATCCGACTCGACGCTACGCCGTCTGTTTGGCGTTGGCGATGATGTCGCAGACGTCGCGGACCACGCCGGCATCGACATGCGCGCCGATCGGTAAGGCCAGGCTCCGGGCCGCGAGCATCTCCGTGACCGGCAGCGGCCGGGAGCGATCCGAGAAATGCTCGAACGCCGTCTGCCGATGGCAAGGGGGATTGTAGTAGGCCCGCGTTTCGACGCCGTGGACCGCGAGCACCCGCCGCAGGCCGTCGCGGGTCATGCCAAACCGGGTGGGATCGACCGTGATCGAGAAATCCTTGAAGCTCGATACCGCACCGGGCCGCGTCTCCACGAACCCGATGCCCGGCAGGTCGCCGAGTTCGCCGCGATAGGCCCGGGCGATCGCGTTGCGCTCCGCCGCGATCGCGTCGAGTTGCCGCAACCCCTCCAGCGCGATCGCCGCGCTCATTTCCGGCATCCGGCCGTTGACGCCAGCAAACAGCGCGTCGTAGGAGCCGTCGTTGCCGTATTCGCGACCCATCCGCACGAAGTGGGCCAGGCAGTCGCAGTCGGTGGCCACGATGCCCCCCTCGCCCGCCACGAGCAACTTCGTGGGCGACATGCTGAACACCTGCGCCGTGCCCCCAGCGCCGACCGGCCGGCCGTGCATGCTCGCGCCGAATCCGTGGGCCGCATCGACCACCAGCGGCAGGTTGTATTCGGCGGCCAACGCCTCGAGTGCCGCGATGTCGCAGGGGTTGCCGAAGTTGTGGCAGGCCGCGATCGCCACCGTCCGCGGGGTGATCGCCGCCCGGACCGCTGCCACGGCCACATTCGTCGTGTCGGGCTCGCAGTCTACGAACACGGGCCGCAGGTTGTTCCATACGATCGCCGCCGGCGCCGCCAGGAACGTGAAACTGGGGATGATCACCTCGCCGAGCGGTTCGCTCCGGCTGGCCGTCTTCGCGACCCCGAACCGGGCCAGCGGCTCCATCCCGGCCACGGCGCATGGGTCAGCGATCGACCGCCGGCTCCGACAGCTGCCCGCCGTCATATCCAGGGCCCGGTACACCAGCATCAGGCCGACCGTGCAGCTGCTCACCGCCACCGCATGCCGCACGCCGAGCCGCTCGGCGATCGCCGCCTCGAGCCGCTCGCAATATGGCCCCTTCGTGAGCCGGCCGCTCTCGATGATCTCGGAAGCGACTCGGGCAATCACGTCCGCCGGCGGGAGCGCGGGCCGCACGAACGGCACCCGGATCCCGACCTTCATCGGATCCACGGCCTCGTGATACTCGGGAATCAAAGGGGCGCCTTCACCCTGCATGGTTCGTCATCCGCCTCGCTCGCTACTTGGCGTGGGCCCGCTTGCCTTCGGAAATCATGGGATCGGCAGCAGCTTCCGCCGAGCCAAACTCGGGCACCAGGGCAGAAAGCTTCGCCCGCACCCGTTCGGGTGGCTCTTCCAATACGTCTTGCAACTCTTCGAACACGCCCTCCACCGCGGCCAGATCCGAGGGCCGGTGGCGGGCGCAGAACACCTTTGTGTGTCCGGTCGGGATCCGCTCCTCATCCGCGAAATACAACTCCTCATACAGCTTCTCGCCCGGCCGCAGACCGGTGAACACGATCTCGATGTCGTCCGGGGCCAAACCCGAGAGCGTGATCAGGTCGCGGGCGAGGTCTACGATCCGCACGCTTTCACCCATGTCGAGCACGAAGATCTCACCTCCCACACCCATGGTAGCCGCTTGCAGCACCAGCTGCGACGCCTCCGGAATCATCATGAAAAACCGCTCGATTCCGGGGTGGGTGACCGTGATCGGGCCGCCCCGCCGGATCTGCTCCTGGAACGTGGGCACCACGCTCCCGTTGCTCGCCAGCACGTTGCCGAACCGGACGACGATGAACTTGGTGTCGGAGTGCCCTGACAGCGCCTGCACGAACCGTTCGGCCAGCAGCTTTGAGCAGCCCATCACGCTTGTCGGATTCACGGCCTTGTCGGTCGAGATCGCCACGAACTCCCGGACGCCGTGCTCGTGGGCCAGCCGCGCGAGCATCCGCGTGCCGAACACGTTGTTTTTGATCGCCTCGGCCGGGTTCCACTCCATCATCGGCACGTGCTTGTGGGCGGCGGCGTGGAAGATCACCTCGGGGGCATGGGCCCGCATGATCTGATCCATCCGGGCCTCGTCCGTGATGTCGGCGATCAGCGGCTCGAACGCGGGCCGCGGCTGCATGCGGGATAGTTCCTGCTCGATCTGAAACAGCGAGTTTTCCGCCTGCTCCACCAGCAGCAGCTTCAGTGGCGAGTAGCGGAGCACCTGCCGGCAAATCTCAGAGCCGATCGACCCGCCGGCGCCGGTGACCATCACCACCCGGCCGCTGATCAGTTTGCGAATCGCGGAGTCGTCGAGCTCCACCGGCTTCCGCTTGAGCAGGTCCTTGATCTCGACCGGGCGAAGCTGCACGTGGGAGGGCGACTTGCCGCCCGTCAGGAGTTCGTCGATCCCGGGCAGCACCTTGAGCTCCGCGGCCGCTTCCTTGCACTCGGCCAGCAGGCCGCGAAACTGCTTGCCAGTCAGCAGGCCCGACGGCACGATCACCTCCTCGACGCCCCGTTTGGC
>JBIIYH010000259.1:0-4201 GCA_044346905.1 Pirellulales bacterium
CAGGCTCAGCGGGTCACGGAGGCGTTGTTCCAAGACGCCGCCCGGCTGCAGATCGACAACCTCTGCACGGCCTGGGCCGACGTGCTGGCCGCCCGGGAGAGCCTGCGGTTTCTCCGGTCGGGCATCGAGAGCCTGAAAGCCCAGAAGCAGGCCACCGAGGCGCTCGTTCGCAGGGGCACGATGAGTCTCAGCGACGTGAACAACGTCGAGATTCTCATCGACAGCACCGACCTCACGCTGCTGGAGGCCCAGGAGACCCATGACGACGCGATGCGGACGCTCGCCGCCCTGATCGGGATTCCGCCGGAGCAGGCCGAGACGTTTCCCATTCGTGGCCACCTCCGCGTCGAGGACGTCCAGCTGCCGGACGTCGACGACCTGATCGCCCGAGCCCAGGCCTGTCGCCCTGATCTGACGGCGTTCCGGCTCGGCGTGAACCGGGCGCACTCCGAAGTCCGGCTGGCGCGGGCTAACCGGTACGACGATGCGTTTCTCATCTATCAGCCCATGACGGCCCAGGAGGGCCTCAAGCCGGGCGATCGGGCCGCCTATTCGTGGGCCATGGGGGTCACCGTGCCCCTGCCGGTCTTCAACCGCAACCAAGGCAACATCGCCCGGGCCGAGCACACGGTCGCCCAGACGCGGATGCAACTGGCCAACCTCGAACGGCAGGTGATGCTGGAGGTTCAGCGGGCCGAGGCCGCGTTTCACGTCACCCGTGCCACGATCCGCCGCATCGAAGCCGAGATTCTGCCGGCGGCCCGGGAAAACCTGGATCTGGCGCTGCGGGGTGCTGATGCCACCGACGCGGAGAACGAGGGCACGATCGCGATCATCGAGGCGCAGCGGGCCTACGGTGATATTGCCCGGCAGTATCTCGAAGCGCTCGTGCGGCACCGGCGCTCGATGTTTCGGCTCAACACGGCGGTCGGCCAGCGGGTCCTTCCCTGAGGGCCGGGCACCGCTCCAGGTGAACGGCCGCGTCATGATCAAACCGCTGCGAACGCGATTCGATGCCTGGGCCGGCCGTGGCTGTCTGGCGATCGCCGCCTGTCTTGCGGTGGCCGCCGGAGACTCGCCGCTCGCCCAAGCCGCCGAGTCTCTCGCCGACGAGATCGTCGTGGAGGGGGTCACACGATCCAGTGGAGGACGCTCATATCGAGATCCTCGTATTGATGAACGGCGACGTTGCGAAATCCGACCATTCCGCACAGGGCGGAGGCCAGCGGGCCGCCGATCAGCCCTGCTCGTTCGAGCAGAAGAAAGGCGTCGGCCGTGCTCTGGGGCACGCCCAGGTGACGATCAGCGACCACGTGCATCGCCATGTCGATGGCGGCCTGGCAGGCCCGCTCGATGTTGAGCGTCAAGGCATCGACGTGGGTGAAGTCGTCGAGCCGCGGGCAGGTCCGCGCCTCTTCGAGCATCCGCCGCACGCACCGCTCGATGATCGCCGCCTTGTTGAGCAGGATGTCGTCAGGCGGCGTAGGCACGGAGCACCTCCCGCCGCGCCTCTTGCAGCGAGGCATACATCGACAAGGCCAGCATCGCGAACCGGGCGGTCTCGGTCCGGTCCCGCTCGCAGAGGAGTTGTCCCGTCGTAACCGCTTCCTTGGCGTAGACGACATTCGCCGTCGAGAGCACCCCGAGATCGACCGGCCGGCCGAAGATCGTGGCCAGCTCGGCGGTGAGCGAGAGCCGCTCCTCGACCGAGAGGCCGGTGCGGTGGCGCGGCAGGATCGCCACGTCCACGTCGCTGTCTTCGCGCAGGCGGTCCGTTGCGGCAGACCCGAGCAGGTAGGCGGCCTGCACGGCGTCGCACCGCAGCAGGGCGGCGACGGCCGCGGTCATACGCTGGTCGTCGATCCTGAATCTGCTCATCATGCCATCGCGGGGAGAGGATAAGCCGGCCTGCCTTGAAAGTTTATCACCCCGAGGTTTCCGGTGGCTGTTTGCCGCGGCAGCGGGCCTCGGCGACGGACGGATTTGGCGGACGGCAGACCCATGGCTCCCTACAGCCGACGGGATCGCTTGCGGCCGCCCTTGGTCGGGCGGCCAGGGTGCTCGGCGGGCTTGCCGCGGCCCCGCCGCTGACCGGCTTTCTGGCCGCGGGCCGGGCCCGGCGGGCGGGCCGACTTCGCGGGCCGCTTGCCCCGGCGGACGTGGCCGTCCACCAGCCGGAAGTTGAGCTCGCGGCGGTCGAGATCGACGCGGTCCACCGCCACGCGGACCCGGTCGCCAAGCCGGTAGCTCTGCCCGGCGCGACGGCCCGAGAGCGTATGGCTCGCGCGGTCGTAGCGGTAGGTGTCGTCGGGCAGGCTGTCGAGCGGCACGAGTCCCTCGGCCGGGAGTTTCAGCCCCTGTACGAACAGCCCGAAGGCCTCCACGCCGGTGATCACCGCGTCCATCTCCTCGCCGATCCGCGAGGAGAGGAAGAGGAGGAGCTTCAACTTCACGAGTTCCCGCTCGGCTGCCTCGGCCCGCCGCTCGAGGTCGGAGCAGTCCTGGCCGAGCTGGATCAGGCCGTCGGCCGGGGGCCGCTTGCCCTTGGCCAGTGCTTCCAGCGCCCGGTGGATCGTGAGGTCGGGGTAGCGTCGGATCGGTGAGGTGAAGTGGCAGTAGCAGTCGCTCGCCAGGGCGAAGTGGCCGTCTTCCTGGGGGCCGTAGGCGGCCCGCGTCAGGCTCCGGAGCACCGCGTAGTGGACGGCATGCTCCTCCGGCCGGCCGCGGGCCAGGTCGAGCAGCCGCTGGAGCTCGAACCGGCTCTCGAGCGAGTCCACCTCGAAGCCGAGCTCGGTCACGAACTCCGTCAGCTGGCGGAGCTTCCGCATGTCGGGCGAGGGGTGGATTCGCCGCAGGAAGCCCGCCCCGGCGGCGGCCAGCGCCCCGGCCACGGCCTCGTTGGCCGCGAGCATGAACTCCTCGATGATCTGGTGGCTCTCGGTGTTCTCGGTCACGTGGGCCCCGGTCACCCGGCCGTCGCGGTCGAGGTCGATCTTCACCTCCGGCATCTCGAGCTGGAGCGAGCCGCGGACCATCCGCCGGCGCCGCAGCATCCGGGCCAGGTCTCGCATCCGGCCGAGCAGGGCCCGCACCTCGGGCGTCATCTCGACTTTGCGGGTCTGCGGGTCGGCAAGGAAGACATCGACCTCCTCGTAGGCGAACCGCCGGCAGCTCTTGATCGCCGAGGGCTCGACGGCCGAATGCACCGGCACGCCCTCGGGCGTGAACTCGATCCAGCAGGTCTTGGCGTAGCGGACCTTGTCGGGCTGGAGGCTCGCCAGGTTGTTGGAGACGATCTCGGGGATCATCGGGATCACCCGGTCCGGAAGATACACGCTCGTGCCCCGGGCCCGCGCTTCCTGGTCGAGCGGCGAGCCCTCGCGGACGAAGTGGGAGACGTCGGCGATGTGCACGCCCAGGAGCCAGTGGCCCCGCTCCACCTGCTCGAGCGAGATCGCGTCGTCGAAGTCACGGGCGTCCACCGGATCGATCGTGATGATCGTGCGATCGGAGAGGTCGCGGCGGCCGGCCGGCACGGTTTCGTCGAACTTCGCCGCCTGCCGGCGGGCGTCGTCGAGGGCCGCCTCGGGGAAGGGGCCCGGCAGGCCGTATTCGTGGATCACCGTCTGCGTGTCCACGCCCACGTCGCCGGCCTTGCCCAGCACCTCCACCACCACGCCCTCGCCGTCGCGGAGGTGCGTCGGGAACCGGACCAGCTCCACGACGACCTTGTCGTCCACGTGCACGCCCTTGGCGCCGGGGTCACCCACGGCGACGGGGCGGGTGAAACTCGTGCCATCCACTTGCACCCAGCCCACGCCGGCCCGCTCGAAGTAGGAGCCGACGAACCGGGTGGTCTTCCGCTCGACGACCTCGACGATCTCGCCGGCGGGGCCCGGCCGACGGACGTCACGGCCGCGGGCCAGCCGCACGCGGACGGTGTCGCCGCTGGCCGCGTCGAGGCTGGCGGCGGCGGAGACATGGATGTCGCCGGAGCGGTCGCCGGGCAGGGCCCCCTCGGGCCGGACGAAGCCGTAGCCGCCGGCGGCCCGGCGGAACACACCCGTCACGTCGCCGTCGCGGCGCTGGGGCCCGCTTGGGGCCGGGCTTTGGGCCCGGGCTTGGGCACGGCCGGGGGGCCGGCCTGGGGGGCGGGCGGCCTTTTCGGGGTTGGGCCGCTGGCGGGTCATGGCGTGCGGCC
>JBIIYH010000260.1:0-4198 GCA_044346905.1 Pirellulales bacterium
GGCGCGGGCGGCGGTGGTTCGGGGAGCCGCTCCAGGAATGTCGGCGCGAGGACGAGCAGCACGACCGCGTTGTAGAGGGCATGCGCCGCGATCGGCGCCAGCAGCGTCTTCGTCGATTCGAAGGCGAGGCCGCAGGCCAGCCCGAGGCCGAACACGGGGATGACCGAGAGCGGCGGGTGCACGATCGCGAACAAGGCGGCGCTGGCGACACAGGCCAGCGCGGCGGATGAGGTCCGCCGCAGGCCGCGAAACACGAGCCCGCGGAAGATGTATTCCTCGCACAGCGGTGCGGCCAGGATGGCGAGCAGGGCGATCCAGCCGACGCCGAAGGCGGCTTCCTGGGCGGCCGCCTGGGCCTTCTGCTCCAGGGCGAGGGCCCGGAGCGCCGGCACCCGGGGCACGGCCGCGAGGTAGAGCCAGGCCCCGCCGACGGCGGCCGCGCCGGTTGCCAGCCCGATGGCGATGCTCGCGACGGCCCCCGGGCCGGCGCCGTCCGCCCCGCGGCGCAGGCCCACCTCCGCGAGCACGTCCGGCACGCCCCGCCGCCAGAAGCTGAAGAGCGTCGCGGCGGTGACGACCGCCCCCGCACCGGCGAAGGCGACGAGCAGGATCGCTCCGGGCGAAAGCGGCACTTCCGCGAGTGTGAGGATCACGGCGATGATGCCCTGAAGCACGAAGAAGGCGACAGCCGCGAGCATGCCGTCCGCCAGGCCGATCCGCGGCGGCGGGGCCGAGACGGGATCGAGCAGGTAGGGCAGCTGGTCCCGCACCTTCTGCCACACGGCGATGGCCAGCCCGGTGCTCAGGACGAGCTGCGCGAGCTTCGCCCAGAGCGAGGGGGTGTAGATCGCGTAGGCATAGAAGCCGGCGAGCAGCATGAACAGGAACATCCGGTCGGGATGGATCCGCCGCCGCGGGTCGGTCGCCAGGGGGTCGGTGGCCAGCGTGCCGATGCCGGCGGCGATGAAGGCATGGAGGAAGACGCCGACCACGGCCATTGCCGCCGCGACCACGAACTCGAGGGAGATCGCCTTCTGCCAGACCGCCGCCGCGGCGAGCACTGCGCCGGTGTAGACCAGGGCGATGCCCCCCCAGACCGCGGCCTTCCGCAGGAGCAGGTCGTCGAGCCGCCGTGGCACCGTGTAGAGCAGCCAGAGCCCCTGCCCCTCGGCCCCGAGCACCTGGAGCGCGCTGAACACCAGGACGTAGGCGCCCAGGCCGAAGGCGATGGCCGGGCCGTGCGTGGGCGAGGCCAGCGCCGCAAGCGTGGCCTCGCCGTTGATCGCCGCCTGCGAGCCGGCCATCGCCAGCGGCACGACGAGGGTTTGCACGAGGAAGTTGCGGTCCCGCAAGAGCAGCAGGAGATCCTTCGTCGCGATGCCGATGCCGCCGGCCATCGCCCGTCGGGCGGCGGGCTGCCGGGCCCCGACGAGCGTGGCTCCCGCCGTGACCAGCCCGTCGCGGGTGAGCGATCCTGCGGCCCACAAGCCGGCCGCGAGCACCAGGCCGGTCGCGCACGTGCCCCCCGCGAACACGGCGGCCAGCAGGCCCTGCCGGCAGGCGGCGGCCGGCCAGCCCGACGGCAGCCAGACCAGCGACGGGCCCGCGATCGAGCCGGCCTCCACGGCTTGCCGCATGAGCCACTCGTTGGAGGGAACGGCGAAGCAGGCCATCAGCAGGGTCATGCCGAGGATGGTGCAGGCCGCCTGCACGTTCTTGATTCCCGCCGGCGAGACGTGCCGCCGCAGCCAGCATTCGGCCACCAGTCGCACCGTGGCCATGCAGACCGCCTGGAGCAGCGCGAAGCCGAGGGCCAGGGGCACGGCCAGCCAGCCCCGGCCCGCGGCGAGGAACAGGCAGCACAGGGAGGGCGCCACCATCAGCCAGAGAAACCCGTTGAGCGCCACGTACTCGCCGATCTTCGCCGCGAACAGCGTCCTGGCGGAGACGGGAAACGTGAACAGCCATTCGAGGCTCGACTCGACCTTCGCGAGATCCTGGTTGGCCATGCCGAACTGCGTGATCAGCACGGCGAGGAACATCGCGAGCAGGAGCACCGCCTGGAGCCGCAGCCAGGCCGGCTCGGCCTCCGCGGCCGGCCAGAGCGAGCGGTCGGGCCAGGGCAGCCGGGGTCCGCGATCGACGCGGTCACCCCCCCGCGACCCCTGTTGCCGCGCGAGGCGGGGCAGGTCCGAGAGGTCCTCCACGCTCAGGTTCGCCGGGGCGTCGATCGCGCGACCGGCCTGACGCAGGGTCTGCGTGGACATATTCATCGCGCTGAACAGCCAGATCGCCAGCAGGAACAGCATCCCGACCGTGCCGCCGCGGGCCTTGCGGGGCGCGGCCTGGCGGCCGCCGGCGGCCGGTTGCTTCCGACGGAAGGCCCCGAAGCCCACGGCGGTGCCGTTGGAAAACCGCCGCCAGGCGAGGCCGACGAGCAGGGCGAGCACGCGGCCGAAGGCGGGCGGCGGGAAGGTCGCCGGGCGGCTCATGGCCGAGCCCCGTCGGCAGCCTCGTCCGCCGACTTCGCCGCCACGGCGAAGAACACGTCTTCGAGCGAGCCGCCCGCCGCGAGTTCCCCCCGCAGGCTCACCAGGTCCCCGGCGGCGGCCACCCTGCCCTTCATCAGGATGGCCGCCCGCTGGCAGAGCGCCTCGGCCTCCGACAGCACGTGGGTGCTGTAGAAGACGGCGTGGCCGGCGGCTGCCCGTTCACGAAGGAGGTCCCGCACAACGCGGCAGGCGAGCGGATCGAGGCCGCTCGTCGGCTCGTCGAGGATCAACAGCAGCGGGTCATGAACGAGCCCGCAGATCAACGCCAGCTTCTTCTTCATACCGCGGGAGTAGTTCACGGCGTAGTCCTCGAGCGCGTCGCCGATATCGAGCCGCTCGATCAGCGGGCGGTTGCGTGCCTCGGCCTCCGCGGCCGGCACGCCGTGCATCGCCGCCACGAAGGCCAGCAGCTCGCGGCCGCGGAGGTAGTCGTGAAACACCGGCTCGTCGGGGAGGTAGCCGACGTGCCGCTTCACCTCGACGCGGTCGGCAAAGCAGTCGCGGCCGGCGATCCGGGCCGTGCCGGCCGTGGGGCGGAGGATGCCCATCAGCATCCGGATGGTCGTCGTCTTGCCGGCCCCGTTGGGGCCGAGCAGCGCCACGATCTCGCCAGCCCGCACGGCGAGGCTCACCTCCGTCACCGCCCGAAAATCCCCGAAGGTCTTCGAGAGGTTCTCAATCGCCAGCGCGGGGTCGGTCGGGGCGTCCATGTCGAGCGGCGTTCGAGGAGGGAGCCGACAGTGTATCCTGAGGCGGATCGAGGACAGAGATCGCGGGATGCCACCAGTCACAGCCAGATCTGCCGCCGACGTCGCCCGCGCGATGGACCACGCCGTGCTCAAGCCCGAGTATGCGGCCGCCGACCTGGCGAAGCACGCGGGAATGTGCGTAGCGCGGGGCGTGGGCTGCCTCTGCGTGCGCTCGTGTGACGTGGCGGAAGCGGTGCGGCTCGTGGCCGGCAGCCCGGTCGTGGTGGCGGCGGTGATCGGGTTTCCACACGGGGCCGTGCGGCCCGAGGTCAAGGCCCTCGAGGCCCGGCTGGCGATCGCCGACGGAGCTCGGGAGCTCGACATGGTGATCGACGTCGGGGCCCTGAAGTCGGGCCGCGAGGACCTCGTCCACGCCGACATCGCGGCGGTCGTCGCGGAGGCCAAGCCCGCCGGCGTGCTCGTCAAGGTGATCTTCGAGATCTGCTATCTCACGCCCGACGAGATTCGCACCGCCTGTCGGCTCGCCGAGGAAGCCGGCGCCGACTTCGTGAAGACCTCGACCGGCTTCGGGGTGAAGGCCTCGGGCCCGACCGGGGCCACGCCCGAGGCGGTCCGGATCATGCTCGACGCGGTCGGCGGTCGCCTCCAGGTGAAGGCCTCGGGCGGCATCCGCACCTGGGACGACGCAGTCGCCTACCTCGACCTGGGCTGCACGCGACTGGGCGTCGGCGACGCCGCCGCGATCCTCGACGGCCGGCCGGCAGCAGGCAGCTATTGACATCGATGGGCCGCGAAGGGCAAGCCCGTGCCAATCGAGACGGCGTTGGAAACCGAAGCGCAGGCAGGATGCCGAAAGCGAGCGTCCGGCGAGATGGCACGGACCACCCTGAGCCGTCAGCGAGAAAGTCCGGCGAGATGGCACGGACCACCCTGAGC
>JBIIYH010000262.1:0-4174 GCA_044346905.1 Pirellulales bacterium
CGCTTCGCGGCCCAGTGGGCCGGCTGCCGCTCGCCAAACTCTGCCAGCCGCGGCACGCCCCCGGCGTAGAGCACGCCCCCGTGCGTCCGCCGTGCGGTGCCCTGCTCCTCGAGCGCATCGAGATCCCGCCGCGCGGTTGACTCCGAGATCCCAAGTTCCTTGGTGATCTCCTCGATCGACGCGAAACCGCGAACGCGGATTAGGTCGAGCAGTCGGGTACGTCGCTCGCGATTTTGCACGATTCTCTTCGCCTCGTGCCAGCTATTGTGATTGAAAAACGCAACCACGCAAGATTCCGATCTTAAAAAGACTCAGAAGCGTCACCGCAATGACGTTATTCAACCAAATTCAAGGCGTTTTTGATCGCTCATTGAGCCAAAGAGGATAAAAACGCTTGTGTTTGCTAGGTTTCTTTGAATCTAGGTCACGAATCTGCGTGGGCTGTTCTCATGCCCGTTGCCCTGCTGTGCTGCCGTCGCCCAGAAGCCATGAGGGCTGAAACCGGGCCCGCGGGCCTGCTGCTGCGGGCCGTTTTTGCCGATCGTGACACCCACGAAATCGCCCAGCTCAGCGACGCGGTCGCCGGGGATGCCGCCGTTTCCGCAGCTCCCCGGCCGCGAGGCCGGGGCCTGCTCGCGGACCTTGCCAGCCGCCCCGGCCGGGACGTGGAGGCCTGGCTCGCGATCCTGCCGGGCCCGGAGGAGCGGGCGGCTGGCCTGATCTCACTGGTCCAGAGCCGATCGGCAACCGGGGTCAGGCACTCGATCGGCTGGGTTCTGGTTCACCCCGCAGCCCGTCGGCGGGGCATAGCGCGAGCCCTGGTCGCCCACGCTTGCCGCCGCGCAGCGGAACTGGCCGCCGAAGCGGTCTGGATCGAATGCCGTTCAGACTGGGCCGAGTCCCTGACGTTTTGGCGAGCCGTCGGCTTCGAGGATCGCGACCGGTATGCCACGGCCGCGACGGGAGCCCGTCAGCCGCATCACTGATATGCTGTTGGTCGAAACCGCGGCGGCTCGATCCCGCCGCCTCCAGAGCAGGAACCATGCCATGAACGAATCCCGCCGCCGGGACTTCGAACAGGACATCGACGATGTCCGCGGGCTCCACGAAGGCCTCGTCCGGGGAGCCGGCGGCACGCCCGGCGGCACCTGGCTCTTCTTCTTGGGCCTCGTGCTGGCCGGGGCGGGCCTGTGGTTCTTTCTCAGCAACGTGCACGTAGTGACCCGCGATGTCGGGTTTTTCTCCGGCGCCTTCAACCGCGGGATGTTCGGCGGCGGCATGCCGGCGGCCAGCACCGGAATCATCTTCGCGCCGATCTTCATCGGCCTCGTGATCCTGTTCTACGACGCGCGGCTCAAGTGGGGCTGGGCGCTCTTCTACGTCGGCCTGGCGATCATCGTGATCGAGATCCTGAGCCGGATTCAGTTCTTGATGCAGATGAAGACGAGCAACCTGCTGCTCATGCTGGGCATGGTGGCGGCCGGCATCGGCATGATGTTGCGGAGCTTCCGCGACGGCACCTTCGACGGGCCACCCCCGTCCGCCGGCAACGGCCCGCCGCCCGCCCGCTAGCCGCGGAGGCTCGCGGCCCGGTTGAGCCAGAAGCCGGTGCCCAGCAGCATCACGCCGCTGGTGATCAGGTGGGCCGCGATGATCACGCCCAGGTAGAGCGGCGCCTTCTCGGGTGTGGCCGTGAACAGAAAGCCCCCCAGCACGGCCGTGATCAGGCCATCGACGAGCAGCCAGCCCCAGGGAAAGTCGCGGGGCACCGAAAAGGCGGCGGCGAGCTTCGCGGCCGCCTCGAACAGGATCAGGAGGCCGAGGAACACGACCAGCGCCTCGATGCCCACCCCCGGCAGGGCCAGCATCGCGGTTCCCGAGACGACCGAGAGCACGCCGCACAGGAGCGCCAGCCAGAAACCCTTCCAGCTGTAGGTGCCGAAGGCCGAGACGATCCGCAGCACGCCCGCCGCCACGAGCAGCCCGCCGATGAAGAAGTTGACCGTCAGCGAGGGAACGAGCGGCCGGGCGAAGCAGGCGGCCCCGAGCAACACCAGCACCGCGCCGATCCCGAACGACCAGTTCCGCAGCGAGGCGATCGGGCTTTCGTGGTCACGGTGGGCGAGGTCGGCCATGGCGAAGGAGTTCCCTGGGATGAGCGTTGGGTGAATGGGGGAAGACAGACGCCGAGCCCCACGTTCAGAGTTTATCGACCCGGTCGCGGCCGGGCCAATCGGACTTCAGGGCCCAGGTCAGGCAGTGCCGAGCCCCTCCATTCGTCGCCAGGCGCTCATCTGGCCGAGGTGCATCATCATGTGGCCGCCACAATAGAAGGCCTGTACCGAGCCGATCGTGGGGAAAAGCTCCCGCATCCGCCCCTCGGCCGGGTTGGGCGCGTCAAACGCCGCGTCGGGCGTGCTCCGCAGGCCGGCGGTCACCATCCTGTAGCCCTCGCGATAGAAGGCGAGCACCTCATCCATGGCCGGGTAGAGATCCCCGTCGGCATCGTCGCGGCAGGCGGCGTCTTTCGAGAAGGCGATCTCGAAGTGCCCGGGCGACGCCAGCGCGGGATGGCCGATCTGCAGGAGCACCTTGGGGGCGTAGAGCGAGAGGTGGCCGTAAATAAAAGCCGGGTGGTTCGAGGCGACGACCACGCCCCCCGGCGCGGCGAATCGGGCGAAGCGTTCGCTCGGAACGCCGGCGAGCAGCCGCTCCCCGTAGGCGAGCGAGACGGCGAGCGAATCGGCGATGATGTTGCCGAGCGAGCGGGTCATGTTGGTTTCCTCGAGGAACTGTCCGGGCGGAAGGAGCGGGCTACCGGGCGTGGTTTTCCCGACCCTGATTTTCCCGTTTTTACCGAAATGGCATAGACATGGCCGCTGAGTTTTCTACAACAGATTGATACACTAGGGCGGGGAGTCCGCCCTGGGATGACTTCGCTTTTTTAGCCGTCAGGATGCGTGCCATGACCATGAAGTCGATCGTGACCTTCCTTCTGCGGGCGACCACGGCCTTGCTCGTTGTGGCCTCCCTGAGCCTGCCGGGCGTCGCCGAGGACCAGGCGGCGGCCCCGAACACGGCTCTGTCCCCGCTCGAAGAGGCGGTTGTCCGCGAGTCGGAGACCACCGTCAAGGCGTTCAACGCCGGCGACGCCGCCGCGCTGGGCGGCATGTTTCTCGAGACCGGCGAGCTCGTGGACGAGGCGGGCAACGTCCACACCGGCAAGGCCGCGATCACGGAACTGTTCACCGGCTTCTTCGGCAAGTTTCCCAAGGCAACGCTCGAGATGCTCGTCGACTCGGCCCGGCCCGTGGGCGACACGCTGGCCGTCGAGGAGGGGCAACGACGGATCACGACGGCCGAGGGTGAGCTCGCCCAGGTCAGGTACGTCGCCGTGCGATCGAAGCAGGGTGACCAGTGGCGGATCGCCTCCTATCGCGAGTTTGCCGACGATCCGCTCCCGACGCCCCGCCAGGCGCTTCAGGGAGCGGCCTGGATCGTAGGCGACTGGGTAGACGAAAACCCCGAAGGGCGAACGGAGATCACCTTCCGCTGGAGTGACGACGGCAACTTCCTGATCGGCGACTACACGATGTCGGCGGCGGGGGCCGGCGAATCGAAGAGCACCCAGCGAATCGGCTGGGATCCGGTCAACGGGCAGGTGCGGTCCTGGACGTTCGACGACGACGGCGGATTCACCGAGGGTCGCTGGATCGGCACCGACGAGGGCTGGATGGTGATCTCGGAGGCCACGCTGCCCGACGGCACCACCGGGTCCGCGACGCTGTTGATCGCCGTCAAGGACGCCGATCACCTCGTCGTGCGCGGCACCGACCGGTTCATCGGCGACGTCGAGGAGCCCGACTTCGAGATGACGATCGCCCGCAAGCCGCCGCGGCCGGCCGGCCTGAAGTGACTTTGCCGAACCCATTCTTCATCCGCCACCTCTCGAGAGTCGTCATGCGTCTGCCTGCTGCGGTTGTGCTGGGTTTGTTCGCCCTTGCCTTGGGCATCGTGACGCCACGGGCCGACGCCCGTCCTGGGGGCGGAGGCCATCCTGGCGGTGGAGCCCATCGTGGCGGCGGAGGCGGACACCACGGTGGCATGGCGCGGCCGGCCGGTGGCATGGCGCGGCCGGCCGGTGGTGGCATGGCGCGGCCTCAGATGCCGCAGG
>JBIIYH010000263.1:0-4127 GCA_044346905.1 Pirellulales bacterium
GGCTGGATCGACCGCGACCCCGGCGGCCCCCGCGGCACGCTCGCGGGCGAGGCCTGGCGGCGGTTTCCCCGGTTCATCCTCGGGTTCCTGGCCGCGTCGCTGCTCTGCTCGTGGCTGCACTCGCAGGGCCCCGAGCAGGCGCTCTGGGTCGAGGGGGCCACGACCGGCTTCACGGCCAAGCTCCGCGGCTGGCTGTTCTGCACCGGCTTCGTCTGCATGGGCCTGCAGACCAACTTCCGCGAACTCGCCCCGCTGCTCTCGAGCGGCCGCCCGGTCGTGCTCTACGTCACGGGTCAGGCCCTGAACCTCGCCCTCACGCTCGCGATGGCGAGCCTCACCTTCGGCTGGCTGTTCCGCAAGGCGGTGGAGCCATGAGCCCGTTGAACTCACCAACACGGGCGGTCGTTCGGCTCGTCGCGGGCGGCATGCTCATCGCCGCGGTGTGGTGCGGCCTCTTCCCGCGGCTGCTCGAGTGGCCGCCCGTCGCCCGCCACGTGGCCCTGATGGAGGAGCGGCGGGTCGATCCCTCGGCGATGTACTACACCGAGCTCGAGCGGCTCCCGCTCCGCCCCGCCTGGGTGGATGACGTGCTCGTGCTCTGGCCGTGAGGGGATCGGGTAGTTGGCGCAACGCGGTGCGTAACGCGGCTCGGGGCTGCCCGACCCCGTCGCCCGGACGCTCGCTACGGGCATCCTGCCCTTCGCTCGCTCGATGCTGGCCGCGCTTCGGCATCCCTGAACCACGCCGTGGTAAACTCCCGGTTTTCCTCCCCCGGAAGTTCGCCGCATGCCGCTCAAGCTCGCGTTCAGTTCCAACGCCTACCTCGACGTGCCCGTCGCTGAGGCCGTGGCGCGGATCGCCGGGGCGGGCTACCGCGGGATCGAGCTTTTGGCCGACGTGCCCCATGCCTGGCCGGCCGGGCTCCTGGAGGTGCAGAAGGAGGCGATCCGCCAAGCGGTGCGGGAGCACGGGCTGACGATCTCCAACATCAACGCCTTCATGATGAACGCCGTGGCCGATCCCCGGCAGCCTTACTGGCACCCCGGCTGGACCGACCCCGACCCGCACTACCGGGCGATCCGCCGCGAGCACACCAAGCGGGCCCTGCGGCTGGCCGCGGAACTGGGGGCGAGGTCGATCTCGACCGAGCCGGGCGGCGAGCTCGCACCGGGGCAGTCGCGGCGGGAGGCCGAGGCGATCTTCTACGAGGAGATCATGCCCGTCCTCGACGTGGCGGCGGCCTGCGACGTGATGCTGCTGGTCGAGCCTGAGCCCGGGCTCCTGATCGAGAAGTTCGAGCAGTATCTGGAGTTCGCGGCGCGGGTGGACCACCCGGCGCTCGGCCTCAACTTCGACGTGGGGCACGCCTACTGCGTCGCTGATGACCCGGCCGCGTGGGTGCCCAGGCTCGTGGGCCACACGAAGCACTACCACGTCGAGGACATCGCCGCCACGCGGGTCCACCATCATCTGGTGCCCGGAGAGGGCGCGATCGACTTTGCGACGGTGCTCACGGCCATCGCCGCCCACACGCCCGACACCTGGGTGACCGTCGAGCTCTATCCCTATCGCGATCGCCCCGACGACGCGGCCCGCGCGGCCCGGGCGCACCTCCTGGCCGTGGCCGCCGCAGCCGGCGTGGAGCTGGCCTGATGCTCGCCTGGCTGCGGTTGGTCCGCGTCCCCAATCTGGCGACCGCCGCGGCCGACCCGCTGGCCGGCTACCTGATCGTGTCGGGCCTGAGGGAGGTCGGCTGGCCGCCTGTGGCCTGCTGGCTCGCCGTCGCGGCCGTGGTCGCGCTGTATGCCGCCGGCATGGTGCTCAACGACGTCTGTGACCTCGAGCTCGACCGCGAGGAACGGCCCGAGCGGCCGTTGCCCAGCGGGGCCGTCTCGGTGGGCACCGCGGCCACCGTCGGCGCGGCGCTCCTGGTCGGGGGCGTGGCCCTGGCGGTGGCTACGGCCGTCGCCGCGGCGTCTCCCTGGCCGGCCGTCGTCGGCGGAGTCCTGGCCGCGGCCGTCTGGGGCTACGACCGCCACGCCAAGGGCACTCCAGCCGGGCCGCTGGTCATGGGCAGCTGCCGGGCGCTCGCCTGGCTGATGGGGATGACGGCCGCTGGCGGACCGACACAGCCCGCCGAATGGCTCGTGCCGGGGGGCATGGGCGTGTACGTGGCCGGGATCACACTCTTCGCCCGCGACGAGGCGGGGAAGAGCCGCACGGGGCTGCTCGCCGTGGCAACGCTGGTGATGCTCTGCGGGCTCGTGATCGCTGCCGGCCTGGTCTGGCTGCCTGGCCGCGAGGTCATCGAACTGGCCGGCGGCCTGCGGATGCCCGCGTCCAACTGGCTGATGCTCTGGAGCCTGATCGCGACTTCGATCCTCCTGCGGGCCGCGCTGGCCGCCGTCGATCCCGAGCCGGCCCGCGTGGGCCTCGCCATCGGCAACGCGATCATGTCGATCATCACGCTCGACGCGGTGCTCGTGCTGGCCCGCTGCGGCGAGCGGTGGGCCATTGTCGTGCTCTGCCTGCTCGTCTGGTTCCTGCTCTGGAAGCGGCTCGTTCCGCCCACCTGACCCTCGGCCGCCGGGTGCTCCATGCGTCTTGGCTTCAGCACCAACAGCATCGGCGACGTCGATCCGCTCGAGGCGGTGCCACTCCTGGCCGACCTCGGCTACCGGTCGCTGGCGATCACGCCCGACCGGCACCTGCTCGATCCCTTCGGGGCGGGGCTCGCGGCGGAGCGCGGCGCCTGGCGGAAGGCGCTCGCGGCCCACGGCCTGGCCTGCGTGATCGAGACGGGCGCCCGGCACCTGCTCGATCCGCTCGTGAAGCACGAGCCCACGCTCGTCTCGGCTGAGCGGGCGGCCCGCGACCGCCGCGTGGACTTCACCAAGCGGGCGATCGATCTCGCCGCGGAGCTCGGCGCCGGTTGCGTTTCGCTCTGGAGCGGCGTGGGCCGCGACGCCGCCGACGAGGCCATCCTCCAGGCCCGGCTCGTCGCGGGGCTCGAGCCGATCCTCGACCACGCCGCCGCCCGGGGCGTCGCGGTGGGCCTCGAGCCTGAGCCGGGCATGGTGATCGACACGGTGGCCCGGGCCGCCGCGGTCATCGAGCGGCTCGGGCGGCCCGCCGGACTCGGGCTCACGATCGACACCGGCCACCTCGAATGCCTCGGGGAGCGGCCCGCCGCCCGCGTGATCGAGCCCTGGATCCCGCGGATCGTGAACGTGCATGTGGACGACATGTTCGCCTGCCGCCACGAGCACCTGCCGCTGGGAACCGGCGACGTCGAGTTCGCCCCGCTGCTCGCCGCCCTGTCCGCGGGCGGCTACTCGGGCGGGCTGCACGTTGAGCTCCCCCGGCAGGCCCACCGCTGGCTGGAGACGGCCCGCGAGTCGGCCCGGTTCCTCACGCCGCTGATCGGGGCAGGGAGTCGTGGGTAGCGCAGGCTCCGTGACGCGCACCGCATTGGTTCGCCGGCGGTGACATGCTCGGAACCTTCGGACTTTGCGAGTCCATACACCATAGGTGTGGCCACGTGCGTGCTACGCAAAGCTCCTCGGTTCCTGCGCGTGCCCCCGACCGGCTCCTCAGCATCTGGGTTGATGGCGGCGAAGTGCAGGCAGCTGTTGATCACAGCTTCGCGTACGAACACGGCCGGCTGGATGCGGCCCGGGGCTGCGGGGAGCTGGGGGTGGAAGCCGAAGGAGCCTGGAGATTTCGCTCAGTTGACGCGGAGGGACCAGAAACGGCCGCGCGAAATATCCCAGCGACGGAGGCTTTCACCCCCAGCGATCCACACCGTTGGACTTTGCCGCGTGGCCGCCTCGCCCTCACGCCCACTCGGGTGGCGGCTCGATCGCGTCGGCGGGCCGCTTGCCCGAGTCAACGCGGCCGGAGCCGGCCAGGCGGCTGATCACCTTCACGGTCATGTCGGCGTCGCAGGCGATCTGGCAGGAGAGCCGCAGGCCCGGCGTGCCGGCAAGCCCTTTGGCCGCGAGCACGGCCTGCTCGGCCTTCGTGATCGCGGCCGGCTCACCGGCGACGAACTCCACGCGGCAGGTGGTGCAGCGGGCCACGCCGCCGCAGGCGTGGAGCTGGTCCACGCCGCACTCGTCCACCAG
>JBIIYH010000264.1:0-4122 GCA_044346905.1 Pirellulales bacterium
CGATTTACCCGGTTTCTTGGCGGTGCGCGGCGGGCCAGACTCGGAGCGAGCCGCAGACCGCGAGGCCGACCGCTGCGGCGGTCGACGAGAGAATGAACGCTTGTGACACCGGCTCGGGGTACGGTCCACCCGATGCATGATGCCTCCTTTCCCTGGAGTGGCAAACGCAATCCGTTGGCCATCAAGATAGGCAGTCGCTCAGGCGTTTTCCAGTAGCAGGAAGGAACGCAGCGTCTTTTCCGGGAAAAAACACCAGGGATGCGTCCTTGCCCCCAGGACCCGCCGGGCCTTGACGGCCTGGAGCAGGGCGGCGGCCTGAGCCTCGAGCCCGCGGACCTCGCCGGCGGTGTGGTCGGCCAGCCGACCATTGGCCGCGCGGATCTCGTGGCAGCGGCGGCGGGCCAGGGCGGGGGTGGGTACCGTCTCGATCCAGCTTCGCTTGGCGGCCAGGAGTTCCTGCACCGACGGGGGCAGCTCGCCGTCGCCGGGCAGATGCTTCTCGGGGTGGTAGGCGATGTCGCGGAGCGTGCGGCGCACCGCCGCCAACTCGGCCTCCGGGTCGGCCGTCTCGAAGCCCGGAAACGCGTCTTCCAGCGGCAGCCGGAGCGTGCCCGACACGACCGCGTGCCGCGGCGGGTCGGAGCCGACCAGCCGCCGCACGATGTCGTCGGTGAGGGTGTCGTAGGCCGCGCCGCCGATCCCGTGCACGAACACGTCGGCGAACAAGAGCCGCGCGATCAGCGTGGTGACCAGCGCCCGCGGCCGCAGCCGGATCCCGTGCTCCTCCATCCGCGAGAGCGCGTCGATCCACTTGGAGGGGGAGGTGTCGGGGGCGATCGGCAGCTCCACCCGCACGGTTTCCATGTCGGAGAGGGCGAGCGCCCCCGGGGCGGCGCTGGCGTAGACCCGCCGCCGCCGTGGATCCTCCTTCGACCACAGCCACCAGGGAACCTCGATCCACTCTCCCGCCGCGTCCTGCCGCACGGCCAGGTCGGGCATCGGCCGGCCGCGGCCGCGGACCCGCCGTGCCCGGCGATGGGCGGCGAGCGCCGCGTTGTAGGCCTCGTGGAGCGCGTGACAGTGGGCCAAGAGCCAGCCGGTAAAGACCATCACCGTCGGCAGCTTGGCGAGCTCGGCTGCCGGCAGTTCGAGCGTCTCGAGGCCGAACCGCTCCTCGACGATGTGCCGTGCCTGGGCGATCGCCAGGCCGAGCCGGTGGCTCTCGCGGCCGCGATCCACGACCAGCGGCCAGAACCGCCGCAGGATCGCGTCGGGAACAAGCGGCGTGAGGAGCGCCGAGGCCCGCTCGCCAAACGACTCAAGGCAGGCTTGGTCGATGATCGGCCGTTCCTCCCAGGCCATCTCGGGGGCCTGGGCATCGAAGGGCACGGGCTCCAGCCGGGCGGCGGCGGGCGTGCCCACGGGCACGTCGAGCATGGCCCGGCCACAGCGATCGGTGTCGATCACGAGATTGACGGCCGTGCCCCCCACCTGCCGCGCGTAGGCGTCGAGCGCGAAGTTCTTGAGCCACACGCCCGGATGGAAGAGCTCCGGCTGATGGCCGCCCACCACGAGCGGCCGGCCGATCCAGTCGGCCATGTCGGCGGGCCGCGTGACGTCGCGGTACTGGCCCGTGTATTCGGCCGCCACCATCAGCACCTCGCGGCGGGTGGCGGCCACGAGCTCGTGCAGCCGCATGTCGCCGATCCGCAGGTCGAGGGCCGACCGCAAGAGGCGGTTGTTGTCGACGAGCGCCTCGATCGAACCGGTGCCCGGCCCCGGCACGATCGGCGGCTCGACCAGCCTGGCCCCCGAGGGCTCGGGGGGCTCGTGGACGCGGCGGCGAGCGGGCATCGGCGAGGAGAGCCTGTGGGTCGGGCGGCGCCGCCGAGGCGGCAAACCGCCGACCGGCGCCCGGCGGGGCGGGACCACGCCGACCCTAGCACACCGCCCCAGCCCCGGCCAACGCCGGTCGGTGGTGCGGCCGCCGGTTTCAGCGGCGGCCCGGCCTCCCGGAGGCGATGGCGGCCTCGGCCCGGTCGAGCACCCGCCGGTAGTAGGCCAGGCGGGTTTCGGCGTCGTCGAGGGAGCCGCCAAAACTCCGCGCCTCGTCGAGGTAGACCAGCGGCACGGCCAGTTCGGCCACCGTGAGCCCCGCCGCGGCCGCCCGCACCCAGAGTTCGAGCGGCATCGCGTACCCGGTTTCGGTGACCTCCAGCCGCTCGAGCGCCCGGCGGGAATAGGCCTTGAAGCCGCAGAAGGCGTCGCTGAGCCCGAGCCCGAGGCGGCGATTGATCTCGGCGGTGATCTCGGCGTTGATCCGCCGGCGGGCCTCGGGCGGCCGGCTGTCGCCGGCGAAGTGCCTGAGGTACCTGCTGCCACTGACGATCGCCGGCCCGCCGGGGGCGGAAGCGGCGGCGATGAAGGCGGGGATCAGCCGCGGCTGGTGCTGGCCGTCGCAGTCGATCGTGACCAGGCCATCCCAGTCGCCGGCGAGCGTCTCGGCGAACGCGGTCGCGAGCGCCGCCCCGTAGCCGCGGTTGACGGGGTGCCGCACGAGCCGGATGTCGTCGGTCCGAGCGGCCCGCGCGGCCAGCAACTCGCCGGTGCCGTCGGTGGAACCGTCGTCCACGACGAGCACGTCGGGCGTGACCTTGAGCACCTCGTCGAGCACCTCGTCGACGTGCGCGGCCTCGTTGTAGACCGGAAGCGCGGTGAGGAAGCTGGGCATGAGGCGACGGCTCGGAGGGAGGTGGTTCAGTGTAGGCTGCACGAGAGCGTCACAGCCACCCGATCGGGTCACGATCCTCGCGTGAGACCACCGGCTCGAGGCCGGGGAGTTCGGCCGCCAGCCGCCGGCCGAGCTCGGCCATCGCGAAGTGCTCGCTGGCGTGATGCCCCAGCGCGATCACGGCCAAGTCGGCCGCCAGGGCTTCGCAAGCCTGATGGAGCTTGAGCTCGCCGGTGACGAGCGTCGTGCAGCCGGCCGCGGCGACCTGGGCGACGAGATCGCCGCCGCTGCCGCAGACGATCCCCACCCGGCCTGCCGGGCGGTCGCGGTCGCCCACGATCTGGACGCCGGTCGCGCCGAGCGAGTCAGCGAGCCGCTTGGCCAGCCCGGCCACGCTCACGTCGGCGGCCGCCGAGCCCCTCCGGCCGAAGCCCACCGCGGGATCGACGGCGTCGGGGGTGATCGGGCGAGCCTCCGCGAGCCCGGCCAGGGCGGCGAGCTGGTCGTTGATCCCGCCGGCGGCTGAGTCCCAGGCCGTGTGACTGCTCCAGATGCCACAGCCCGCCCCGACGAGCGCGAGCAAGACGCGGCCGGTGCCGGTCTCGGGCGTGAGCCGTCCGATCGGCCGAAACGGCAGCGGGTGGTGCGTGATCACCAGGTCGATTCGCTCGCGGACCGCCTCGGCCGCGACCTCGGGCGCGAGGGTGAGGCAGGTGAGCACCCGCCGCACGGCTGCGTCACGCGGGGCCACGAGCAGGCCGACCGAGTCCCACTCGGCCGCCAGCCGCTCAGGCGCGATCCGTTCGAGCGCGGCGACGACATCTGGGAGGCTGGGCATGGTGTCAGGATACTATTGGAGCGGTCGGCGGTCCTCTGGCGTTCGCCAACAGCCCTTTCGGTTGCGTGGTCATGGAAACAGCTCGCCTCTCGGTGCCCGCCACCGCGCTCGACCGTGATCTGCGGCGGGCCCTCCGGCTGGCCCGTGATCTGGGCTTCGGCGGGGTCGAGCTCGACGCTCGGCATGGGCTCGACCCGGCCGCGGTGTCGCAGACCGGCCTGCGGCAGATTCGCAAGTGGCTCGGCGACGAGGGGCTTGTCGTCTCCGGGATCGCCTTCCCGACCAGAAGTGGCTATGGCGACCCCGACCGACTCGAAGCCAGGATCACGGCCACGAAGGCGGCGCTCAAGCTCGCCCACGACCTCGGTGCCGGCGTGGTCACGAACCACATCGGTGAGATCCCGGTCGACAGCGAGTCTGCCGAATGGCGGCTGCTCGTGGACGTGCTCGCCGACATCGGCACCTGGTCGCAGCACGTCGGCGGCACGCTCTGCGCCGAAGCGGGCCGGGCGGCGCCGGCCGACTTGCAGCGGCTGATCGCCGCCCTGCCGGA
>JBIIYH010000265.1:0-4095 GCA_044346905.1 Pirellulales bacterium
TCAGGCCCACGCCGCCGAACGACCGCACCCCGGGCACGCCGAACGACAGCATGCCGATGTGCAGCCTGGCCGGCGTGCGGACCTCGACGGCGGCGGGCGGAGGGGAAGCGGGGTCGGAGGGCATGGACTCCGGAGTGTACCGCAGCCCGCCGGCGGCAACAGTCCGGGGGTGCGGCCGCAGGACCGCCCCGGCCCGAACCCGCGGCCGCCCCCGAAAAATACTTACGAACTCATTCGTTGACGGCCGACGAAGAACATCGTAGGATGCGTGCGGTCGATGTCACAGAAGGAGTGTTCCATGCCTGACCTGCCCTGCCCGGCCGAGAGTGAACTCGCGATTCTCCGCGTCCTCTGGGAGCGGGAGCCCCGGTCGGTTCGCGAGGTGCACGACGTGATCGCCCTCGCCAAGCCGGTCGGCTACACGACCGTGCTCAAGACGATGCAGATCATGTTCGAGAAGGGCTTCGTCAAGCGGGACGAGCGGCAGAAGGCCCACCTTTACCGGGCCGCGCTGCCCGCCCCGCGGGTCCAGAAGCAGCTGGTGGACGACCTCGTCGAGCGGGCCTTCGGCGGTGCGGCCGACCAGCTCGTGATGCACGCCCTCTCCGGCCGCAAGGCGTCTCCCGAGGAGATCGCCCAACTGCGGAGCCTGCTCGCCAAGCTCGAGGCCAAGCGCTGAGTCGTCGAGGGCGGCTGCCCCCTGCGGCACGCCGCTCGGCCGAACCCGAAACCATCCGTCGCCCTTGACCATCCCAGGAGTCCCGCCATGAATCTCCTCACCACCGAACATCTGCACCGCCTCGGCTGGGTCGTGCTCCACTCGCTCTGGCAGGCGGCCGCAGTGGCGGCCGTGCTCGCCGTCGTGCTGCGACTTCTGCCCCGGCGGTCGGCCTTCGGCCAGGAGGCCCGCTACCTCGTCGCGACGCTCGCGCTCTTTTCGTTGCCGGTGGCCTGTGCGATCACGTGGACGCTCGTCGAGCCCCCTCACGTGGCGGCGTTCGCCGCCGATCGCGACTCGAAAGCCGGGCCCACGATCGTGCTCCCCGCGGGGCTCGCCGCCGCGATCGACGCGGCCGACATCCCGGCGACTGCCGGCCGGTCTTCCACGGCACCAGTCCAGCCAGCGGATGAGTCCCCCTCGGCCGCCGACGCATTTCGCATCCTCACGACGAAGGCCGCGGCAGCGGCCGAGCCCTGGCTGCCGACCTGCGCCGCCCTGTGGCTCGCGGGCGTGATCGCGGCCGCGGTCAGGCTCGTCGTCGGCTGGACGCTCACCCGGCGGCTCGTGGCCACCGCCGCCCCGCTTCCCGACGCCTCCTGGCAAACCCGGCTCGCCCGCTGGACATCCGCCCTCGGCATCGCCGCCCCGATCCGCCTTCTGGCCTCGGCCCGGGTGGACGTGCCGATCGTCGTCGGCTGGCTGCGGCCGGTCGTGATCTGGCCCGTGGCCGCGGTCACCGGCATGCCGCCCGAGCAGATCGACGCCATCCTCGCCCACGAACTGGCCCACGTCCGCCGGCACGACGTGCTCGTGAACCTCTTGCAGTCGGTGATCGAGGCGGTGTTCTTCCACCATCCGGCCGCCTGGTGGATCTCCGCGCAGGTGCGGGCCGAGCGGGAGCACTGTGCCGACGAGCTGGCGATCCGCGCCCTGGCCGCGGTCCAGGCCGGCTCGCGGATCTCCTACGCCACGGCGCTCCTGTCACTCGAGGAGCGGCGGCAGGCGATCCTCGTCGCCGCCGCCAACGGCGGCAGCCTGGGCGACCGCATCCGCCGGCTCGTGGGCGTCGAGCAGCAAAGCGGCCATCCCGCCCGCCTCGCCGCCGCGGTGGTCGTGCTCCTGGTCGTCGTCGCGACGCTCGCCGCGCCGCCCGGCGGCCCGAGCCACCGGGCTGTAGCCGCCGAAGCGGACAAAGGCGAACCGGCCACGCGGGTCGCAACCGGCTCAACCGAAGAATTGCCTGAAGACACGAATAAGGTCGAGAACCTGACGCCGGATCAGGCAAAGAGACTCGTGACGAAGTTCAAGGGCCAAGTGCTGCCCCTTCCCGGCCTGACCAGGCTTGACGTCGACACCGCCAGGGCGCTGGCGGAGTTCAAGGGCCAGGTGCTGTACATTCCCGGTCTCGAGAAACTTGATAGTGCCACTGCCCACGTGCTCCTGAACTCGAAGTGGGATCGCCAGCTCAAAAAACTGGCGTCGCTCGACGCCGAGACTGCCCGGACGCTCGCCGCAGCCAAGGTGCCGTGGTCGTTCCCCGACCTCCCGACGCTAGACGCCGAAACCGCCAAAGCGCTCGTGCGGGGAAAGGGCGTGCAGTTGTTGTTCGACGGTCTCACCACGCTCGACGCCGCCACGGCCAGGGAACTTGCGAAATTCGAAGGAGATATCCTCAGCCTCGGCCTGACCAGACTTGAACCAGCGGTCGCCCGTGAGTTGGCGAAGTTTCAAGGCTCTACGTTGTGGTTGAAGTCGCTCGAAACGATTTCGGACGAGAGCGCCGAGGAACTCTCGACGTTCAATCGCGGTCATCTTGGCCTCTGGAACCTGGCCACGCTTTCCAATACCGCGCTCAAGTCCCTCGCCACCTGCGGGTGCAAATGGCTGGCCCTTGGCCTTGCCTCCCTACCCAAGGAAAGGGCCGCACTGCTCGCGAACTTTGACGGCGACTCGCTCTGGCTCAACGGCCTGTCGGCACTCGATCCCGACGCCGCCCAGGCGCTCGCAGCCTTCAAGGGCAAGGAACTGAGCCTTCGCGGCCTGACCTCGCTCGACGCCGCAACTGCCCAGGCGCTCGTGGCATTCGAAGGCAAGCGGCTGTTCATCGGCCTCACAACGCTCGATGCCGCGACTGCGAAAGCGCTCGCAACGTTCAAGGGTGAGGAACAGCACCTCGGAGGCCTGACCAATATCGATGCCGCCACAGCCGAGGCCCTCGACGGCTTCCGCGGCAACTTTCACTTCTCCGTCGCGATCAATCGTGCATGCCTGGCCTTGCAGCGGATCGCCCCTGCCGATGCGAGGCTGGTCGTGCTGGCGGCCCACACCGACAACGTCCACGGCATGAAACTGGAGCAAGTTACCGCCCTCGACGACCCGAAAGCCCTCGAGGTTGCACAGATTCTCGCCACCGCAAGGGGCCCGCTCGCCCTGCCCAACCTGGAGAAAATCTCCCCCAAGACGCTCACAGCTTTGCTCAAGAAGAAAGACGTGCAACTCCCGCTCATCGAGACGCTCGAACTGATCCCCGAGCCCGACGGCAGCCCGACCGAAGACTTCGTGATCCCCGAGGGCTTCCGGCAGCGGCAGCAGCGGTGACGCCGGCGGTGGCCAGCAGCCCGAACAGCGTGTCGCACTTTGCCCGGTCCACCATCATCGCATCGGCTCCGCGGTGAGGCCGGCCGCTGCAAAGCTGGCAAGTCGTGCTTCATGGAACCGCTGGAGGCGCGGCCGTTCATCAAACCACCTGACCATCAGTTCCCGTTCGAGCGCGACGCGGGCCGGTTCATCGGTGCAATACAGCCGGCAGCCTCATTCCAACACCCGCGCCCGCCACTCGAGCGGTGCCTGACCGAGATCCCGCAGGTCTACTTCCACGCCCACCGCGCAATGCCGGAGGATGCCCGGCCAAGGGCATTTCCGCGACCAGCTCCGAGCCGATAATCGCGGCGTCCGTCGTGCCCTGCGTCTGGCCGCTGGCCGAGCTTGCCAAGGCCTGCGCGACTCCCGGGCCGACGGCACGCCCGGCAATGAACGGGTCCAAGACGACGAACAACAGGCGGGCAGGAGGCCCCAACCTAGCAATCTGGGTTGATGAGCAGGGCTTCGAGGCGGCCGATGACTTCTTGCAGCACCTCGTCTGGAACCGTCTCGATTTTTCGCGCCCGCCGGACTTTCCAATCCACGGAGCGGAGGTGATCGGCGAGGATCACGTTCGGAGCACCGTCGGCCGTGAGCACGGAAACCTCGAACGGATAGCCCTTTGCCTGCCTCGTGGCCGGGCAGATCACGCACAAACTCGTCTTCCGGTTGTATGCCTTCGGGCTGATGACGAGCGCCGGCCGATGCCCTGACTGCTCCCGCCCCTGCCGCGG
>JBIIYH010000266.1:0-4076 GCA_044346905.1 Pirellulales bacterium
TGCCGGCCTGGCCCGGCCTCGATGGCGGCTCGTTCGGGCACTGGGGCAGCATCCCGGAGTCGGCCTGGGACGACGATCGCCGCAACCGCTGCGACCAGGGCTCCCTGCAGGCCTGGCCGTTGAAACTCGACAAGCGGGTGATCCCCCGGGCCGTGAACGTCCGGCTGGGCGACTCCGGGGAGCTGGCGGCCTGCTTCAACCCCGACACACTCCAGGTCGAGGCGGTGTGGGCGGGGGGCTTTCTCGAGTTCGGCTCGGCCCGGCACGGCTTTCTGGCCCCGGCCGTGCCCGCCGGAACGATCGCCCCGGCGCCCGCCGCCGTTGACCTGCCGCCGGGGCCGCGGACCTATCACGGCTTCTACCGCCACGGACCGCGGACGATCTTCTGCTACTCGATCGCGGGCGTGCGCTACCTCGACGCCCCCTGGGTGAAGGCGGGCGCGCTCGTTCGCGAGATCGCCCCGGCCGCGTCGCATTCGCTGGCGCAGCTCGTCAAGGGAGGGCCGCCGCAGTGGCCGCAGGTGCTCACCACCGCCGGCACGCTCGGCACCGGCTCGCCCTACGCCGTCGACACGATCGCGGTGCCCTTCGACAATCCCTGGCAGAGCCTGATGTTCTTCGGAGGCCACGGCTTTTTTTCCAACGGCGACGCCGCCATCTGCACGATCCAGGGGGACGTCTGGCGGGTCTCCAATCTCGACGGCGACTTGCAAAACGTCCGCTGGCGGCGGATGGCGGCCGGGCTCAACCAGGCCCTCGGGCTCGTGGTGGTCGACGACGTCGTGTACGTGCTCGGCGGCGACCAGCTCACGCGGCTGGACGACACCAACGGCGACGGCGAGGCCGATTTCTACGCCTGCGTGACCAACCGGTTCGAGCCATCGGGCGGCCACGACTTCAAGTGTGGCCTCGAGCGGGACGCCGCGGGCAACTTCTTCACGGCCTCGCACCAGGGCCTGCTGCGGATCAGCGCCGATGGCGGCACGGTGGACGTGCTGGCCGTCGGCTTCCGCAATCCCGACGGCCTGGGCCTTTTGCCCGACGGCACGCTCACCGTGCCGGTGTCCGAAGGCGACTGGACGCCCGCCTCGGCGATCTGCCAGGTGCGGCAAGAGCCCGGCACGCCGCCGGCGAATCCGGTGCCGGACTTTCGTGGCATTCCCCCGGCCCTGCCGCTCGTCTATCTGCCCCGCGGGCTCGACAACTCCTGCGGCGGCCAGACCTATGTCTCGAGCGAGCGGTGGGGCCCGCTCGGCGGGCTGATGCTCCATTTCTCCTTCGGGACCGGCAGTCATTTGCTCCTGCTTCGCGACGAGGTCGCAGGCCAGCCCCAGGGGGCGGTGGTGCCGCTCGTCGGGGATTTCCGCTCG
Source organism: Pirellulales bacterium (assembly GCA_044346905.1). GTDB lineage: Bacteria > Planctomycetota > Planctomycetia > Pirellulales > UBA1268 > QWPN01. Next base: position 1,371 of record JBIIYH010000266.1, read on the forward strand.
GGTGCCCACCGCGGCCGGTTCAGCCCGGTCGACGGCCAGCTCTACGTGAGCGGGATGAACGGCTGGGGGGGCTATCCGGTGGACGATGGCTGCTTCCAGCGGGTCCGCTACACCGGCGGACCGGTGCAGCAGCCGGTCGGGTTTCGGGTCCATCGCAACGGCGTCTTGCTGCGGTTCTCGGCACCGCTCGACCGGAGCGTGGCCGGTGACGCGGCGAACCACTTCGCCCAGTGCTGGAACTACCGCTACGGTCCGGCCTATGGCTCGCCGGAGTTCTCACCCAGCCACTACGGCACGGTGGGGCACGATCCGCTGGCGATCCGCTCGGCCACCGTGCTCTCCGACGGCCAGAGCCTGTTTCTCGAGCTCCCCGACATCCAGCCCGTGAACCAGTTGCACCTGCACGTGGCCGTCGGCGGCGGCGAGACCCGTGACGTGTTCGCCACGGTCCATGCCCTCGGCGAGCCGTTCCGCGAGCTTCCCGAATACCGGGAGGTCACGCGGCCCGTCGCGGCCCATCCGGTGCTCCGCGATCTCGCCATGCTGAAGGCGACCGTGAAGAACCCCCGGCTCGCGAAGCTCGAGGGAGCGAGGCCCGTCACGATCGAAGCCGCCTCCAACCTCGCCTACAAGACGCCGGAGCTGCGGGCGAAGCCCGGCGAGAAGCTGGCCCTCACGTTCGCGAACCCCGACGCCGTGCCGCACAACTGGGTGCTCGTGAAGCCCGGCAGGCTGGCCGCCGTGGGCACGCTGGCCGACGCCCTGATCGCCGACCCGGAGGCCGTGGCACGGCATTACGTCCCCAAGACCGACGATGTGATCGCTTACGCCGACATCACCGAGCCGGGCAAGCGGCAGACAATCTATTTCACGGCGCCGGACGCGCCCGGCCGGTATCCCTTCCTGTGCACGTTCCCAGGGCACTGGAAGCTGATGAACGGGATCCTGATCGTCGAGGAGGAGACTGCCGACGTCGCCGCGCGGGCCAAGCAACTCTTTCGCCGCGACAACCTGGTCGCCTGGTGCCTCGTGCCCTACGACGGGAAAAAACGCGGCCCCGAGGAGCGGGCGGCGATGCTCGCGACGCTCGGCTTCAAGCACTTCGCCTACGACTGGCGGCCCGAGCACATCCCCACGTTCGACCGGGAGTGGGAGGCGCTGGCGAAGCACGGCGTCGCACTCGACGCCTTCTGGTCGAAGCCACCCGATTTCCCCGGTCTGCTGGCGAGCCTCGAGCAGCGGGCGCTGAAGCCATCGTTCTGGGTGATGATCGACGCCCCCGGGAACCTCGACCAAGAGGCGAAGGTGAAGCACGCCGCCGCCGCGCTCCGGCCGACGGCGGAGACCGCAGCCCAGGCGGGCTGCTCGGTCGCCATCTACAACCACGGTGGCTGGGGCGGGGAGCCCGAGAATATGGTCGCCGTCTGCGAGGCGGTGAAGCTCCCCAACGTGGGCATCGTCTACAACCAACACCACGGCCACGCCCACCTTCCGCGGTTCAAGGAGGCCCTGGTGAGGATGCTGCCGCACCTGAAGTTCTTGAACCTCAACGGCATGACGGCCGACGGCGACAAGACAGGCAAGAAGATCATGGTGCTTGGCCAGGGGGACCTCGACCTCGACCTCGCCCGGATCATCTGCGCGAGCGGCTACGCCGGGCCGATCGGCATCTTGAACCACACCGACCACGACGCCGAGGCCCGGCTACGGGACAACCTCGAGGGTCTCGACTGGATCGTCGGCGAACTGACGGGCACGCCGCTCGCCAAGCCCACCCCGCGGACGAACTGAGCAGGATCGCCGCGATTCGCACGCCTGAGAAGATGCTGCCGCAACCGGCATCGGGGAGGGGTTGCCCGTGCCAATCGAGACGGCGTTGGAAACCGAGCGCAGCCAGGATGGCGAAAGCGAGGTTTCCATCGAGCGACCGGAAGGCAGGATCTCGACCAGCGAAACCCGTGAGGTTCAATCCCAGCCTGCCCCAGCCCGGGGCTACTTCCTCGACCAGCCGGTGCCGTCGGCGCGATCCTCGAGCACGATGCCCGCCTCGCCCAGCCGGTTGCGGACCAGGTCGGCCGTGGCGAAGTCCTTGCCCTTGCGGGCGTTGGCCCGGATCTCGATCACGAGCTCCATCAGCTTTGCCACGAGCCCTTCGTCAGCCCCGCCGCCGGCGGCCTTGGGCGGTTCGAGGAACAGGCCCAAGACGCCCGTCAGCTCCCGGAGCACGAGCAGCTTCGCCTCGAGCGCGGCGAGCTCCGCGGCCGGCTTGGCGGTCTCGAGCGAGTGGGTGTCGATGAACTTGTTCACCGACCGCACGAAGTCGAAGAGCGTCGCCACCGCGATCGCGGTGTTGAAGTCGTCGTCCATCGCGGCCAGGAACTTCACCCGCTGGGCGGCGATCTCCTCGCCCGCGGCGGCCGCCGCGGCGTCTCCAGCCCGCCGGTCGCGGCAGGACAGGCGGTAGAACGACTTGCCGGTGATCCGCTCGAACCGGGCGAACAGCCGCTCAAAGGCTTCCATCGCCTTGGCGCTCTCCTGGAGCGGCTCCTCGCCGAAGTGGATCGGGCTGCGGTAGTGGGTGGAGAGCAACAAGAGGCGGATTGCCTCGGGCCGGTGGCGGGCAAGCAGGTTCTTGAAGGGCTCGGCGCCGGTGGACTTCGAGATCTTGGTGGCCGCCTGGGCAGCCGCGTCGTCGGCGCCGCCGCC
>JBIIYH010000267.1:0-4060 GCA_044346905.1 Pirellulales bacterium
AGCGCCGGCGCACCGGCTCCGGCCGGCAGCGGCGGGAAGCCGCCGCCCCCCGCTGGCCGGACCGTGGCCGTGGTGGCCTTCGCGATCGTCTCGATCGCCCCGGCCTCGGCCGAGAGCCGCATCGCCACGCCCCGTTCGATCGGCCGCACGAGCAGCTGCACCAGGGGGTTGGCCTTGTCGGCCGACTCGGCGGCCACGTTGGTGAGCACGTCGCCCGCCGGATCGCCCGAAGCCTTGGCCAGCGCGCCCGCGTAGGCCATCAAGGCGGGCACGGCGAGATCCACTCCGCTGATCGGCTTGCTGGCCTGATCGGACTCGGCCCCGGCGGCGACCGCGGCGGCCACCCTCCCGGCAACGTCGCCGCCGGCGAGCAGAAACACCCGGTCGGCCGTGACCGCCAGCGTGGCGGCGAGCGTGTCGCCAAACTGCTCGGCGCCGGGCAGCCCCGAGATGTCGATCGTCAGCTCATGGAGATTGGCCCCGGCCGCCTTGCCGGCGTCGAAGGCCAGCTTCGCTTCCGGCGGCAAGGAGCCCTCCTTGCCGAACCGGTCCTTGACCTGCTGCTCGAGCGTTGCGCCATCCTTGATTCGGGCGGCGAGCGTCACGGCCGGCAACAGGGCGTCGGCCTTGGCGACGGTGGGGTCGATGGCCAGCGCGGCCTCGAGGCCGCCGGCGTCGAGCATCGCGCCGACGAGATCCTGGATGAGGCCGAAGATCGCGTCGGTGATCGGATCGCCGCCGCCGGCGGGCAGGGCTTGGGCGAGCGTGGCCTCGAGCGCCGGCCGGGCGGCGGCGGGCACGGCCTGCGCGTGATGCGCCCGCACGGCCGCCGGCTTGCCGTCGCTGCCGGCCGGCAGCGAGAGCGCGTTGCCCGTGCGGCCGGCGTTTTCCCAGACACCGGCGGCCGGGGAACTGGGCAGCATCACCGTGCGGCTCTCGACGAACACCCGCTCCTTGGGCAGATCGATCGCAAGGCCGAACATCAGCGACTCGGTCTCGGTGAGGCTGTCGAGCAGGACATTCAGCGTGGCGGCGTCCACGGGCTGGCCCTGAGCGGCGGCGGCGTCGCTCGCCTGCTCCAGAGCGGCCCTCAGTCGATCCCGCATCCCCGCGGGCATCTGCGCGGGAAATAGTTTCACGCCGATCGAGTGGGCTTCGGCGACGGCCGCAATCAGCTGGTCGGGCTTGGCCGGCCCGGCCCCGCTGCCCTGGGGCGAGATGATCGCCCAGCCGTCGGCCTCGATGATCTCGAGCGGCGGGCCGCCGGGCACCGTCACCACCCGCTTGCCGCCCGCCTCCTCGGCCGGCCCCACCACCCCCTGGAGCGTGTCGAGGAGCTTGCCAAGATCCTTGACCGGCACGTAGCCGTGGGCCACCGGATTGTCACCGGCGGCGGTCACGATCACGCCCGCCGGCCGATTCACGTCCAGCCCGGCCAGGCCCTTGAACTGCGTCGCCATCATCACGAACGACTCGGCGAGGGCCGCCAGTTGGGGGTTGCCGACCCGCTGTCCGAGCCAACCGAGCTGCTTCTTCAAGTCGGCATAGCCGTCGACGGCGACCACGGCGACGACCGGGTTGTCGGCGGCCCGGGCGATGCCGAGCAGGGGAGCGGCGGCGAGGGCCGCCAAGCAGAGGAAGCGGACGGGAGTGGGCATGGGAGAACGGCCTCGGGAGGTGAGGATTCTGGCGTGAACGCGGAACCCGCGTCGCGAGTCGGATTGTATCAGAATGCCGCGGCAGCCTATATCCTGCGACGACTCCCGCCATGGCATCCGCCGACTTCCATTCACCGAGTGAACTCGAGATCCTGCTGGCACGGCGTCGCCCGCCTCGGGCCCGTCTCCAGGGGCTGCTCTACCTGCTCACCTGCCTCACGACCTTCGCGGCCGGCGCGGTGGGCTGGCAGCCGCTCTTGCTCGGCGTGGACGATGCGGGGATCGCCGCGGCGGTCACCGGCCACTGGGACCGCGGGCTCCTCTACATGGCCGCGGTGATGGCGGTGCTCTCGGCCCACGAGGCCGGCCACTTCGTCGCGGCCACACTCCACGGCATTCCCGCCACGCTGCCGTTTTTCATTCCGATGCCGATCCTGCTCACCGGCACGCTCGGCGCGGTGATCGGGATGGAGGGCTCGCGGGCCGACCGCCGGCAGCTGTTCGACATCGCCGTGGCCGGGCCGCTGGCCGGGCTCGTCGTCGCGGTGCCGCTCTTGGCGCTGGGGCTGTGGTGGGGCACGGCCGATGGGACGAACCCGTTCGCGCTCGCGCCCTTCGCCGTCTGGCTCCAGTCGCTCTTGCGGCCCGACCTGGCCCCCGGCACGACCGTCGCGCCCAACCCGCTCTTCATGGCCGGCTGGGTGGGGCTGCTCGTGACCGGCCTCAACATGATCCCGGTCAGCCAGCTCGACGGCGGCCACATCTGCTACGCCGTCTTTGGCCGGCGGGGCAACTGGGTGGCCCGGGCCGCGCTGATCACGGCCATCCTGGCGGTGGTGATCAGCGGTCGGCTCAACTGGGTGGCGCTGGTGGTGATCGTGACCTTCCTGGGCGTGGACCACCCGCCGATCCGCGAGGAGCGGGTGCCGCTCGGGCCGCTGCGCACGGCGTTGGGCCTGGCGATGTTCGCGATCCCCGTGCTCACCTTCATGCCCGAGCCGCTGCTGCTCGACTGAGCGACGCCATCGGTCGGCAGCGTGGGGGCCGGCGTTTCCCGCGGCCGTGGCACGAGCCCGGTGCGGACGGGCGACGAGCTGCCTATGATGGAGCATCTTCGTCACCCCGCAGGAGGCCATGTCGTGAACATTCTCGAGCAGGAAGATCCCGAGGTCTGGTCGGCCATCGCCGCCGAGCAGGTGCGGCAGCAGGACGGCCTCGAGATGATCGCCAGCGAGAACTTCACGAGCCCCGCCGTGATGCAGGCGGTGGGCAGCGTGCTGACCAATAAGTACGCCGAGGGCTACCCCGGCCGGCGGTACTACGGCGGCTGCGAGTTCGTGGACAAGGTCGAGGACCTGGCCCGCGAGCGGCTGAAGAGCCTGTTCGGCGCCGAGCATGTCAACGTGCAGCCCCACTCCGGCAGCCAGGCCAACGCGGCGGTGTATCTGGCCGCCATCAAGCCGGGCGACACGGTGCTGGCCTTCGACCTGGCCCACGGCGGCCATCTCACCCACGGCATGAAGCTCAACGCCTCGGGCATCTTCTACAAGTTCGTGCATTACGGCGTGCGCCGTGACGACCACCTGCTCGACTTCGACCAGGTGGCCCGGCTGGCCCGCGAGCACAAGCCGCAGCTGATCGTGGCCGGGGCGAGCGCCTATCCCCGGGAGATTCCCCACGGCCGCTTCGCGGAGATCGCCCGCGAGGTGGGGGCCAAGCTGCTGGTGGACATGGCCCACTACGCGGGGCTCGTCGCGGCGGGGCTCCACGACAATCCCGTGCCCGTGGCCGACTTCGTCACCAGCACCACCCACAAGACGCTCCGCGGCCCCCGCGGCGGGATCGCGATGTGCCGTGAGGCCAGTGCCAAGGATCTCGACCGCTCGGTGTTTCCGGGGCAGCAGGGGGGCCCCTTGATGCACGTGATCGCCGGCAAGGCGGTGGCCTTCGCCGAGGCGCTCCGCCCCGAGTTCAAGGCCTATGGCCGGCGGGTGATCGACAACGCCCGCACGCTGGCCGCGGCGTTGGCCTCGGGCGGCGTGAAGCTCGTCAGCGGCGGCACCGACAACCACCTGATGCTCGTGGACGTCACGCCGCTCGGCATCGGCGGCAAGCTCGCCGAGGAGACGCTCGACCGCTGCGGGATCACCTGCAACAAGAACATGATCCCCTACGACGAGCGGAAGCCGGTCGATCCCTCGGGCATTCGCCTGGGCACGCCGGCCCTCACCACCCGCGGCATGGGCGCTGACGAGATGACGCGGATCGCGGCCTGGATCCTCCGGGCCCTCAAGAGCCCCGACGACCAGGGCGTGCTCGACACGATTCGCTCCGAGGTGGCCGACCTGGCCGAGCAGTTCCCCGTGCCGGCGGCGCGGCTCGAGCAGGCGGTCGCGGGCTGA
>JBIIYH010000319.1:0-3392 GCA_044346905.1 Pirellulales bacterium
GGGCCGACCGCGCCCGGCACGCGGGCCACGCCAGCGGCCGGCTGGTCGAGCGCCGCGGCCCGGCCGGCGGGATCGCCCAGCAGCGTGGCCAGGGCCGCGCCGCCGAGCAGGTGGCTGCCCGATTCGAAGAACCGGCGGCGGGTGAGGTTGAGGCCAAGTTCAGCCAGAGGGTCCATACAGCATTCCTCCTATCAAAAAAGGGGACATCCCCCGTTTCCAAGACGCATCGTGACGGCTCTGCCAGCGGACAGGAAACGGGGGATGTCCCCTTTTTTATTTGCAGAGCACCTCGTCGAGGTTCGAGAGCTGGTTGACGAGCATCGTCCAGGCGGCGAGCCGCGGCAGGTCGGCCGACCGCGGCCGGGAGGCCCCCACGGCGGCGAGGCTGGCGGCGTCGTCAGGATGCGCCGCGTAGTGCCCGGCGAGCGCGGCGAGCGATGCCGCCACGATCTCCCGCTCGTCGGAGTCGAGCGGCCGGGCGAGCAGCCTGCCGGCCACGAAGTCGAACCGGGCCGCGTCGTCGCCGGGCTGTTCGAGGGCGAGGTCGGCCAGCGCGCGGGCGGCCTCAACGAACTGCGGGTCGTTCAGGGTCACGAGCGCCTGGAGCGGGGTGTTGGTCCGCTCCCGCTTGACGGTGCAGATCTCCCGGGAGGGGGCATTGAAGATGTCGAGCGAGGCCGGCGGGGCCGACCGCTTCCAGAACCAATACAGGCTGCGACGATACAGCCCCTCCCCGGTGTCGGGCGCGTACTTCTTGGTGTTGCTCTCGGGCATCGCCACCGCCTCCCAAACGCCCTCCGGCTGATAGGGCCTCACGCTCGGGCCGCCGAGCTTCCGCACCAAGAGGCCGCTCGCGGCGAGTGCCTGGTCGCGGATCATCTCGGCGTCCATCCGGAACCGCGGGCCGCGGGAGAGCAGCCGGTTGTCGCGGTCGGCGGCGATCTTCTCCGGCGTCGTGACCGCCGCCTGGCGATAGGCGGCGGACGTGAGCATCTGCCTGAAGAGCCGCTTCACATCCCAGCCCTGTTCCCGGAACTCCACCGCCAGCCAGTCGAGCAGCTCGGGGTGGCTCGGCAGTTCGCCGGTGATCCCGAAGTCGCCGGCCGTGCGAACCAGGCCCGTGCCAAACACCTCCTGCCAGAACCGGTTGACCGTCACCCGGGCGGTGAGCGGATGCTCGGGCAAGAGCAGCCACCTGGCCAGACCCAGCCGGCTGCGGGGCAGGTGGTCGGGGAACGGAGGCAACGCGGCCGGCGTGCCGGCGGCCACCTCTTCCTTCTTCTTGTCGTACTCCCCGCGGTCGAGGACGTGGGCCATCGGCATCCCGTCCTTCTCGTGCATCACGTGGGCGATCGTGCCCCGGGCCTTGATTCCGGCGATCTCGGCCTCGAGGCCGGCCACGGTCTTCGTGGCGGCGATGAAGGCGTCGTCCTTCGCGCCGAGCCACCAGTCGTAGAGGCTGCCCCCCGCTTTGGCCCGCTCGGCGGGCGGCAGCTTCACGACGGTGGCGAGCGTGGCGGCCTGCGCGATGCCCAGCACCTCGACCTCCGACAGGGCCCGGCCGTGGATCGCGAGGTCGGCCAGCCCGACCCCATGGGCCGAGCCGCCGGGCGTGCGGCTGCCGATCGTGAGCGGCGCGGCCGTCTTGATCGAGTTCCGCTTGAACTTGTTGTTCTCGAGCTTGAGCTTCTGCGGCTTGCCGTCGTAGTAGACCCGCACGCCCTCGGCCTTGCCGCTGCCGTCGTAGGTGAGCGTGACGAGCGTCCAGGCGTCGGCGGGCAGCTGGCTCTCGGCCACGACCTTGAGGGCGTCGTCGGCCCAGGCATGGATCAGGTGCATGCCGGCGCGGCGGCCCTGCACGAAGAGATCCCAGCCGCGGTGGTTGGCAGCCTCATCCAGCCGGGCCGCGACCGCGTAGAAGGTGTCATTGGCCGGGGGCTTCAGCCAGCAGCTCACCGTGAAGGGTTGGTCATGCTCGAAGTCGCCGGCGGAGGCGAGCTCGGCCGCCTTGCCGTCGAGCGTGACGGCCGGCCTGCCGGCCGGGCCAGCCTGCCAGGAGATCGCTTCGGGCAACGGCAGGTCGGCCTGCTTGCCGAGGAGATTCACCCGGGTCTTCGAGCCCTCGCCCTCGGCGAAGGACAGCGAGACCAGCGGCGTGTCGGCGGGCAGCATCGCCCGAACGGTCTCGGGCGTGGCGGCCGCGAGGAACGCCTCGAAGGCCGGCTTGGCACCAGCCCGGCGGTCGGTGACGGTGCGTTTGGCGATCGGCAACGCCCGCTCGAGCTCGGCCAGCCGGGGGCGATCCTCCTGTTTGGCGACGGTGAGGATCGGCGGCGTGTCCTTGACGTTGCCGTCCCGCGGACCCTGGGTCGTGTTATTGAAGAAAGCGGACAGGGAATAGAAATCCTTGGCCGAGACCGGGTCGAACTTGTGGTCGTGGCAAACGGCACAGCCGACGGTCAGCCCCATCCAGACCGTGGCGGTCGTCTCCGTGCGGTCGCGGGCGTAGAGCACGACGTATTCCTCGTCGATGATGCCCCCCTCGTTGGTCGTCATGTTGCAGCGGTTGAAGCCGCTGCCGATCCGGGCTTGGAGCACCTCGTCGGGCGAGGCGTCGGAGGGGAGGTCCACGAGGTCGCCGGCGAGCTGGAGCTCCGTGAACCGGTCGAAGGGCAGGTTGTCGTTGAAGGCTTGAATAACCCACTGCCGATAGGTCCACATCTCCCGGTGGTTGTCGAAATGGATCCCGTGCGTGTCGGCATAGCGGGCGTAGTCGAGCCAATGACGGCCGCGGTGCTCACCCCACTCCGGCGACGCGAACAGGACGTCGAGATACCGCTCGTAGGCATCGGGCCGGGTGTCGGCCAGGAAGGCCTCGACGGCGGCCGGGTCGGGGGGCAGGCCGGTGACGTCGAGGGCGGCCCGGCGGGCGAGCGTGCGGCGGTCGGCCTCAGGGGCTGGCGTGAGCCCCGCGGCCTCGAGCCCGGCGAGGATGAAGCGGTCGATCGGGTTTCTGACCCACGACTCGCCCTTGACCGCCGGCGGCTCGGGCTTCGCGGGTGGGATGAACGACCAGTGGGGCTCGTATTCGGCCCCTTCCTTGATCCAGCGGACGAGCAGCTCCTTCTGGGCGGCCGTGAGCGACTTCTTGGTCTCGGGCGGCGGCATCACCTCCTCGGGATCGTCCGAGAAGATCCGGTCGAGCATCACGCTCGAGTCGGGGTCGCCCGGCACGAGGGCGCCGCTTTCGACGGCCTGGTCACGCTCGTCGAGCCGGAGGTCGGCCTTGCGGCCGGCACTGTCGGCCCCGTGGCAGGAGAAGCAGTTCTCCACCAGGATCGAGCGGATGTCGCGGTTATAGGAGAGTTCGTCGGCCGCCGCGGCGGGGCCGG
>JBIIYH010000097.1:0-10066 GCA_044346905.1 Pirellulales bacterium
TCGTCGAGCCGGAGGTCGGCCTTGCGGCCGGCACTGTCGGCCCCGTGGCAGGAGAAGCAGTTCTCCACCAGGATCGAGCGGATGTCGCGGTTATAGGAGAGTTCGTCGGCCGCCGCGGCGGGGCCGGTGGCCAGGACGGTGGCGGTGGCCAGGACGGTGGCGGTGGCCAGGAGGGCGGTCGCCAGGGCGAAAGAAGGGCCGAAACGGAGCATCGAAACACCTCCTGGGCCTTCAGGCATTCCCTCCCTGGCTGGCAGGGAAGGGCGGGCCATGATGTGCAAGGGTGCCGGCGTTGCGCTCCGCCGCCACGGACGTCCTGAAGTTTAGCACCCATCGGGAGGCGGAGCCAGCGGTTTCCCCGCCGGCCCAGACGCCCGTCCGGCGGCTTGGTGCATGGTATGGTGCCGGCCGGCAAGTGTCCTCCTCAGCCCTCAGCCGGCGTGCCTCCCCGCCGCGGAGAAAACGTCATGCCTCGAATGCTGCACTTGTTGGTCGCGGTTGGCTTCGTCGCCGGCTCGGTCCCATCGGTGCATCCCCTCGCGGCTGAAGAGCCGAAGCCCAACCAGCCGCCGGCGGGCTACCGGGCCCTGTGCAACGGCCGGGATCTGGCCGGCTGGCGGGGGATGGGCACCGAGAACCCTTACCAGCTCGCCGCCAAGACGCCCGAGGAGCAGGCGGCCTTCTTCGCCAAGAATCAGCCGGGCATCGACGCCCACTGGAAGGTGGTCGATGGCGTGCTCGTCAACGACGGCCAAGGGCCGTATCTCACCACGATCGAGGACTTCGGCGACATCGAGCTCTGGGTGGACTACAAGACGGTGCCCAAGGCCGACAGTGGCATCTACCTGCGGGCCACGCCCCAGGTGCAGATCTGGGACTCGACCGAGACCGAGAAGTTCAAGATTGGCGCCGACAAAGGCTCGGGCGGCCTGTGGAACAACTCTGCGGGCGCTCCCGGCAAGGATCCGCTCGTCGCGGCCGACAAGCCGTTCGGTGAATGGAATCGGTTCCGGATCGTGCAGGTAGGGGCCCGCACGAGCGTGTGGCTCAACGACGAGCTCGTCGTGGACAACGCCCGCATGGAGAACTATTGGGACCGCAAGAAGCCCCTGGTGCGCCGTGGGCCGATCCAGCTCCAGACTCACGGCGGCGAGATCTCGTGGAAGAACGTGTTCGTCCGCGAGCTCGGCGCGGAGGAGGCCAACCGCTGGCTGCGGGAGCATGCGGGCGATGGCTTCGAGCCGGTCTTCAACGGCCAGGATCTCTCGGGCTGGGCCGGGGCGAAGGACAACTACGAGGTGGTCGATGGCGCGATCCGCTGCCAGCCGGGCAAGGGGGGCACGCTGCACACGACGGACGAATACGGCGACTTCGTGGCCCGGCTCGAGTTCAAGCTGCCGCCGGCGGGCAACAACGGCCTGGCGATCCGCTATCCCGGCACGGGCGACGCCGCCTACGCCGGCATGTGCGAGCTCCAGGTGCTCGATTCGGAGGATCCCAAATATGCCGCGCTCGACGCCCGGCAATACCACGGCTCGGCGTACGGGTTGGCGGCCGCCGAGCGGGGCTACCTCCGGCCGACGGGCGAGTGGAACTTCCAGGAGGTGACCGTGCGGGGCAGCCGGATCACGGTCGAACTCAACGGCTCGGTGATCCTCGACACCGACCTGGCCGCCGTGAAGGACGTCATGGGGGGCAACCCGCATCCCGGAATGAACCGCACGAGCGGCTTCTTCGGGTTCGCGGGCCATGGCGACGCGGTCGCGTTTCGCAACGTGGCGATCAAGCGGCTCGATTGAACCCTGCCTGCCAGGGGTCAGCCGTCAGCCGGCCGCGGCGGGGATGCCGGCGATCACGATCCGGTTGCCGCCGGCCCGCTTGGCCTGATAGAGCGCCGCATCGGCCGCCCGGAGGAGGGCCTGGCCGTGCCCGCCATGCGTGGGATGGCAGGCCAGGCCGATCGAGGCGGTGATCGATTCGAGGCGGCGGCCTTCGTGGTGGATCACGGTCTCGGCCAGCGCGGCCCGCAGGCTCTCGAGCCGACCGGTGGCCTCGGCCACGGTGGCCGCCGGCATCAAGAGCACGAACTCCTCGCCGCCGAACCGGCAGGCCACGTCGTCAGGCTGTCGGAAGCCCTGGACGAGCACGCCGAGCGACTGGAGCGCGATGTCGCCCGCCAGATGGCCGTGTCGCTCGTTGTAGTCGCGAAACCGGTCAAGATCGAGCATGGCCACCGCGAGCGGCACGCCCTGGCTCGCCGCCCGGGCGACTTGTCGCGGCAGGTCCTCATCCAGAAACCGCCGATTGGCCAGGCCGGTGAGCGGATCGCGGATCGCGAGCGACCGCAACCGCTCGCGGTCGCGGATGGCGGTCAGGGCGGGCCCGAGCGTCTCGGCGACCGCCAGGGCAAGGTCCTGGCCGCCGCGTGACTCGCACTCCGCCCTCGCGCCGGCCGCGAGGGCTTCGGCCGCGGCCAAGTCGTCGCACTCGTGCAGCCGCCGCGCGAGCTGCCAGAGCCAGGCCAGATCCTCGGCGGAGAGGCCGGCGGGGATCGGAGTGGAGCGGGCGGGAGTCACGCTCCGGAGCGTACCACCTCCACGCCAGCCCCGGCTCGCGCCGGGGCTGGCGACTCACGAGCGGGGAGGGTGCATGGTCCGGCCCGTCCCCGTTGCACGCGACGGACCGGTCTGAGACAACTCCCGGTGGAGGCTCGAACATGTTCACCAGCCACGGATCCAAGTCTGCCGCGGTAGCCGCGTGCATCCTGAGCCTGGCGGCTTTGGCGGCAGGCTGTGCGGAGCCCCCTCCACCGCCGAACAAGCCGCCGGTCGAGCCCCGCAAGACGCTCGGCAAGACCACGCAGAAGGTGCTCGAACTCTCGCAGGCCCTCGCCGACGGCGGGGTGCTGGCCGACACGGCGGCGACGAGCGGCGGGCTGGCCGCCGTCACCGACGCCGTCCGCAAGACCTCCGGCACGCTCGGCGGCCTGGCCGTCGAGCAGAAACTCCGGCTCTACGAGGCCGAGCACGGCCGCACCCCGGAGGGCTACGAGGAGTTCATGCGGCTGATCATCGCGCCCGGCACCCCCGACGGGGTGAGCCTGCCGATGCTGCCCTACTACCAGGAGTGGGCCTACGACCCGGAGGCGAAGGCCGTGGTGGTCGTGGAGTTCCCCGCGCTCAAGGAGCAGCGGCGGCAGGAGACGACCGGCGCTGCGGGCCTCTGAACCGGCTACCCGGGGAGGCTTGGGTCTGCCTGTGCGACCGAGTCGGGATCAGCGTTTCCGATCCTCGAGGCCCATCCGAGCGATCAGACCGTCGCAGCCGGTGGTCATCTTGCGAAGCTTCTCGGCCATCGAGAGCTTCTCGCTGGTGGTGGCCTTCTTGAGCTTGCTCTCGAACTTGGTGAGTTTCTTGCGGCGGTGCCTCCGCCGCTTGATCTCCTTCATTCGGTTGCTGATGCCGCCCATGCGTGTCGCGAGCCTCTGGATTGAATTGAATGGTGGTCGGGAACCTCCGCAGCCTAGGAGATGCCCGGAAACGAGTCAAAGCCGGCGGTTTGCGCGGCGGGAAAAATGCCCGGCCCGGGATCAGGCGGCCGATCCGCAGCCTGGCCCCGCCGAGTAAACTTGCAGGTCGGGCCCGGCCGGTTCCGTTGATAGGGAGCGAGCCCGGTTCGGACGGGTGGCAGAGCGGTTGAATGCACCGGTCTTGAAAACCGGCAGTCGCGAAAGTGGCTCGTGGGTTCGAATCCCACCCCGTCCGCCTTGCGGTCCCGGCGGGATGTTGGCCGCCGGCCGGGCAGTTCCCGCAGGATCGCCACGCACAATGCCCGCACGCATGACGACCGTCTCCCCCGACGCCCGCCGGACCGACCCGGGCACGCTGGACGAGTTTCTCTCAGCCGATGAGATCGCCCCGCTCCTGGAGATCGGCGCCGATGCCTGGAACCGGATGCGGCGGGATGCCATGCGGCGGCTGGCCTGGCAGTTCTGCACCCTCCGCAACCTCTGGACCCATCGGGGCCGCTACCTTCGTGACGTGATCGGCTACGGCTGGGGCGGCATCTATCGCTCGCTGCGGGTCGGCTCGATCGTGACCACGTCGTACCGCAACGAGGGCCACTTCCGTGCCGGCGAGCGGATCTTCGGCACCAGTGACTTCTTCGACGGCGCCTTCCGCCTGCCGAAGTCGTCGGCCGAGCTCGAGGAGCTCGTCCGCGTCGTGAACCTCCGGCACCACGTCGCCGGCGTGGTGACGCGGCACGGCCGCGGCGTCCACGTCCTGCCGGGCTACGAGGCCGACTATGCCTACGTGGCTACGGCTTTCGTCGAGTCCCTCCGGGCGGGCTACGCCGCCTGCGGCGTGCCGCCCGACAGCCCGCGGGGCCGGGCCATCGGTACGGAACTGTGCACCGTCCTCTACCAGGTCGCCGGCCTCACGGGCCTGGCCCGGGTGCCCCGCGACCTGGCGGCGCACGACCACTTCCGGGCCGCCTACGAGCAGCGGCTCGCCGAGCGGCCCCCATCGGCCCGCGTCCGCCGGATGGGCCAGGAGATCGCCCGCCGAATCGCCCCGCTGACGGCGGCGATGGCCGACACCACGGTCGTCGGCCACGTCGCGCGGCACTTCGACAGAGACACTCGAGAGTTGTTGTTTCCCGGCGGCGATGTGCCTGCGGAACTCGAGCAGCAGCGGGCGGAGTGGGCCGCGCGGCTGGCCCGACTGCCCTCGCTCTGGAAGATCGCGACCCGCTCGACGGCCCGGGCCGCTGTCTGGCGGCGGCCCGACGTGGCCGCCCTCCAGGCCGCCTACCGCTCCGCCCCCGCCGACTTCACCGCCGACCGCCTGATCGGCGCGATCCTGCTCCACGAACTCGCCGGCGGCGACGGCTCCGGCCGGCCGCTCGAGCGACGATCGATCGAGCTCGCCGCCGGCGAGCCGCTGATCCGGCAGGGGCAGATCGTGAAGGAGATGTATGTCGTGCTCGCGACCGCCTCTCCCTTGGTCGTGCTCCGAGCCGCGGAAGTCGGGGCCGAATCCCGGCAGGTCGCCACGCTCACCGCGCCGACGGTCCTCGGCGAGATCGGCATGTGGCGCAGCCAGCCCGCCGTGGCCACCGTGATGACCAGGGAGGCCAACCGCCTCGACGTGCTCGTGATCGACGCGGCCCGGTTCGCATCGCTCAAGGAGGAGTCTGGATTCCGGGCCGCCACCGCCGCCGAGATTCAGCGGCGGCTGGCGCTCAACTCGAGCCTGGTCGGCACGCTGCTCGACGACACCGTCGCCCGCACCCGGAGCCCCCTCCTGGCCTCGATCGCCCAGCTGTTTCGCTACCTGACCGGCGACTCCCGCGTCTCGCTCGACGCCGTCGTGGGGCTGTCGGACGAGGCCACGCCCGCGGAGTGCGTCGAGGCCCTGCGCAGCCAGGTTGACGAGGTGATCCGCGCCGGCGGCCTCGCGCCCGAGCTCGAGGACTATCTGTCCCAAGTGGTGGCGACCATCGGATGAACGAGCCCGCCGCCCCCGCCCTCGTCAGCGAACGCTGGGGAGTGCGGTTCACCCCGATCGGCTGGCTGCTCAACGGGCCGCGGGTACGATAAGGGGGTCGAGATCGCCACCCCCGCCCCCTGCCCATGAAACCCCGCATCACCGACGCCCGCAAGGAATACGAGCAGGGTGCGCTCGACGAGGGGTCGATCGACCGCGATCCTGTCCGGCAGTTTGCCGCCTGGTACGACGAGGCCGTGGCGGCGGGGGTGCCCGAGCCCGAGGCGATGACCCTCTCCACCGCCACGCCCGACGGCCGACCCTCGGCCCGAATCGTGCTCCTGCGGGGCTTCGACTCCCGAGGGTTCTGCTTCTTCACCAACTACGCGAGCCACAAGGGGCGGGAACTGGTGGCCAACCCTCACGCCGCCCTCACCTTCCACTGGGCCGCCCTCGAGCGGCAGGTGCGGATCGAGGGCCGCGTGGAAAAGACCTCGGCCGCCGAGAGCGATGCCTATTTCCACAGCCGACCGAGCACGTCGCGGATCGGCGCCTGGAGCTCGCCGCAGAGCGAAGTGATCCCCGACCGGACGGCGCTCGAGGTGCTGTTTGCCGAGTTCCGCGCCGAGCATCCGGACGACACGGCGATCCCCCGCCCGGCCCACTGGGGAGGATTTCGGCTCGTGCCGGAGCGGATCGAGTTTTGGCAGGGCCGCCCCAGTCGGCTCCACGACCGGCTCCGGTTCCGCCGCGACTCGGCCGGCGAGTGGCTGCTCGAACGCCTCGCTCCTTGACGGGCCTCGGGCGGCCCGCAGGCTGATGGAAAAACAGGCATCGAAGGCTTACCCTTACGATCCGCTCGTGATCTGCCGAGTGAGCCCTAGGAGACCTGCTTCACCGACCATGCCATCCCCTGCCGCCCCCGCCCAGCCCGCTGTCTCCGACACCACGCCCGACCCCTGGTTTCAGGACCGCTTCGCCCAGCGGATCGGCGGGGCGAACTTCGCCAAGGGCTCGGGCATCTACAAGTTCGAGCTGATCAAGCGGGCCAAGCGGCAGGCCCTCGCCGAGCATCCCGAGCGGCGGATGCTCGACTTCGGGATCGGTGAGAACGACGAACTGGCCCCGGAGAGCGTGCGGGCGGTGATGCGGCGGGAGATCGACCGCCCCGAAAACCGCGGCTACGCCGACAACGGGATCGCCGCCTTCAAGGAGGCCGCGGCCGCCTTCATGCAGCGGGAGTTCGGCGTGGTGCTCGACCCCGTCAAGGAGGTCAACCACTGCATCGGCTCGAAGACCGCCTACGCGATGCTGCCGGCCGCGTTCATCGACCCCGGCGACGTGACCCTGATGACCGTGCCGGGCTACCCGGTGGCAGGCACGGCCACCAAATGGTTCGGCGGCACGGTCCACCCGCTGCCGCTCGTGCCGGAGCACGGCTTCCTCCCCGACCTCGAGAGCATCCCCGCCGACGTGCTCGCCCGCACGAAGCTCTTGGTGCTCTGCTATCCCAACAGCCCCACCGGTCGCACGGCCACGCGGGGCTTCTACGAGAAGGTCGTGGACTGGGCCCACAAGCAGCGGGTGATCGTGATCCAGGACGCGGCCCACATGATGCTCTCCTACGACGACCGGCCGCTGTCGTTTCTCTCGATCGACGGCGCCAAGGAGGTGGGCCTGGAGGTCCACTCGATGTCGAAGGGCTTCCACATGATCGGCTGGCGGATGGGCTGGGTCTGCGGCCACGAGCGGCTCGTGCGGGCCTTCGCCGACGTCAAGGACAACTGCGACTCGGGGCAGTTCATGGCGATCCAGAAGGCGGCCGCCGCGGCGCTCGCCGACCCGGAGATTCCGCGCCGCGTCCGGGAGAAGTATCGCCGCCGGCTCGAGAAGCTCGTGGGCGTGCTCCGGGCGGTCGGCTTCGACTGCGAGATGCCCGGCGGCACCTATTTCCTCTACACGAAGAGCCCGACCGGCGCGGGCGACCGGGTGTTTGCCAATGCCCAGGAAGCCAGCCAGTTTTTGATCCACGAGCTCTCGATCTCGACCGTGCCCTGGGACGATTGCGGCGCCTACCTGCGGTTTTCGGCCACCTACGAGGCCGACGACGAGGCCGCCGAGGACGACCTGATGGCCGAGGCCCACGCCCGGCTGGCCAGGGCCCGGCTCAAGTTCTGATCCACGTTCCACCCTGACCAAAGCCCGTTCGTCGCCAAGGAGTTCCCCATGCGTCGCCTGATTTCCTGGTCGCTCGTGATCGTGGTCGCCTGTCTGGTCGTGGTGCCCGCGACCGGCTGCGGCTCGAAGAAGGGTCCGGCGACGATCGCCGAGTTGCTCGCCAAGGCCAAGAAAAACCCGAAGCCCGAAGGGCGGGCCCGGGATCTCACGAAGGTGGCGGGAATGCAGCTCACCTCGAAGGACAAGGCCGGCGCCGGCCGCACGCTGGAGCTGGCCCTGGCCGAGATTCCCGCCGACGGGCAGCCGCTCGTGTGCGTGCCCGTGCTCGTGGAGATCGCCCAGACCTATGCCGACATCGGCCAGCGGAGCTCGGCCAAGAAGGCGGTCGAGGTGGCCGCCACGATGGTCGGCGGCGTCGAGGATCCCCAGGGCAAGGCGGGCCTGCTCGCCCAGGTCGGCATCGCCAAGGCGGCCGCCGGCGACAAACCCGGTGCCAAGGCGACGCTCGGCGAGGCGGCGAAGCTGGCCATGAACGACGTCCCGGAGCGGTTCCGCGGCAAGGCGCTGGCGGCCGTGGCGATGGGCTACGTCGATGCCGGACTCGCCGACGCCGCCAAAGACGTGATCGGCACCCTCGAGGAACTCGCCGGCGGGTTGGAGGAACTCCGGCCCAAGGCCGAGGCGTTCGCCGCCGCCGCCGCGGTGCGGGCGGCCACGAGCGACAAGGAGGCGGCCAACAAGCTGCTGGCTCAGGCCGCCGAGGCGGCCAAGGCGATCAACGACTTCCCGGCCAACCGGGTCTACGCGCTTGTGGCGGTGGCCAAGGCACTGGTCGCCAACGGCGACGCGAAGGGAGCCCTCGCGCTCCTGGCCGACGCCGAGAAGTCGGCTTCGAAGGTGCCCGATCCCGAGCAGCAGAAGGACGCGATCAAGACCGTCCGCATGCTGATGGCAAAGCTGAAGTAGCGGCGGGGCTGTGCCCCGCCGAAACAGCGCCACGGTCGCGACCGCATTCCGCGGACCGAAGGCCCGTGGCTACTTGGCCCGTGGCTACTTGCTCCGCGACACCTGCTTGAGCGCCTCGAGCGCGAGCTTTCTCGCCTCGGCGTGGTCCACGATCGGCTCGGGGTAGTTCCTGCCGAGCGTGACGCCGGCCCGCTCGAGCGTGCGCTCGTCGGCCTCCGCCGGCGCGTGGATCTCGTCTGCGGGCAGCCGCGAGAGTTCCGGCACCCACTGCCGCACGTACTGACCGTCGGGGTCGAACTTTTCTCCCTGGGTCGTCGGATTGAAGATCCGGAAGTAGGGGGCGGCATCGGCCCCGCAGCCGGCGGCCCACTGCCAGCCGAGCGTGTTGGCGGCGAGGTCCGCGTCTACGAGCGTGTCCCAGAACCAGCGGGCCCCCTCGAGCCAGGTCACCCGCAGATCCTTGACCAAAAAGCTCGCCACGATCATCCGCACCCGGTTGTGCATCCAGCCGGTGGCCCAGAGCTGCCGCATGCCCGCATCGACCACGGGATAGCCCGTGCGGCCCCGCTGCCAGGCCCGCAGGCCCACCGGATCCTTCGCCCAGGGAAACGTCGCGTAGTCGGCCCGCAGAGGCGCGTCGGTGGTGCGGGGAAAGTGGTAGAGCAGGTGGCTGGCGAACTCCCGCCAGCCAAGCTCCCGCAGATACACCTCCGGGCTGCCGGTGATCTTCGCGGCGGGCTTGCCGCCGGCGGCCTCGCGCACGGCGTGCCAGACCCGCCGGGGTGAGATCTCGCCGAAGTGCAGGTGCGGCGAGAGAGCGCTCGTGCCCTCGTGGTCCGGGCGGTCGCGGTCGGTGCCGTAGGTCGCGAGGGCCTTGGGCAGGAAAGCGTCGAGCCGCTTGGCCGCACCGGCCTCGCCGGGCGACCAGGTCTTCCGCATCGTGCCGGCCCAGTCGATCGCAGGCAAAAGATCGAGGTCGCTCACGGCGAGGCTCCTGGCCTTGCCCTTCACCGGCTCGGCGGCGGCGAGCTTCCGCGGCGCCGCCACCGGCTCGGCCGGCTCCTCCCGCGCGAGCAGCGCCCGCCAGAAGGGCGTGAACACCTGGTAGGGCCGGCCCTCCTTGGTGGCCACGTGCACCGGCTCAAAAAGCAGGCCGCCGTTGAAGCTCTCCGCGGCCAGGCCCGCGGCCGTGAGCGCCTGCTTGATCGCGGTGTCGCGGTTCACGACCGCCGGCTCGTAGCGGCGATTCCAGGCGACGTGGGTGGCGGCGTATTCCCGTGCCAGCTCCTCGAGCGCCGCCAGCGACGGCCCCCGCCGGATCACGAGCGGCGTGCCGGCCTTGGCGAGCGCGGCGGCAAGCTTCTCGAGCGACTGATGCAGCCACCACCGCGAGGCCGCCCCGGGCTCCCAGGGGGCCTCTTCTTCGGGCGCCC
>JBIIYH010000057.1:0-13555 GCA_044346905.1 Pirellulales bacterium
GCGGCCTCCTCGGTCGTCGTGCTGCGGTCGATCACCCAGACCTCGCCGAACTCCCGCGGCGAGACGACGATCTGATCGAGCTCGGGGTTGTAGTCCACGGAGTTGAAGTGGGTCCAGTCGGCGGGCACGCCGCCGGCCCCGTCGCCCTTGAGGTAATAGTTGATGTCGATCAGGTGCGGGTTCGCGGCGACATTGCCGAAGTTGTCCTTGGTGGGATCGATGTCCTGCACCATGTGGTCCCAGAGGTGCCACTGCCAGACGATCTCGCCCCCTTCGGCGTACGTCTGCCCTTCGGCGGGCTGGTTGGGCCGGACCTCGATCAGCATGTCGGGCCAGAGCTCGCGGACGCCCCCGGTGCCCGGGGCGATCGGCACGTCGTTGGGATCTCGCCCCGCCTGCACCGCCTGGGCGTAGGTCTTCCGCTCCCAGGCGATCATCAGCACGTTGCCGTTGGGCATCACCTCGAAGTCGTGGTGGAGGTGGGCGTCCTGGGTGGCGAGCGTGTAAGACCAGGTCAGGTTGCCGTCCCAGTCGAACTTCTCGATCCGGCCGGACACGCCCGGCGCCCAGGCCTTGGCCGGACCATCCTGCGAGGCCACGCGGCCGGCGCGGATCAGGCTTCCGTCGGGCAGCAGCTCGGCGGTCATGGGCGGGAGGCTGCTCCCCCAGCGGTTGACCTCGCGGCCCTCCTGATCGATGAGGTAGGTCGTGGTCGATGCCGAGGGGGCGAAGAGCGTGTAGCCGCCGAAGGCTTCGGCCACGCTGTTGGTGACGAGGCCGACCGTGTTCGCCAGGAGGCGGCGGTCCTCGAGCCGCTCGGCTGCCAGCCGGCGCCGGTCGGCAGCCGGCCGCCGGGCCGCTTCCCGCATCCTCAGGGCATGGTGCTTACGGCCGCGGCTGAAGAACTCGGAGATCATCGGGGGGACCTTTCGAATGGGGTTGCAACGAAACGAACTGTCGCCACCGAGCCCTGCGACGAAAGCCCTCCTTGGCAAGCTGGGAAACCTGCGGAAGGTTACCTGCCTGGGTGTCGCAACTCAACCAATCGGCGGGATGTCCAGTTTTTAGGGTGGTTCAGAGGCGGATTCGGGCTTCAAACAGTTGGGCAGCGGCACCCGCGGCCAGACGACCATGATGGCTCACCCGAGCAGCCTTCGGCCCCGGTCCGGAAACCACTCGATCAGGCCCGCCAGCAGGCCGGCCTTCCGGGGCACGACGAGTTCGGCCGTCCGCCGGCGGCAGGCGTCGAGTACGGCCGTCGCCAAGCGATCAGGATCCAGCGGCCGCAGTCGGCCCGTTCCGCCTGGCTGGGCCGCCTCCGGCGGGAGGCCGGCCGCGGCGATCTCGGCGGCGTAGCGTTCGGCCGACCGCTCGGCGGCCGGATCGTCGGCCGCCCGGGCGATCGGGCCGGGCGAGACGAGCAGCACGTGGCCGCCCCGGGGCTGGAGTTCGATCCGCACCGCATCGACGTAGGCCGCCAGCGCCGACTTTGCCACGGCGTAGGGGCCCATGAAGGGCGTGACCAGCTTGCCCGCCAGGCTGCCGATGTAGACCATGTGCCCGCGGGCGGCCGCGACATGATCCGCGGCGGCGGCGGTCAGTTCCACGGCCGCCATGAGGTTGGCGTCGAGGAAGGCCTGGAAGAGGTCGCGGTTCGCGTCGAGCGTCAGGGCTCGGCCCGACCGGCCCACGCAGAAGAACAGGTCGTCGAGGCCGCCGAGCAGTCGCAGCCCTTCGGCCACGACCCGCTCCCCTTCCCCCGCCCGCTCCAGGTCGGCCGCCAGGCCGCGGGCCTCGGCCGCCGCGCCGCCGTCGCGTTCGCAGACTTCGCGTTCGCAGACTTCGAGCGCCCGCCGCACGCCCTCGTTCGACCGGCCCACCAGCAGCACCCTGGCACCGGCTCGGGCCAGGTGCCGACCCAGCACCAGGCCGAACCCGGCCGTGCCGCCTGCCACGATCGCCCGCCTGCCATGCCACATGTCGATGTCTCGCCGTTGCCGCCGGCAGTCCGCTCCCGGCGGCTGGGATGGTACCATTCGGGCCCTTCTGGGCGGCCCTCTCCCTTCCCCTCCCGCTCCCCTCGCCTCCCTCGCTGCAGGATGCCCGCCATGACGCCCCCCGCCCCCGCGCCCCCGGAAGTCGTCCGCACCAAAATCGTGGCCACGCTCGGCCCCGCCTCCCGCGCGGAGGAGGCCATCCGCGGCCTGGTCGAGGCCGGGGTGGACGTCTTCCGGCTCAACATGGCCCACGGCTCGCTGGAAGAGCACGCCGCGTCGCTCGAGCGGATTCGTCGCGTCTCGGAGGCCCTGGCCCGCCCCGTCGGCGTGCTGGCCGATCTGGCCGGGCCCAAGATCCGACTCGGCGAGCTGCCGGGCGGCGCGATCGAGCTCGCGGAGGGAGAGCACGTCACGTTCGTCCGCGGCACCGAAAGCCACGAGCCGGGGCGGCTCACGGTGACCTACGAGCCGCTGGTCGACGAGCTCTCTCCCGGCGATCCTGTGATGCTCGCCGACGGCACGATCAGCCTCGTGGTCACCGAGCGGAATGCCGATCACGTCCGCTGCCGCGTGGTCCAGGGGGGCACCGTCCGCAGCCGCCAGGGGGTGAACCTCCCGGGCGTGCGGCTCTCGGTCGCGGCCATGAGCCCGTCCGACTGGCAGCATGCCGAGTGGGCCGCAGCGGCGGGCATCGACTTCGTGAGCCTGTCGTTCGTGCGGTCGGCGGTCGAGGTCAAGCTCTTGAAGGAACTGCTCCGCACTCGCGGCTCGTTGGCCCGGGTCGTGGCCAAGATCGAGAAGCGGGAGGCGATCGACAACCTGGAATCGATCGTCGAGGCGGCCGACGCGGTGATGGTGGCCCGCGGCGACCTGGGCGTGGAGACCGACGTGGCCAGCATGCCGATGGTGCAGAAGCGGATCATCCGCGCCTGCCAGCGGTATCAGAAGCCGGTGATCGTGGCCACGCAGATGCTCGACAGCATGCAGCACGCCCGCCGCCCGACGCGGGCCGAGGCGACCGACGTGGCCAACGCGATCCTCGACGGGGCCGACGCCTGCATGCTCTCCGGAGAGACCGCCATCGGAGAACATCCGCGGCTGGTCGTGGAGATGATGCGGCGGATCGCCCGTGAGACCGAGCGGCAGTATCTGGCCGACCGCTGGCGGTATATGGAGGGGCGGTTTCTGGCCGAGCGGGGCAGCGCCGGGGTGCCGGTGCAGGAGTTTCTTCCGGCCCCGGAGTTTCTCGTGGACGGCCTCCACCCGATCACCCAGGCGGTGGTGGACGGGGCGAGCCGGATCGCCGGCGAACTCGACGCCAAGCTGTTCGTCGTCGCCAGCAAGTCGGGGCTGACCGCGATCGCCCGCTCCAAGCGGCGGGGCGCCGTGCCGACGGTCGGCGTCTCCGACAACCCGGTCACGCTCCGGCAGATGGCCCTCTACTGGGGCGTGACGCCGCTGGCGGGCGCGGCCGCGACGGACACCGCCGCTTTGCTCGAACACGTCTGCAGTTGGGGGCTCCGCGAGGGGCGGCTGCAGCGTGGCGACCGGATTTTGCTGGTGGCGGGTTCCGGTTTCGGAACGGGCGGTCACAATATGGCGTTGGTTCACGAGGTGTGAGAACGGCTTCGAGGAGAGGCGGAGAGTCAAGTTTGGCGAGTCAAACGGAGGGGTCGGGGTTGCCCGTGCCATCTCGACGGACGCTCGCTTTCGGCATCCTGCCTTCCGCTCGCTCGATGGAAACCTCGCTTCGGCATCCTGCCTGCGCTCGGTTTCCAACGCCGTCTCGATTGGCACGGGCAACCCCTTCAACCTCGGGAAAAATCGGAAGACTCAGGAAAAATCGGAAGCAACTCAGATGAAAAAGAAGTGTGTGCTCGCCTATTCGGGCGGGCTGGATACGTCGGTGATCCTCGGCTGGCTGATCGAGGAGGGGTTCGACGTGGTCGCGGTGTACGTCGATCTCGGGCAGCCCTGCGAGGATCGGGAGGCGACGCTGAAGAAGGCCCGCGACTGCGGGGCCGTGAAGGCCCTGATCGTGGACGTGCGTGAGGAGCTGTGCCGCGACTTCGCCTTCCCGACCATGCAGTGGCAGGCCCGCTACGAGGGCACCTACCTCCTGGGCACGTCGATCGCCCGGCCTTTGATCTCCAAGGTCTGCGTCGAGATCGCCCATCGCGAAGGAGCGACCGTGTACGCCCACGGGGCCACCGGCAAGGGCAACGACCAGTGTCGCTTCCAACTGGCCGCCGAGGCGCTCGACCCCGGCATCCAGGTGCTTGCCCCCTGGCGGATCGCCGCTTTCCGCGAGCGGTTCCCCGGCCGGCAGGAGCTGATCGAGTTTTGCGAGCAGAAAAACATCCCCGTGAAGGCCTCGAAGTCGAAGCCCTACAGTTCCGACGAAAACTGCCTGCATACGAGCTACGAGGCCGGCCTGCTCGAGGAGCTCACGACCGACGGCTTCGGTCTCGTGGACTTCGGGATGACCGTCTCGCCCCAGGCGGCCCCCGACACGCCCGAGACGGTCGCGATCGAGTTCGAGGCGGGGGTGCCCGTGGCCGTGAACGGCCGGCGGCTGCCGCCGCACGAGCTCGTGCTCGCGCTCAACGAGATCGGCGGCCGGCACGGCATCGGCCGGACCGACATCGTCGAGAACCGGTTTGTGGGAATGAAGAGCCGCGGCGTCTACGAGGCCCCCGGCATGACGCTCCTCTACGAGGCCCACCGGCTCGTCGAGCAGCTCACCCTCGACCGCGATCTCGTGCATCTCCGCGACCGGCTCGCGCCCGAGGTTGCCGAGATGGTGTATTACGGCTTCTGGTACTGCGCGAAGATGGACGCCCTGCTGGCGTTCATTCGCGAGGCGCAGAAGCCCGTGACCGGCCGGGTGGAGCTCAACCTCTACAAGGGCAACATGCTCGTGAAGAGCCGGCAGAGCCCGCACAGCCTCTACGACGCGGCGATCGCGTCGATGGAGGGGGGCGGCTCCTACGATCAGACCGACGCCGAGGGGTTCCTGCGGATCATGGGCCTCCCCCTGCGGGTGCAGGGACGGGAGCGGCCGCGTGCGGCCCGCTGACGCTGCCCCGGGGGGCTCCGGGCCGGCGTCCCCCTCACCGTCGCCGGCTCTGCTCCTGAGGCTGCTGCGGCTCGACGCGCGGCGGCCGGCTGCCTGGCTGGCCTGCGGGGCTGCCCTGGCCTGCGGCATTGGCGGCGCGACCGGCGCTAGCCCGCTGCCGCTGGCCGTGGCTGCCGGCGGGCTCGTGGCAGTGGCTGCGATCGGTCACGTGCCCGACCGCAGCCTGGCGGCCCGTGGCCCGCTTGGCGGAGCCCGGTTGAAGCCGTTCGTGATCGGGATGCGGGTGGTCTGGCCCGTGGCGGGCTTCCTGCTCGCCGCCGCCGGCACGGCTGCCCGCGGGATCTCGGTGGCCGCTCCGCTCGCCGGTGTCCTGAGTGCGAGTTGCACCGCCGTGGTGTTCGCCCTGCTGCTGCGAGCCGGGTGCGCCGAGACGTTGGCGGCGAGCCGGGCGCTCATCGGGGTCGGCGGTGCCGCTGCAGCGGCGCTCGCCGCTCAGCTCGCGGGCAGTGGCCTGCTTGGCCAAGCGGTCGCTGCCGGCGGCGCCGGGGGGCTCTTGGCGGTAACCGGCGTCGTGATCCACGCCACCGCTGCACCGGCCGGTTTCGGGGCGGTGGGCGGCACCGGCCGACGCCGGCGAACCGAGGCAGGGGTCGGCCCGGCCATGGCCTCGGCGCTCGCTGCCATGGTCACCTGCTACTTCCTGGCTCCGCAGTTCGCGTGGGCCTACGCGGTTGTCGCCGTGGGCTGGTTCGTGGCGGTCGCGGTGCCGCCAGCCACCGCGCCGACGGGCGGGATCGCCGGCGAGCGGCTCAGGAGAGCGGCCGCAGGTCGTCCGGCGGTTCCGGGATCACTGCGGCGGGCGGTCTCGACCGCGGCCCTTTTGGCATGCCTGTTGGCCTGGCCGGCCGTCGTGTCGGTGGTGCTGCCGCCGGTGGAGGGCGACCGGGTGGGTGGGCCGCTCGTGGCGCTCGCCTGGCTCGGCGGTGTCGCCGGGCTGCTCGTCGCCGCCGTCGCCCTGGCCGCCCCGGCCGGCCGCGCTGAGGACGCCCGGGCCATCGTCCTCTCGCTGGTTGCGGTCGCCGGCCTCGTCGCTGGCCGAGGGGGCCCTAGATTGCCCTTTTTCTCAGGACTTTCTCGAGCAGGGGCCCCGGTCCCGGCGGGGAACGGTGTTGAGCCCAATGGGGTCTTCCTGCGAAACTCCCCAGCCGCCGCAGTTGACACGGTCGTCCGCTGCTGGCCGTGGTGTTTGTCGAGTGACCGGCCCCTGGCGCCCGATAACCAGTGCATTCACATTCTGCCGGTCGTGACGATTTCGCCAGTCCTAGGAGGAGCCCTGTCGTGCGTGGAACCCAAGTCAAGGCGTTCGTTCGGAGGCTCGGCCCCGCCGTCGTCGGCAGTTTGGCTCTGACGGCCGGCCTGGCGACCGCGGCGGGCCTGGCTCCGAGCGAGAAGGTGTTTCCCGACACGACGCTCGCCTGGATGAGCGTCCGGGATCCCCAGGCCTTCAGGGAGCGGTTCGATCGTTCGCCGTATGGGCAACTGATCGCCGACCCGGCCATGAAGGCCTTCGTGGACAGTCTCAAGGAGCAGATCTCGAAAAATGGCAAGCAGCGGCTTGCCAAGCTGGGGCTGACGCTCGACGACCTGGCTGAAGTGGTCGGCGGCGAGATCGCCGCCGCCGCGATCCAGCCGGCCGAAGGCCGGCTCGCGACCGTGCTCGTCGTCGACACGACCGGCAAAGAGGAGCAGGCCCGCAAGTTGGTGGACACGCTCGGATCGCGGCTGCTGGAGCGGAAAGCCCAGAAAGTGACCGTCCCGGGCGCGCCCGCGGAACTCGTCGTCTACCAGTTGCCGCCGGCGGAGGACGAGCGGGACCAGACCAACCCGCGGGAGCGCCGCGTGGCCTTCGCCCTCGCGCCGTCGGCCCTCGTGGTCGGCGACGACGCCGCGCAGGTCGGGCAGGCCTTTGCCGTCTTGGAACAGGGGCGGGCCGACGGCCTGGTCACGCTCGAGGCCTTCAAGGCCGTCGAGAGCCGCTGCGCTCCGGCCGTGCCGGCGGCCGCCGCGCCGCTCCGGTGGTTCGTGAGGCCGCTGCCGTTTGCCGCGGCATGGCGGAAGGCGAACCCGCCCCGCGAGAAGCGGAAGGGCCCCGACTACGTGGAGATCCTCGGCCGGCAGGGCTTCGACGCCGTGCAGGCCGCCGGCGGGCTGCTCGTGTTCAGCGACGGCGGCCATTCCATGCGGCACCATTCGTTCGTCTACGCGCCGGCGCTCGAGGGCCGCGATCCCGGCTCGGTCGATCGGTTCGATCGGGCCGCCCGGATGCTGCGGTTCCCGACCGCGGCCGAGATCGCGCCGCCCGAGTGGGTTCCCCAGGACGTGGGCGGCTGGACGGCCCTGCAGTGGGATATCCAGACGGCCTTCACCTCCGCCGAGACCCTCGTTGATGACATCGTGGGGGACAAAGGCGTGTATGACGACGTGATCGCGTCCCTCAAGGAGGACCCGGACGGGCCGCAGATCGACGTCGAGCAGGACCTCGTGGCCTGCCTCGACGGCCGGATCACGGTCATCAACGGGCACGTCGAGCCGCTCGGTACCGACGCCGATCGGATCGTGATCGCCCTCGGGTGCGCCGACGAGGCCAAGGTCGCCGCCACGATCGCCAAGGTGATGAACGCCGACGCCGACATGCAGAAGATCGAACTCGGCGGGCAGTCGGCCTGGGAGCTGATCGACCGGTCGCACGCGATCCCGAAACTGGAGGTCGAGACGCCCGGCGGCGCCGTGACCCACGCCGACGACGAGGACGAAGGTGCCAAGCGCCGGCAACGGCTCCGCGACAAGGAGGAGAAGCTCCTGCCGCATTCGACGGTCGCGGTGGCCCGCGGGCACCTCCTGATCGCCTCGCATCGCGACATGCTCGAGCGGGTGCTTACGGCCGAAGGTGGCCCCGACCAGCTCGGCTCGGCCGACGACTTCAAGGTGATGACGACCGAGTTGGCCCGCTACGCCGCCGGCGAGAAGGCCGCCCGGTCCTTCGGTCGCGAGGATATCTCCATCCGGCCGACCTACGAGCTCCTGCGGCAGGGCTCGATGCCCAAGGCGCAGAGCGTCTTCGGCCAGCTGTTGAACGGCATCCTGGGCGATGGCAAGCCCGGCACGGTTCGCGAGCAGCGGATCGACGGGCAAACGCTGCCGGAGTTCGACGTGGTGCGGAAGTATTTCGGCACCGTCGGCACGGCGCTCGAGGCCTTCCCCGACGGCTGGCGGCTGACGGGCGTGGCCCTGCCCCGCGCCGGCCAGCCGGAGTCCGAGGTGGCCCGCACCCCCTCGACCCCGGTCGGCCGCTAGGTCCTCGAGCGGGCTCGGGGTTGCCGGTGCCATCTCGCTGGACGCTCGCTACGGTCATCCCGACCTTCGCTCGCTCGATGCTGGCCTCGCTTCGCAATCCTTGCTGCCCTCGGCCAGCAACGCCGCTCGATCGGCACCGGCAACCCCTCGCAGCCCAAACAGGATGTGATCAGGGAGCTGCCGGACGTTTTTCGAGTACTGCCCAGAAGGGGTGCAGGCGGTCGCCGCGGAGGCGGAGGTCTTCGAGCAAGACCTGCTCGTCGGCGGTGATCGGCCCCTTGTGGATCCGCTGGCCGTCGATCGAGACGGTCAGGGGCTGCGTGAAATCCACGAGCTCCGGTGAGAGCCAGACCCGGGTGCGGTCGGCGCCGCAGCGGACGATGAGCGTGTTGGTCGCGCCCCGCTTGCCCTCGATCGTGAGCGGCCGTGAGCCGACCGGCGGGGGCCAGGCCTCGGGCAGCACGACCGTCCGCGGCGGGGCCGACTCCAGCTCGACCCACCAGAAGAAGCGGTCCCAGGGCCGCAGTGACACCGCCTCGAACTCGGGCGGGAAAAACTGCCGGCGCTTGCGGCCCATCCAGTCGAAGATCCGGTGAATGTCGTCCGAGAAATGTTCGTGGCCCCGGCCGCGGTACTCCACGTAGGTGAAATCGAAGCCCTTGGAGAAATAGCGGTCGAAGTCGGTGGCGTTGCGAAGCAGCCGCGCCCGGTCAAGTTCGCCACCGACGACGTAGATCGGCAGCCGGCGGGCGTTCTCCCAGTAGTGGGTCACGTAGCGGTCGGCCGTGGGGCCGATCGCCACCAGGCCCGCCCAGAGGTCGGGATGGGCCAGCGCGATGTCCCAGGCCGCGTCGCCTCCGAGCGAGTGGCCCGAGAGAAAGATCCGATCGGTGTCGATCGAGAATCGCTTGATGGCTCCGCGGACCGCCGCCAGCACGGCGGCATGCTCGCGGGCCGAATACTCGTAGGCTGCCTGGTGCTCCCGGCCCCAGGCCGGCGCGATCACGATCGTGCCGTGGCGGGCGGCCTGGCCCTGACGGCCCCCTGCCTGCCGGGCCGGCCCGGCCCACCACTCGATTTGGTTGAGGGGCGTGGACCAGGAGGCGTGGAGCGTGACGACCGCGGGATAGCGACGGAGCGGATCGTACTCCGGCGGCAGTTGCACGAGGCAGCGGACGGTCTCCCCGTCGTCGGGTCCGGGGACTTCGAGCTCGTAGAAGCCCTCGGCTAGCGGCGGGGGTGGCGGGATCGGCGGCCGCATCGCAGCGGCCAGGGCCGCGAGCGTCTGGGCCCCGAAGGCCTCCTCGCCCCGCATCCTTGCCAGGATCGCCTCCCGCGCCGGCTGGTCGGGCGCGCGGAGATAGTCGCCGAGCAGATCCCGGAGCCGGCGGGCAGAGAGGGCCAGCTTGAGGTTTCCGTCGCCGGCGGCCGCCCCCTGCAGCCAGCCGTTGATCGCGATCGCGACCGAGCGGTCGGGAGGCAGGGCTGGGTCGAGCCCGACCCGCTCGAAGGTGGCCAGCCGGTCGAGCGTCGAGAACGAGAGCTCCCGCTGGATCTCGTCGACCGCCGCGGTCGCCTCCTTGGCCGCACCGGGGTCGAGGGCCACGACCCGCACCCTTAGTCCGGCCACCAGCGCCGCCGCCCGCTCGCGGCGCAGCCGGTAGGCGTCGCGACCCTCCCGCACCTCTTCCAGCAGTTCGCCATCGACGTCGGTGATCGGGAACGACTCGAGCAGGCTGCCCGCGAGCCGGTCCTGGCCGGTCGCGGCTCGCCCGCGGATCTCGTCGAGTAGCTGCCGAGCCGACAGCCGAGCGAGCGTCTTCCGCTCGGCAGCGAGCTCCGCCAGCGCCGGAAAGTCGGCCAGCACGCTGTCGAGGAGCCGCCGGGCATCGTCGAATCGCTCGGCCTGCATGAGCAGCCGGACCACCCGCAGCCGCTCGTCGGAGTTCTGCGGATCGACCTGCTTGGCGATCACCCGCTCGAGCACGTCTTGGGGGATCGCGCTCGTGGCCATGCGCATGTCGAGCTGGAGCGGCTGCTCGGTTTGAACGCCCTCGATCTTGGTCCAGCGGGGCGTGATCTCGGTGATCCCCTGCACCACGTCGAGCCGTCCGGTCGCCGTGGCGAGCGTGAGCACACGCCGCCCGTATTCATCGAAGGGCGTGGCTCCGAGGATCGCGCCGATCCCGGCCACCCGCCGGCCCCCCTCGGGAATCCGCTGCGGGATCCGGATCCGCTCCATGCCTGGATCGACCACGGCAGACTCGACGTTTCGCACCTGCCGCCGCGGCACCATCACGCGGGCGAGGTCGTCGTCGCACATCAGGATCGACTGGCCGAGGCTCGACCCTTGCCGTTCGGCCTCGAGCGGATCGATGGCCACGCCCGGCAGGTTCGCGAACCGGCCGTCGAGGGTGCGGCCGTCGGCGACCTCGACCCGGTCGGCCCGCGCCGGCAGGGTTGCCACCAGCAGCAGCCATGGGAGCCAGCCAGCCGGGCCGATCGGCCGTGCATCCCGCTCGTGGCGACGCTCGTCGATCCGCCGGGAAGCTGCCATGATGCCGCGAGTGTAGCGGGCGGCTCGGAAACCGGCCCGCGGCCGGCGGCAGGTGCCGGCCTCTCCCACCCCCCGGGCCCCGCAAAAGTCGGTTGGACGAGTTTTCTTGACGCGGCGGCCGCCGGCGTCGGACACTGCTGGTCGTCGCCGCCGAGCGGCGCAGGCTCGTTCACTCCCCTCCCCGCCGGTCTCCAGCGATGAACCCCGACCCGATCCGCCGCGGCCTCGCCTGGGGACTCGGGGCAACGCTGTTCCTGCCGCTGGTGATCGCCGTGTCGCTCGGAACAGCGGCCCTGTTGGCGGCGGTCGGCGACACCGCGGCCGCCAGCGTGTGCCGCTGGGTCAGTCTCCCACTGGCGATGCTCTGGGCCGTCGCGGTCGTCGCCACCACGGCCTTGTCCGCCGTTCACCAGTTGCTGCCGCGTCCCCGCCGTCCGCGAAGAGAAAAGCGATGCGAATCCGATCCGGATCGATAGGCGGGGCGGTGCTCATGGCCGTGGCCGTCTCGGCGGCGGCTGCCGCCGGATCTTCGCCCCGCGAGATCCGCCAGCAGATCGACGCGGTCGACAAGTTGCTGGCAACCGGCAAGCCCGATGCCGCGGCGGCCTCGCTCGCCAAGGGCATCGCGGGACTCGCAGCGATGCAGGCCGGGCCTCCGCAGGCGGCCTTCAAGCTGCTGGCTGACCGGGCCACGAAAGCCCGTGCCCGGCTCGAGCAGGCCGGGGTCGATGTGTCAGGTCTCGTGGTACCCGTCCTCGGGGTGGCCCAGGCTCCGGCGGGGGCCGCTCCCGCCCCGCGGCCGGCCGCGGCCGGCGTGTCCTTCGCCCGCGACGTGGCGCCTTTCCTCGTGGCGACCTGCGGCCGCTGCCATGTCTCGGGCCGCAAGGGCGACTTTCAGATGGCCAGCTATGCCCAGTTGATGAGCTCGGCGAAGGTCTCGCCCGGTATGGGCAGCATGAGCGAACTGGTGGAAGTGATGCTCTCGGGCGAGATGCCGCCGGGCGGGGGCAAGGTGTCGGCCGACGAGATCGGCATGCTGATCCGCTGGATCGACGCGGGGGCCAAGTGTGACGCGGACCCAAATGCGGATCTCGCGGCCGTGGCCCGGGCCGCTGCGGTCCCGCCGCCGGCAGCAGCGCCGATGGCCGCCGCTGCGGCCCCGCTCAAGCCCGGCGACGTAGCGTTTTCCTCCGACGTAGCGCCGATTCTGCTGGACCAATGTGGCAACTGCCACGGTGACCGAGAGCCCGAGGCAAACCTGCGGATGACGAGCCTGGAGTCGCTGATCCAAGGGGGGCGGTCGGGCCCCGCGGTCAACCCTGGAAAAGGGAGCGAGAGCCTGCTCGTCAGGAAACTTCGAGGCGTGGATATCGAGGGGCAGCGCATGCCACTCGGCAAGCCGCCGCTCACCGCCGACCAAATCGCGACGATCGCCACCTGGATCGACCAGGGGGCTCGGATCGACCTGCTCTCGCCCACAGCGCCGCTCGAGGCGGTCGCCGCCGCGGGCCGTGCCCGGCGGCTGTCCGACGAGCAGCTGACGAAGCTCAGGCTGGCGGCGGCCGAGTCGCTGTGGAGGCGATTCATCCCCGACGAGCCGCCCGTGGTCGAACTCCGGCCCGGCTTCGGCCTGGTGGGCAACCTCCCCGAGGCCCGGTTGGAGGAACTGGCCGCCGAGACCGAGGCGGTGGCGGGCCGGGTGCGGGCGGAACTGGGCGCAGGCGACGGGCCACTGCTCAAGGGCGGGGTGATCCTGTACGTGTTCCGCAAGAGCTACGACTACTCGGAACTCTGGCAGGTGGTGCTCGGGCAGGAGCGGCCGAAGGGCGTGACGGCCCATGCGGGCGTGGCCGGTGACGTCGCCTACGGCGCCCTGGTCCTGCCCGCGGGCGACGAGGTGGCCGAGGACACGCGACTGCTGCTGGCCGAGCAGCTCACGGCAGCGGCCCTCGCCGGCCGAGGCCTGCCGCCCTGGTTCTGCCGGGGCGTCGGCCGCGCGGTGGCGTCACGGATCGCGCCCAAGTCGATGCTGGCCCAGACCTGGAAACGCGATGCCGGGGCGGCCGTGAAGGAACTGGGGTCGGCGACCGACTACTTCGCCGGCCGCGCCGATCCTTCCGCCGCGGCGCTCGCGGGGGGCGGATTTCTGGGCGCGGTCTTGAGCAGCGGGAAACTGGCCCAGTTCGTGGCGGCCGTCGATGGGGGCGCCAGCTTCGACGCGGCCTTCCAGAAAGTGTTTCGCTCCACTCCCGAGCAGGCGTTCATGGCCTGGGCCGCCAAGCAGGCCGGCCGCTGACCCGGAACGCGGGGCGATAGGCTTTCCACCGCGATGTCGTGGCGTCACGAGATGCGGAGAGCTCGTTGATAAAAAGACGGGGGTGCCTTGGATTCCGGGGCATGTGATCCGCGGCCCCGGAGACCGGGGGCGGCTGGACACGCGACCGGAACATTCTTCCGGCCCCCAACGAGCCTCGTTAAGAGCTCACCGGCATGGGTGGACATCAGCACGAGCATGGCAGAAAACCTAACGCCCCGCATCCCGCGGCGGCTGATCGCATTATAGCGTCG
>JBIIYH010000058.1:0-13540 GCA_044346905.1 Pirellulales bacterium
AAACACCTCGACCTCGGAGAGCGCCTCTTTGACGCTCTCGAGCTTGTTGGGCTGGATGATCGCGATGATGAGTTTCACGGGGCCCGCCTCGGATCCGGCACGACGTACGAACCGCAAGGCTACCGCCCGCCGCGGAACCCTGCCACGCTTGCGCAGAATCTCGCGGCGGTTCAGAAGGATTCGTCCGAGCGCACGTCGCGCGCCAAACCCGCGCACGAGCACGGCCGCCCGGAGGTGCGGCCGCCGGGCGGAAGCCCGGCAAGGCGGCAGGGGGCATGGATGCCCGTGCCGCCGTAAAGCCAGTGCGGCCGCCGGGCGGAGGCCCGGCAAGGCGGCAGGGGGCATGGATGCCCCTGCCGCCGTAAAGAAAGATGCCCCGGCCTGGGCGAGCTAGGCGGAGTGCCCACCCAAGCCGTTGGGGCATCCTTCTGGATCGGCGTGATTCGTGGGGCGAGTTGGAGGCGCTCCGGCACCTCGGCATAGAACTCGTCCGTGATGGGCAGAGCCCTCGCTCCACCGTGTGCAAACGCCGTGCCATCCGCGATTCGCCGCGGCTTGCCGTCGCCGCGTCTCCCCTCAGGCCCGAGTTGCCGGGGATTTGTCTGGGAAAGCCGCTGCTGGTCGATCTCGTGCATCCCCCCTACCCTGCCGCATCCCAGGATCGACGCGCGTTTTCGATGCACGTGGCTGCATCGAAGAAGGGCAGCGCAGCCGACGCGTCACCGTCTGGCGGCGGGGTGACCGAGCGTGCGGGGCGAGGCAAACCGATGGTGATGGAACCCGGCACGGGCGGCGCGGTTACCCTGGGCCTGCCTCGCGCGGACCTCGCGGGCCAACTGGCGAGCCGATTTCCCGACGCGGCAGGCTTGCCCGGAGCGGTGGCTGCAGCGGTGAACCTGCCGTGGCGGGGCGGCCGCAGGGCGGCCCTCGAGCGGCTCGCGTCCCTTGACCCCGCCCTCTACGCGCGGACGCGAAACCATGTCGACGGCGCCGTCTCCGGGCTCTCGCCCTGGATCCGCCACGGCGTCCTCTCCCTGGCCGAGGTCCGAGACGCGGCGGTCGCGCGGGCCGGTGCCGCCGCTGAGAAGTTCGTATCGGAGCTCGGCTGGAGGGATTACTGGCGGCAGGTTCACGCGGCCCTGGGGGACCGGATCGCCGAACCGCTCGAGCCGCCGGCGGCGACGCCGCGGGCCGCGGTCTGTGATCATGTGCCGGCCGATGTCCTCCAGGCCGCCACCGGCATGGCCTGCATCGACGCCTTCGTCCGCCGGCTCCACGAGACCGGCTGGCTGCACAACCACGAGCGGATGTGGCTGGCGAGCTGGCTCGTGCATGTCCGCGGCGTCGCCTGGCGGGCCGGGGCCGACTGGTTTCTCTCGCACCTGGTCGATGGCGATCCGGCGAGCAATCATCTCTCCTGGCAGTGGGTGGCCGGCAGCTTCTCGGCCAAGCCTTATCTTTTCAATCGCGAGAACCTCGAGACCTTCACCGCCGGCAGCCACTGCCGTTGCTGCCCGGTCTTCGGGGTCTGCGACGTGGAAGGCAGCTACGAGGAACTCGCGGAGCGGCTGTTCGTCGGCGGTGCGGGGCCGCGTTCGAGCCCGACGCCCAAAATCCATCCGGCGGCCCCCTGGCGGCCGAGCGGCGATTCGCCGGTGCCCGAGCGGCCGCTCGTCTGGCTCACGCTCGACTCGGCGTCGGTGATCGGCCCGGCTGCGGCAGCCCATCCCGCCGCGCCGCGCATCTTCGTGGTCGATGCCGACTGGCTCGCGGCCGAGCGGCCCGCGCTCAAGCGGCTGGTCTTCCTCTGGGAGTGTCTGGCGGACGTGCCGGGGGTGGAGATCCACGTCGGTGATCCGCGGGTGATCCTCCCGGCCCGGGCCACGGCGTGCGGCTGCGACGGCATCGCCGTCGCCGACACCCCCTGCCCTCGCGTCCGCGCGGCCGCCGCCGCGATCGCCCGCACGCTCCCGGTCGCCGTGCACGAGTGGCCGGCCTTCTGCGACCGCCGCCGGGTCAACGATCTGGGCCGGTTCTCCCGCTTCTGGCAGAAGGTGAGCCGCTCGGCCATGCAGCCCACGCGGTCGCGATCGCCGGAGTGAAGTCATCCCAGGGCGGCGAGTCTGGCGGCGACGCCGTGAACGCGAGCCGCTCGCCGGTGCTCGGATGTGGCAGTTCGAGGGCCGCGGCGTGCAGGCCCAGCGGTGGCGCATCGCCGGAGCCCGGGTGAGCGCCGTCCGTCGCGCCGTAGAGCCGGTCGCCCACGATCGGGCAGCCGAGCCAGGCCAGATGCACGCGGATCTGGTGGGAGCGGCCGGTCAGCGGCTCGACGGCGAGGAGGCTCGTCGCGTCGAGGCCGGTGGTCGCCGTAGCCACGAGCTGCCAGCGGGTCGCGGCCCGCTTCCCGAGCATGAGATCGACCCGCTGCCGCGGCGGGCGGTCGGGATCGGCCGCCAGTGGCAGGTGGAGTTCACCTTGGTCGTCGGGCGGCCGGCCCGCGACCATGGCGAGATACCGCTTCGCGACCTCGCCCCGCTCGAAGCAGCGGCCGAGCGCGGCCCGGGCGGCGCGGGTGCGGGCCAGGACGAGCAGGCCGGAGGTGTCCCGGTCGAGCCGGTGCACGGCCTCGAGCGGCCCGAACTCCGCGGCGAGTCGCGCGGCGACGGCGGGCGGATCGAGCGGCGTTCGTGCCGGCACGCTCGGAATCCCCGCCGGCTTGTCCACGACGACGAGATCGGCGTCGGCGAACACGATCCGCGGTGTCACAGGAGCCCGAGCAGCGCCGCCCAGCGGCAGAGCAGCTCGGCCGGCGGCGCGGCTGCCTCGTCGGCGGCAGGCTCGGCTGGCAAGAGGCCCACCGCGTGGCCGGACCGGGAGAGCCGATCCCGATCGGCGGCCACCCGCCGTTGCGTCGCCTCGTCGCGGCCCGGGCCGAGCAGGATCCACCGTGCGGCGCCCGGCGCCGCCGGCACGACGGCGGCCCGCTGCGGGAGCGAGGCATCGACGAGCGCCACTCCGGCCACGCCACTGCCAAGCCGTTCGGCCACCAGCCAGGCGAAGGCCGCCCCGGCCCCGCGGCCCGCGATCGCGATCCGTGTCGGGTCGAGGGGCTTCCGCGCGTGCAGCGAGGCGACCGCCCGGGTGACGGTCGCAATGTCGCCGCGGCTCCAGGCGTCGGCCTCGCCCGAGCCGGGCAGGATCACCGCGATGCCATGCCGAGCCGCGGCCGCCTTCCAGGCCGAGGCCTCGGCGTCGATGGCCTTGCCGCGAGGCGAGCCGCACCAGACGAGCACGCCGATCGGCCCCACGCACCGGGGAATCACGGCCAGCGGCGGGTCGGCCACCTCCGCGGCCTCGAGCCTCACGACTTCGACCGCAGCGCCGGGCCCGGCGAGCGGATCGGCGACGGTGGCCCCCGGCGGCGGGCTGTCGGTTGGGACGTCGCCGGCTCGGGCGGTCGTGGCGAGCGTCGCGGTCGCCTCCGCGCCGTCCCTCGCGTACGCAAGCGTGACTGAGTCTCCCGGCTCGATGCCGGCCAGGGCGCCGGCCAGCGCTTCGCGGCTGTCGAGCCGGGTTGGCTCCCCGCCTTGGCCCGCCGTGATGGTGGTCAGCCGGTCGCCGGCTCGCAGCCCAGCCTGGTCGGCAGGGCCACCGGGGAGCAGCCAGGCCACAGGCAGACCCTCGCGGACGGTGGTGTCGCCGTCGGCCTTGTCTCCCTCGGACTGCTCGGCCTCGTCAGCCGGCAGGGCAGTCGCGTCGGCCCGCTCGCCCGCCGCCGGCGGTGCGACGATCAGGCCGATCGTGGCCTGCCGCCAGGCGGGCAGCTCTTCGACGAGCGTCGCCGTCGCCTCGATCGTCTCCGGCTCCTTGCCGTCGCCCCGCGCGACCGTCACGGCGATCGTGTCGCCCGCGTAGCGGGGCGCGATGGCGTGGCGGGCATCGGCGATCCGCCGCACGGTGCGATCGTCGATCCGCATGATCCGGTCGCCGGGCCGCAGCCCGGCCTTGGCCGCCGGGGAGCCCTGCCGCACCGATGCGATCACCGGCTCGCCATTGAGCGCATCCCGTGAGCGGTAGCCGATGCCGAGGATGCCCGCCGCGAGCGACTCGCCCCGCTCGAGCCGCGGGAGGACCGCGAGCACGTCCGCGAGCGGCACGGCGAACCCGATTCCGGCGTCGTACAGTTCCGTGCCCTCCTTCATGCCCGCCGTGTCGGCCGGCAGCGGCGCCAGGATCCCGATCACGCGGCCGGTGATGTCGATCAGCGGGCCGCCGTAGTTCATCGGCGAGACGGCCGCGTCGGTCTGCACGGCCTTGCCCCAGACGCGATTGGTCGCCGAGACGATGCCCACGGCCACGCTGGCCGCGGCGGTGTCCCAGGCCCGGCCCACGGCGATCGCCCACTGGCCCGGATGCAGTTCGCCGCGGGGCACCGGTTCGGCCGTCGCCACGTCGGGCAGGTCGTCGGCCGCGAGCAGCACGAGCCCGCGGGATGCGTCGCGGGCCCGCACGTTCGCCGCTCGCCGGCCGCCGTCCGGGAGCACGATCACAGCCGAGTCCACGTCGTCGGGCACGGCGAAGGCGGTCGTGACGACGAGCCCCTTGGCGATCACGAATCCGGTCGCCGGGCCGCGGCCAGCCGCCGCCTCGGCACCTCCCTCCGTCGCCGTGAGCGCGAGCGGTTCTATTCTCAGCACGCCGGCGGCGACCCGCTCCACCGCCGCCTGGAAGGCTGCCTCCTCGGCGAGCGTCGGCTCCGCACCGCAGGCGCAGGTCTGCGTCGCGACGATGGCCACGAGTGACACGAGGGCGATGCGGCTGTTCATGGCCTCGCTCCCCTGGGCCGCGGGCCGAGATCCAGTTCCACGAGCCCGCCGCGGCGGATCACGGTGAGCTTGACGGGGTCGCCCTCCGCCAGGCCGCCGAGCGCCTGCTCGACGCCGGTGCGAGTCGTGACCGTGCGGCCACCCACGGCGATCACGAGATCGTCGGCCGCGAGGCCGGCACGGGCCGCGGCCGAGCCCGGATCGACGCTCTCCACGAACGGGGGCGTGCGGTCGAGCAGGTCGGGCACCAGGATCGCCCCCAGGAGCCGTGGATCCAAAGGGGCCGCTCCCGCGTCATCCGCGGTTGCCAGGTCGCCGGTCAGAATCGCCTCGCTCCCCGCGGCCAGCTCGGCGGCAGGCAAGGCGTAGTTGAGCCAGATGCCCGCGGCCGTGCTCCGGAGCTCCTTGCCGAGCATTCCCACCAGTCGGCCCCGGGCGTCGATCAGCCCGCCGCCGGGGCTGCCGGGATTGTTCGTCGTGCAATCGAGCACGTAGACGTTTCCGCGAAACGGCGCCTCGGCCGCGCCCCGTCGGGCCTCGAGCGGCACCACCGCGGCGACCACGCCCCGTTGGGCCGTCACCCGCTCGTCCCCCGCGGCCACCCCGAACATGTTCGAAAGCGCGACCACCCGTGTGCCGGGGAGCACGGGGGCCACAGGGTCCTCGACCGCGAAGCAGGGCAGGTCTTCGGCCTCGATCTGGAGCAGGGCGAGTTCGCGGCGCGGGTCGATGCCCACGAGCCTGGCCTCGTAGCGGCGGCCGTCGTCGAGCACGCAGTCGAGCTGCTCGGAGTCGAGCACGGTGCTGGCGACCGTGAGGATCCGCCCATCGGGCGAGACGAGGATGCCCGACTGGTAGGCCTCGAGGCCGCGCAGGCCGCCGGCCCCGTAGAGCTTGACCACCTTGCGGGCCGCGGCGGCGATGACCGTCTGCGGCGCCGGTTCGTCGGCGGCGGCCGACGCGATGGCAAGGCACGGCAGGAGGGCCGCGACACAGGCGGCGACACGGGTCATCGATCGCCTCCCGTCCGCTCCATGCGCTCGATGACGAACGTGCCGAACGGCTCCGGCCCCCGGTGCACGACCATGCGGGCCGGCATCGTCGGGTCGTCGTCGCGGCGGCCGGCGAAGCGGATCTCGCACGGATCCTCGTCGGGCGCGGTCCAGAGATCGATGCCCACGACCGCCCCCTGGGCGTCGATCGCGAACCTCGCCTCCACGCCCGCCGCGGCCGTCTCGAGCACGTCCACGAGGTCACCGCCCGTCGGGTCGATGGCCCGGGGATCCCGCGGGGCCGTGCCCCGATAGATCGTGCGGCCGACCGCCGCCGGACCCTCGGTGACGAGCCGCCGCCAGAGCACCAGCGCGGCGAGCATCCCGCCGCTGCCCGGCGGCTCGGGGCTCGCGTCGAGCTCGCCGCCGGGGTCGAGCTTGGAGGTGCCCGTCGGCAGATCGATCGTGGCGAGGGTGTCGGAGAGTTCGAGGCGAAACTCGCCGCCGCCGGCGAGCCTGCCCGAGAGCACCCAGGTGGCCCCCCGCCCTGCCCCGCGGGCCGTCGCCAACGCCTTCGCCACCCGGTCCCGCTCGACGAGGTTGAAGTGGTAGTTGGCGAACCCCGGTCGGGCCTCGTAGAGCCCTCGAACCGCGGCTGGCAGCGGGGCCGCAGCCGGCCGCGGGGCCGTGGGCTTCTGCTCAGGCTTGCCGTCAGGGGGCGGCGCGGGCTCTGCCGGCGGGTTCTCGGCGCCAGCGGCTATGATCCGGGCGAGTTCGGCCGGTGTGTGCACTCCGGCCAGCCGGGCGAGCATCTCCTCCCGCCGGCCTTCGCGGCGGTAGACCAGCGGCACCTGCCAGCCCGCCGGCAGTGTGCCGAGGATGTTTTTGAAGGCGTTGACCGTGCGCACGGGGCGGCCGGCCAGCGACACGATCTCGTCGTCGTACCGCAGGCCGCGCCGCCAGGCGTCGGAGGTGTCGAGGATGTCGGAGACCACCACGCGGCCGTCTACGGCCGTCGCCACGGTGGCCCCGAGCGTGGCATGGTCCACGAGCAGGCCTCCCTTGAGGCAGCCCATGAAGTTTCGCAGCTGGTTGGCTGAGATCGCATAGCCCGCTCCCACGTTCACCCGGCCCCGCTTCTCGAACGAGGCCCGGCCGTTGACGCCGATCAACCGGCCGGCCGCGTCGAACAGCCCGCCCCCGGAGTTGCCCGGATTGATCGCCGCGTCGGTCTGGATGCAGTCGGTGTATTCGAGGATCGTGCCGGCCGGGAACTGGTAGCGGTGCGTGCCCGAGACGATCCCCGCGCTGATCGAGGGGATCAGGTCGGTCGCCAGCAGAAACGGGTTGCCGGCCGCGAAGCACCAGTCGCCGACCTCGACCGCATCGCTGTCGGCGAGCGTAGCGAACGGAAAATCCTCACGGCCCAGCAGCTTGACGAGGGCCACGTCGCCGGTCGGGTCGAGCCCCACGAGCACCGCGTCGTAGAGCCGGCCGTCGGCCAGGCCGCAGGTCAGCGCCACGCCGGCCGGCTGCACGACGTGGAAGTTGGTGAGGGCATAGCCGTCGGGGCTCACGAGCACGCCCGACCCTCCCCCCTCCGCGCCGGCGAAGATCGCCACGGCCGCGGCCGACGCCCGGCGGATCGTCTCCACCCGGCGGGCCTCCGCTGCCAGCACCGCCGGATCGACGCCCGCCGCGCCGGCGGAGCGGCCGCCGGCGGTCAGCACCGTCACGGCGAGGGCGGCGACGATCCATGCGACGCGGCGACCCGGGGCGTTCACTTCTCG
The DNA here is from genome assembly GCA_044346905.1 of Pirellulales bacterium. Lineage (GTDB taxonomy): Bacteria > Planctomycetota > Planctomycetia > Pirellulales > UBA1268 > QWPN01. Next base: position 7,609 of record JBIIYH010000058.1, read on the forward strand.
AAGGCTCCTCCGGTGAGGCGGACGCCGCAGCCCATGTCGCCCGGCACGAAGTCGGCCGTGAGCGTCAGCCGCCGGCCTCCGGCCACGTCGAGATCGATCGCGACGGGCTCCCGCGCGTCGCCCGCACCGCCCCCCAGCCGTCGCCGCCATGCCTCCTGGCCGTCGACCGCGATCGCCACTTCGACCGCCGCGGCGGCCTCGGCCGGAACGGTGCGGGAGATCGCAACGCGAAACCTCCGGCTCTCGGCGGGCACCCGCCAGGTCGCCACCGTGCGGGGTCGGACGACGAGGGAGGCGAGGCCGCCGTCGGCCGCGGCCACCGTCCGGGGGGCGAAGAAGGCGGCCAGTTGCTTGTCGGCGGCGAGCGCCCCGAAGAATGGCTCCGTCGCCACCGTCTCCAGCGGCAGGCCGGCCAGGGGCGTGGTCCGACCCGCGGCGAAGTCGATCGCCGCGAGCGTGTCCGGCGGCAGCCGGATGTCATCGGCGGTGAAGGCCTCGGCCGACCAGCGGACGTCGCGGGCCGCGAGCTGGCCGCCGCCCAGCCGCACGACGACGCCGCCGGCCGCCGCATCCTCCCGTAGCCACTCGACCCCGATCACCTTGGCCCGCTTGACGGGAATTCGCTCGCCGTCGAGCACGACCGTCACGTGCTCGGCCGAGACGTCGGCCACGGCGCAGGCCACGAACTCCTGGCCGTCCTCGCGGCGGACGACCACGAGATCCGACTCCGGCCGCTCCGGCCGGGCCGCCACCCAGCCCGGCTCGGTCTCGCCGGCCGGCAGCCAGGCGACCCGCCGGACTCGTTCGATTGGCAGTTCGATCCGCCCGCTCCCAACCCGCACGATCCCGTGGGCACCGTCCTGGACGAAGTCGGCCCCGGCGACGGTGCCGCCATCGGTCGTGGTCAGCCGCACCGCGGGTGGCGTGGCCGGGGCGGCTCCGATCCGCACCATCTGCCGCACCATGCCGATCGGGATCGTCCGCTCGGTCCCGTCGGCGACGAGCCTCAGGCCGTCGCCGTCGATCGCGACCAGGCGACCCGTGAGCGGTTCGCCGGCGACGAGGTCCGCCCGCACCTCGACGGCGGGAGCCGCGTCGGCTCTGACCGGATCGGCCGCGACCTCGTCTGCAGGCAACCGCCCGGCGAGCGCCGCGGTGGCGGCCAACAGGCAGATCCGCACGAGGCCACGGTTCACGGGCCGCCCTCCCCGCCCGTCGCCAGCCGCTTGAAGTATTGTTCGATGGCCTCGCGATAGTACGGCGGATATTCGCGGTCGATCTGCTGCAGGGCAGCCTCACGCTCGTGCGGCGGCAGGTCGCCCCAGCCGTCGCCGGCGCTGAGATCCTTCTTCCGCACCTCTCCTTTGCCCAGCCCCCGGGCCAGCTTGCTGTCGTCCATCGGCCGGCCAGTCGAGCCTCCCTGCCCGCCGCTGTCACCGCCGCCGGCGGCCGCCTGGCCCTGCTGCTCCTGCTGCTGTTGCTCGAGTTCGTCGATCAGCTTGTCGAGCGATTCGATCACCCCGGCCTGCACCCGCTTGGTCTCGGGGCCGGCCCGGCCGAGATCGAGCCGCCGCCGCACGTCCTTCATCCGGCGGGCGATGTGGTCGAGCGAGTCGGCCTCGACGGCGGCGATGTCGGCACGGAGCAGCCGTGCCAGCCGCGCGTAGCGGGTGGGGAGCTCGGCCTCGCGCTCCAAGAGCCGCTCGAACGACTCGACTGCCGAATCTCGGATCAGCAGCCAGTGCTGGCAGCAGCCGCGATGGAAGAGCAGCGCCGCGGGATCGACCGATCCGGTGACATCGAGATCCACGAGCAGCGGCAGCGCCTCGTCGAACCGGTCGCGACGCACGAGTTCGCGGCCCCACCAGAGCCGGATGGCGTCGCGAACGAACGTGCCGGCCTGCGGATCGGCGAGCCAGGCCGGATCGGGCTCGCCCCCCTGGCCGATCGCCTGCACGGCGGCCGCGGCCCGTGGATCCTGCGTCGCCAGGGTCTGCACCACCACGTCGAGCAGGTCGCGGCGGCCGGCCGCCGCCGCCTTCCAGGCCTCGTCGAGCTCGGCTACGGCCTCGTCATCGACTGGGACCAGCCGGTCGGCCGCGGCCTCGGCGAGCCGAGCCCGCACTTCCGCGACCGTGGGTGGCGACCATGAGGCCTCCCGGGCGAGTTCGGGATCGCGGTCGCGGCTGGAAGCCACGGGCACGCTCTCACCCCGCAGAGAGGCGGTGGCGAGGACGGCCAGCGTGACCGCGGCGAGAATGATGGGCCGGTGCATGGATGGCGTTCCGGACGGATGTGACCGACCAGCTCATCATACCGCCCCCGCCCCTGTCGCGGGCCGGCGGCTAGCGTTCGGTGCGGCCGGTGACGATGTCGCGGGCGGCCTGTTCGATGGCCCGCTGCCGCTCGGCCAGCCGGCCCAGCGCCGCGAGGAGCTCCGCCTCGACCGCCCGCTCGGCGCCGGCATCGAGCAGGCGGCTGAAGCGTTCCGTCCGCGCGTTGACCCGTACCTGGAGGCTGCGGAGCATCTTGAGTTCGGCGAGCTTGTCCACCAGGGGCCGCTCGCCAGGCTCCGCCGGCCGGCCACCCCCCTGCCCCGCCTGCTCTTGCTTCGGCTCTTCCCGCCGCGACTTCTCCAGGGCCGCCAGCAACTCTTCGAGGCCCGTCACGATCTCGCCGGTGATTTCGAGCGTGGCCGGCGTGACCTCGCCCCGGGCCAGCCGCGTCGCGACCTCCGCCGAATCGTCCCGCACCTGCCCGAGCGCCTGGGGAATCGCCACGGCCGAGCCGTCGTCCTGCACCAGCAACAGGGCTCGGGTCGCCTCGGCCGTGACCGCCTCCTGCTCCCGGCCGAGCCGCGCCGCCTCGAGCTGCCGCTCCCGCTGCGACATCGCCGTGGAGCCGACGAGCCCGAGCGCGGCGTCGCGGACGCTCCGCTCGGCCTTGAGCATCGCCCTGATCCTCGTCTCGAGCTGCACGAGCAGCCGCTCGGCCTCCTCCTCCCGCATCTGCCGCAGGATCTCCTCGAGCTCGGCCCGCGCCGACTCGAGCTCCTCGATCGCCCGCTCCTGCTCGGCCCGGGCCTCCTTTCGGCGGGCCTCGTCGAGCCGCTCGGCGGCCTGACGCATCCGCGCTTCAGCCTTTTCGAGCCGGCGGCGGGTCCGCCGCTCGCGGGAGGATTCGTCGTCGCCCGCATCCTGCTCGTCGCCTGACGATTCATCTGACTCGCCACCCTGCTGCTCGCCACCCTGCTGCTCGGCGTCTGCCTGTCGCTTGATGAGTCGCTCCATGCCTTTGGCCAGCTGCCCGGCCTCCTCGGCCGCCTCCCGCTGGCGGGCCGCCGTGCGATCCTCCGCGGCTCCGGCTTCCGTCGAGCCCTCGATGTCTCGCTGCCGCGCGATGAGCTTGGTGACCCGGCCCAGAAACTGCCGCAGTTCCCGCTTCGTGTCGCTGAGGTTGCGATCCTGGCCGCCCTCTTCCAGGAGGTCGAGCAGTCCGCGAAACTGCTCGATCGCGCCTGCTTGGCTGGTGCCCGCCTGCAACAGCTGCCCCGCTTCCAGGAGCCGCACGATCTCGCCGAGCCGGTCGCCCACGTCCGCGTCGCGGGCCCGGTCGAAGGCGTCCCGCAGCACCGCAGCGCGGCGGGGGTCGGTCGTGGTCAGGATGTCGGCCAGCCGGAGGAACGAGCGTTCGAGTTCGAGGTACTGCCGGGCCAGTTCGGCTTCACGCCGGGCGAGCGTGTCGGCCTGCTCCGAAGTCGCGGCAGTCTCGACGGGGTCCCCGGCCTGGGCAGGCGGCTGCGCTGGGGCCGCGCCGAGCCACGACGCCACCAGGCAGGCCACGGCGATTCGACCGCCTCCGTGCCGTTCGATCTCGATCTGCATCGCAGGCTTTCCCCGGATCATTCGAGCAGTTCGCGAGCCCGCTCCCGCTGCCGCTCCAGCGTATCGCGGCGGATGCGTTCCTGCGTCTCGATCACGCCCCGCAGCCGCTCCACGACCTCGGTGAACGACTCGAGTTCGAGCATCCGCGCGAGCACGGCCCGCAGCGCGGCCAGGGCCGCGTCGGCCCGGGCGGCCAGATCCGCGGGCTCGAGCTCGCCCGCCGCCGCCCCTCGGCAGCCTTCGGCCAGCGCCGCCAGCGGTCCCTCCACGACTGCCACCAAGGGCGCGGCGATCTGGCCGACCAGCCGCGTCTCCAACTCCGGCGTCAACAGCCCGTTGTTCGCCAATTCGCCACGGATGCCCCGAAACGCCGCGGCGATCTCGCCGGTCTCGCCGCCGCAGCGGGCCGTGGCCTCCCCGAGCCGCCCGGAGGCCAGCCGTTCGTCGCCCGGCGCCGTGGGCTCGTCGAGCCCGCGCCGAGCCAGCGTCAAGTCTTCGATGGCCGCCTCGAACCGCCGCCGCAGCAGCACCTCGCGAGCCTCGAGCATCGCCTGAAGACTCTCGGGCGAGACGACGTCGAGCGTCCAGGTCTCGCCCGCGCCAATGTTTGGGCCGCCGGCGAGCGTGCAGCGGTCGCGAGCCGTCACCGCGACCGTGAGGCGGTCTCCCACGGCCAGGCCGAGCGGCTCGAGCAGCACGAGCTCCGGGCGATCCGCCGGAATCTCCAGCAGTGGTTCACCGCCGCGGACCCGCCTGACCGGCACGCTGCCGGGCGTGGCCTGCCCGACGCGGGCCAACGATACCGAAGCGTCGGCCAGCCCGTGATCGTCGGCGATCGTGCCGACGATCGGCAGCCGCGCCGCCGGCGTCACGGCCGCGGAGATGTCGGCCAGCCGCAACGCCAGCCGCGGCGGCTCGTCGGGAACCGCGGTCAGGGCGAGCGTGATCGGCTCGCGATTGGTGATCCCGTCGGTGTCGGTGAACGAGGCCGCGAGCGTGCAGTCGCCGTCGAGCAGGGGAATCGTGGCGGCGATCGTGTCGGTCGGCGGGCTCGGCGGCTGGATCGTGGCGAGCGTCTCTTCTCCCTCGGCGCCGGCGAACCGGCCGACGAGCGTGGCCGAGGCCAGCGGCTTCGTGGCCCGCAGCGACACCTCGACCCGCGAGCCGCGGGGCACGGGCACCAGCCGCGAGGCCGGCAGCTCGCGGCGGCCGCCGCCGAGATAGTCGGGCAGCGTGGTGCGGATCGTCGCGGCGGCGACCGCCGGCGGCTCGACCACGTCGAGCCTGAGGCCGCGGAGCCGGGCGTCGCCACCGCGGATCTCGATCTCCAGGTCGTCGCCGACCGCCTCGAGAAGGTGGCCGAAAATCTGCTCGTCATCGTCGGCACCTCCCCGGGTGCCCATTCGCACCGTTCGCCAGCCGCCACCGGCCGTGCGGCTGCGGAGCTCGACCAGCTCGGGCAGCGGGCCGGTGGCCGTCGCCCGCACGAGCAGGTCGACGTCGCCGCCCCGGGCCGCCTTCAGCACACCGCCGTCGAAGCCCTCGGCCGCGAGCTGCACCCGCCGCGGCCAGGGCACGTCCTCGAACCGGGCCAGGCGGCGGGCCCAGATGCCCGCCAGGTCGGGCCGGGCCATGGTAAACCCCGCCACGCTCGCGGCGGCGGCCAGGCCGGCCAGCGCGACCGCCACGAGCCGGCCGCGGCGAAACACGTTCCGGGCCGAGACGTCGCGGGCGAGCGCCGCAGCCGCGGCCGTCGTGTGGTCGGCGAGCTCCGCATCGACCGGCTCGGCAGCGGCCGCGGCCAGGGAGATGGCCGTCGAGAGCGTGTCGCCGCACTGCGGATTCCGCCGTTCGACGGCCAAGGCCAACGCCCGGTCGGGAAGCGGCGTCGCCAGCCGGCTCACGAGCCGCGTGGCCACGAGCCAGAGGATCGCGGCCACCGCGCCGGCGACCGCCACGCCCCGCGTCCAGGCCGGCGGCTCGATCAGCCAGTCGAGCGCGAGCGTCGTCCAGAAGATGGCTGCCGCCGCGATCGCCAGCACCGCAAG
>JBIIYH010000269.1:0-4005 GCA_044346905.1 Pirellulales bacterium
GATCCCTCCCCCATGTGTTCTTTCAGCAGCACGGTGCCTGGCCGGAGGGGCCGGTGCCCATTTGCCCGGCGATGCCATCGCAGTCTCGGGAAAAAGCGGGCTCCCATGCTTGAACGCAGCGGCTGGATCGCACTCGTGAGCCTTTGTCTTCTCGCCCTGCCGGCGTCAGGTGGCTGCTCCTCGCGGCCGGGCGACATCGACCGGCCGGCCAAGCTCCACGGCCGGGTGACCCTGCGGGGCAAGCCGCTGGCCGATGTGATGGTCTTCGCGGTCAGCGAGGCGGCGCCGACGGCGTCGCCGGCGTCTGCCCAGACCATGAAAAACGGCTCCTACACGATGGAAGGGGTGCCGGCGGGGAGGATTCGAATCGCCGTCCTGCCGCCGATCAGGTCCGACGCCCCGCTCCCCTGTAATCGCAAGTTTCTCGACTGGCGGACATCGGGCCTCGCGGCCGACGTGGTTCCGGGTGACCAGGCTCTGGAAATCAAGTTGGAGTGACGCTCATGGGTGCAACAGTCGTCGGTGCGGGTTTCGCTGGTCGGCGGCCCAGGGCCTTTACCCTGGTGGAGCTGCTGGCGGTGATCACGATCATCGCCCTGTTGTTCGCCTTGCTCCTGCCGGCGGTGCAGGGAGCGCGGGAGGCGGCCCGGCGGGTGTCGTGCGCCAACAATCTCAAGCAGCTCGGCATCGGGATGCAGAGCTTCGAGACCACCTTCGGATCGTTTCCGCCGGCCGGGCTGCCGCGGGTTATTGAATTTCGGTGTCCGAAAACGGGCCATCTGGCGTTCAGGCAGCTATGGGATAACGACACTCTTTGGCCGTCGGGGCCGGTGCCCCTCGATGAACGCGGGCAACTGGTCACAGATCCGAACCACCCGCTTTACAATCCGGAGCTTGCGGATCTCGGCTTGCCCGCGGCCAATCGCCGAACGCGGCCCACAAGCTCAGCGGTCGCGTCGTTCGGGCCGCTTATATTTCCCCCGGCTCCCTGGGCCAGCTCACGCAGCCGGACGATGGGCCTCGGCTGGAGTTATATCCCGTTCATAGCGCCCTACATGGATCTCAATCTGGGCTTCGATCTCCACCGAGGGTATTACCGTGAAGAGAACAGGGCCCCCCGGCGGGATAAGGTGTTTTCGCAGCTCGCGTGCCCCTCGAATCCCTGGGTGACGAATTTCGGCCCCCTGCAATCCAATGGCTCCCCGTTCCCGACCGGCTGGGTGTACTACCATGGTCCAACCGGCGGGCCCGGGGAGCGGCAGATCGGCATGTTTTATCCGGTCTGTCAGGGCACGACCCCGCAACTTGAGTGGCCCGATGGGTCGGAACGCGCCGACTGCAGTGGCCAGGTTTCGGGCCACCCATGCCGGTTCCATAAGGATTTCGGGGTCGCCCGCCCCGGCATCTTCAAACTGCCACCATTGAATCAGGTAGGGCCGATGTACGACCTTCAGATGACCAAGGCCGACGAGATCCCCGACGGCCTCTCCAACACGATCCTGTTGGGCGAGCGAAACGCCGAGACGTTGGACCTCGGCGGCGGCTTCTACTTCAATACGGCCACGGGGTTCTGCCAGCCGAGGATCAACTCGCCGAGGCGGACGCTGCCCTATGGGGGAACCAACTTTGGGGTCAACGGCGGCTACTCCAGCCACCATCCGGGCGGGGCCGGCTTCGTGTTTGCCGACGGCCGGGTGGCGTTCCTCGACGAGCAGATCGACTACCGGACTTACTGCCATCTCGGCAATCGCAACGACAACACGTCACAGGGCTGGGTCCTGCAGCCCTACGAATAATGTCGCGACAGCAAGGATTCCTAGCGGCGGTGGCGGTGCTGGCCCTCGTGGCGGCGCTCGTCTATTTTCCCCGATCCGACCGCAGCGGGCGGGTGGAGGTCACGGGGCTGGTCACCCTCGACGGCGTGCCGCTCGACGTGATCCCGGGGTCAGGCGTGGTGTTCCATGCGCTCGAGGAGGCCAGCGGCCAGGGGTCGGTCGCCAGCGGGGTGATCGATCGCCAGGGCCGCTACCGGGTGGACGTCCGCCGCTCGGCCCGCGGCGTCTATCCGGGCCGCTACCGCGTCGGGGTGCAAGGCTGGAAGTGGCTGCCCGGCTGGAACCCGGACGATGTCTACGCCCCCTTACCCCCGAGCGCCGTGCCCAGCTGGTATGAGCAGGATGGCAACTCCTGGCCGGCGGTCGAGGTGACCACCGAGCCGAGGCAGACGATCGACCTGCCGCTGTTCTCCACGAAGCCGAAGTGAGCCCGGTTCCTGGCGAAACGGCGGAGGAGCGTCGCGATGTGAATTAAGACATATGCTTGTGGCGGTGAGGCTGGTGGCGGCCCGGGCGCGGCTGTGACCAGACTCGACGATAACGACCAATGGCGGCAGGCACAGCGAGTCACACCATGCGCAGCCGTAACCTCGATCGATCGGTCGCCGGTCGATCGGCTCTGGTCTTCCTGGCCGCGATCGGAGTCGTGGCCGGCCGGCCAGCCTGCGGCCTGGGGCCGGTTCCCGCCGGCGCGCAGAGGTTTCTCGCGGCCAACTGCCTCGCCTGCCACGACGACGCGCAGGCCACGGCCAACCTTTCGGTCGAATCGCTGACCGACGACTTCGGCGATCCCCGGTGGGCCCGGATCCACGACCGCCTGGCGGCCGGCGAGATGCCGCCCGCCGACGAGACGCAGCCCGAGCCCGCGGCCAAAACCAAGTTTCTCAGGGCCCTCGGGCAGCGGGTGACCGCGGCGGTCGCAGCCCGCCATGCCGCGGAGGGCCGGGTGGTGCTTCGCCGGATGAATCGGCGGGAATACGAGCACGCCCTCCACGACCTGCTCGGGATCGCCACGCCGCTGGCGGGCATCCTGCCCGAAGACCCGCTCGTGCACGGCTTCGACACCACCGCCAGCGGCCTCGAGATCTCGGCGACGCACCTGTTGCGTTATCAGCAGGCCGCCGCCGCGGCCATCGCCGCGGCCCTTCCGCCCTATCCGCTCGAATCGAAGACCGTCCGCTGGAGCGGGAAGCAGTATCTGGAGCAGCGGCTGCCGGTGCACCGCACGGGGATCGATCCATTCGTGCGGGTCGCCGGCGACGCGCTCGTGCTCCATGCCCGGCTCTACGGAGACAACAGCATGCAGGCGCCCCAGCCTGCCGTGCCGGGCCGCTACCGGATTCGGGCCGCCCTCCGGCCGGTCGGCACGGGCGGGAAGCCGATGACAGTCCTGATCGGCAAGCGGGTGGACCGGTTCCAGGCGGAGAAGCTGATGAACGTCGTCGGCTACCGCGACCTGCCGGCCGACACCACGACCGTGATCGAGGCGGAGACCGACCTCAAGTATTCCGAGGGCAACCAGTTCATCTACTTCGAGGGGCTGTCGCTCCCCTGGTTCGGCGACTTCGAGAAGGCCCGCGGCGCCAAGGGCAAGCAGCCGCTCGAGGCCGACTTCGCCGGCCCCGGCCTCCTGATCGAGTGGGCCGAGCTCGAGGGTCCGCTCGGTGCCGGCTTGGGCGTCAAGCGGCTGTTCGGCGACCTTCCCCGCCGGCCCCGGATGCCCGAGGGCCGGGAGCCGCCGCCGAACTGGACCAGCTGGAAGCCCGGCCAGGGAGAGTTCAACTCGTATCCGCTCGAGGTGGTCTCGACCGACCCCAAGGCCGACGCCGAACGGCTGATCCGCGGCTTCCTGCCCCTCGCCTTTCGGCGGCCGGTGCCCGAGGAGCTCGCGAGCCGGTTCGTGGGAGTGGCCCATGCCGGCCTCGATGCCGGCCTGCGGTTCGACGAGGCTCTGCGGGCCGCCTACAAGGCCGTGCTCTGCTCGCCGCACTTTCTCTGCTTCGTGGAGCGGCCCGGCCAGCTCGACGACCATGCCGTCGCCGCCCGGCTGGCCCGGTTTCTCTGGAGCAGCGTGCCCGACGAGCCGCTCTTGGAGGCCGCCGCCGCGGGCCGGCTCACCGAGCCTGCCGGCCTGCGAGCCGAGGCGGAGCGGATGCTCGCCGACCCGAAG
>JBIIYH010000270.1:0-4004 GCA_044346905.1 Pirellulales bacterium
CGCTTGCCATCCACCACGGCCTCGAGCCGCACCGGGCCGCGGAACTGCGGCCCGCGGCCGATCGCCACCAGCTCCTCCGCCGCGACCGCGGCCGGATTGGCCCGGGCTTCGAGCGGCAGATCACGGGGATCGGCCCTGATCTCGAGCTGCGCGGGCAGCCCCGAGGCATCGAGCGCGATGCGGTGCGCGAGCGTGGCCACGACCTGACCGTCGGGCTTCGAGCTTGAGTAGTCGAGCGGCGTGAACGGATCCCAGACCTCGTCCTCGAGGCCGATCGTCGTGCCGTGCCAGCGCTCCTTGCGGAAGGCGAAGGGGGGCTTGTCTTCCTCGCCGATGATCCGCTTGCTCGCGTCGAAAAGAAGCAGGTTGGCCTTGTACGACTCGCCCTCGGTCAGCTGCGGCAGGTCGAGCAGAAAGGTGGCGAAGTTGCCGTTGAAGGGGGCCCGCTGCTCGGCGACGACGTCTTCGTCGTCGTTGTTCTTCATGATCGTGAGCTTGGCCTCGACCGCTCCCTTCACCTCATCGCGGGCACCGTGGATCCCGCGGTCCACGACCGCCGCCGCCCGCTTGCGCCGCGGCGAGAACTGGAACGTGAACTCGAAGTCCTTCCGCGGGGGCCGCATGCCCTCGATCACGTCCAGGCGGCGGGCGCGGAAGCTCAGGCCGTCTTTTTCGCCCCCCTCCAGCGAATGAAACCGGGTCAGGCGGGTGCGGTAGAGCGTCTTGGCAGGCTGGCCCTCGCTGCGGACGTCGAACCAGAGCACGTTGCCGTCGCGGCTGATGCCGGGGAACGGCTGGCGGAGCCGGAGCTGCTTGAGCTCGCCCGGCCGCAGCTGGACCAGGCCGCCGGGGATCTCGGGGCTGTCGTAGCTCGAATAGACCGGCCCCTCGGCGCTCTCCACGAAGAAGCCCACCCGCACCGTCTCCGAACGGGTGGCGTGGTTCTTGACCGTGAGCCGCAGGTCGATCGCGTCCTCCAGGATCGGGCCGAGGTCGTTGACCTGGAAGGACGGAGCCTGCGAATCGAGGATCAACTGGGTCTTCGTGGTGTTCCAGACGTGGGCGTCGAAGCAGTTGAAGAAGTCGCCGCAGCCGCCGATGCCCCGGACCAGCCAGGTCCTGAGCACCGTGCCGTCGGCCGGCGGCGAGGCGAGCGGCGGCCCGGCGGCCGCGTAGTTGCCATGCCGGAAGCCCGCGAAGGGGATCTTGAACTCGACCGTCCACTTGTCCCGCTCGAGCCGCGAGCGGATCGTGGCGTTGCTCTTCCACTTGAAGTCCTGGCCCGTCTGTTGCGACCAGTACCAGTCGGCGAAGGTGCCGATCGGGTTGACGTCCCAGCGGAACAGGCCGAGCCGGAAGCCCTCGGCCAGGTCGTCGTGCGGCCGCAGCTCGAGCTCGAGCTTGTCGTCCCAGAGGATGCCGTACAGGGGATGGGTGAGCACGTCGGGGAACCGGCCCCGGGCCTTGAACCAGGCGTTGACGGGGAACACCGGCGACACGAAGGCGAGATAGAGGTGGTCGCGGTCGTAGCCGCCGTAGACCTCCAGTTGGGTCTGCGGCGGCGCCATGAAGCGGAAGTCGGCGAGGCCGTAGTCGTAGAAGAAGGCCGAGAGGGAGGACGAGTCGTCCCATTCCCCCTTCTGCATCGCGCCGTCGATCGTGGGGGCCGCCCTCATCAGGGGCAGCCGGAGGATCGGCGCATCGACCTTGGCCGGGGCACCGTAGGAGGAGGGCGTCTCCTCGGCGCCGGCCGGCGGGGCGAAAACGCTCCCGGCCAGCCAGGCGGCGGCCGCCAGCAGCAGGGGCGCGGCGGAAGGGCCGCGGATGCCGTCCGGGTGCGGCCGGGGGCGAGGCGGGGCGAACGTCATGGGCAGATTCCGTGCTGGCGGGTTCGGCTCGGGGCGGACCGGCCCGCTGCAGGCGGACCGAGCCGCAACTATATGGCGCGGCCGGCCCAACCGTTACGGACCGTCTGGGTCGCGAAACTCCGCCCGGCCCCAGGTGGCGGCCCGCTCGAACGGCCAGATGCCGGCGGGTTCGGCCGGATTGCGAATCTCGACGATCTGATCCCGCCAGAGTTTGCCGGTCTCCTCGCTGAAGTGGAGCTGCCAGGCCACCGCGAGCGTATCCCCCGACCGCGGCGGATCGTCGGCCAGGCCCAGCGTCTCCCACGGGATCGCATACTCGAGCGTGTAGCCACGGCCGTCGGGACTGCGGCGAAACCTTCCGGCGTAGGCGTCGGGGCCGATCGTCTCCGGCCGGTAATCGACCACCGTGCGGCCGAGGAACAGGCGGTCAACGCCGCTGGGCGCATGGTGCGTCATGATCAGCGTCATCAGCCGCGGGTTGTCGGCCTTGACCCGCTCCGCGGAAGTCGTCGGCAACTGGCGGTTCGCGTAGTAGCTCGGCCCGTTGGCGTCGGCCGGCCAGCCGGCGGCGCGGTCGCCGGAGAAAAAGATCTGCAGGCCGCCCCCCTGCCAGACGAGCCCGGCGTCGAGCTCGGGATCCACGCTGTTCCGCAGCGGCAGCGGGTCGCGGACCCGGGCCGCCACGTAGAGCCGCTCGTCGTCGAACATCATCCAGCCCTCGAGCTGCTCCGCCTCGGCGGCCCGCCCCTGCCGTGCCTGCCGAAACCCGGGCCGGGCCGGCCAGTCGTCGAGCTCTCCGTCGATCGCCACCGGGCCCGCGGCCCGCTGCACGACGATCGCCGGGTGGCGGGCGGCGGCCCACTCCCCGGTACGCCCCGCACCCTCGCCCGCCAGGCCGATGCCCTGCGTGTCGTCGGGCACCCGGCGGGTGAACCGCCGCTCGGAGAACCCGAGCCGCTCGGGGGCGGCATCGGCCCGCGCCGAGATCCGCAGGGCTTCACCGGCCGAGATGCGGTCGGGATACTGGCCGCCCCCCTGCTTCGTGCCGGCCGCCACGACCGCGTCGCCGGAGTAGACCTGCACGTCGGTCGTGAGCAGGGCATCGACCTTCACGGCGAACTCGCCCCCCCCGACCACGCGGGCCGTGGCGGTTTCGAGCTCGAACTCCCCCGCTGCCGGCAGCCGCACCACGGCCACGCCGCGATGGAGGTAGGCCCGGTCGGGGGCGAGCAGCTCGAGCTCGGCCGGGCCTTCGAGCACCACCAGCGCGGCCTGGCCGATGGACAGCTCGATCGCTCCCGAGGCGAGCGCGACCCGCCCCCGGTGCAGCCTGCGGCCGCGGACGAGCGGCTGCGGCGGCTCGCCGTCGGCCGAGGCCGGCGGCACCGCCAGCCGGGTGCGGCTGATCTCCGCGAGCGGGCCGCGCACACCGCCGCCGACGCCTGCCCGCGCCTGCCAGGTGGCGACACCCCCGGCGAATGTCCCGACGGCTGCCGCCACCAGCACGGTGGCGGCGAATCGCGAGAGCCCGCGGACCGCGGCGAATCCGGAGGCCCGCCGCGGCGTCTCCCGGCCCTCCCGCCCCGCGATGGCATCGATCATGCCGACGAGGCCGGCGGCCGAAAACTCGTCGGCCAGGTGGGCGTCGAGCAAGGCCCTGTCGATGAAAGCCCGGCGGGCCGCCGGGTCGGACCGCAGCCGTACCTCGAGGGCCGCGAGGTCCGCGGCGTCGAGCTCGCCGTCGATCCAGGCCGCCGCCAGCCGGGCGAGGGCGTCGCCGCCGGCCCCGCCGCCGGCCCCGCCGCCGGCCGCCGGATCAGGAGAAGGGCCGGTCATCGGTCGCCCTCCAGCGCCAGCCGGCCTTCGATGCAGGCGCGCAGCGACTCCCGGATCCGGAACAGGGCCTGGCGGATCGAGCCGGCCGTGCGGTCGAGCGACCGGGCGATGTCCTCGATCGACGCCCTGGGGCCGTAGCGGAGCTCGAGCAGTTGCCGCTGCGGCGCGGGCAACCCGGCCAGGCAGCTCTCGAGCGCCTCGCGGCGGGCGTCGGACTCGCCGGCCCGATCGCTCGCTTCCTCCGCCAGGGTGGCCAGCAGGTCGGCGGAAAACACGAGCTTGTCCCGCTTGAGCCGCTTG
>JBIIYH010000271.1:0-3997 GCA_044346905.1 Pirellulales bacterium
TCGCCGCCCAGGCCGCTATTTGACGTCGATCAGCTCGACCAGAAAGTGGAGCGTGGCGTCAGGGGGGATCACGCCGCCGGCGCCGCGGGAGCCGTAGCCGAGCTTGCTCGGGATCTCGAGCTCGATCATGCCCTCCTCGCCGACGAGCTGCATCCCCTCGGTCCAGCCGGGGATCACGCCGTTGAGCGGAAACTCGATCGACTCGCCCCGCTGGTAGGAACTGTCGAACACCTTCCCGCCGTCGAGCCAGCCGTGGTAGTTGACCTCGACGGTGTTCGTGGCCTTCGGCTTGCCGCCTGCCCCCTTGCGGAGGACCCGATACTTGAGGCCCGAGGGGGTGGTGGTGAACTCCTTCGGGGCGTCGGCGTCGATCGGGCCGGCGCCCTCGGGCAGGGCGGGGTGGGGGACGTCGGCGGCCATGAGGAACTCCGGGGTGAGAAGGGACAGGGCGAGGACGGTGATCGTGGCGAGGGTGCGCATGAGTGGCTCCTGGGCGTCTGGCGGGGCCGGGAAGGCCGGGCCGCTGGGGGACGAACACTCTACCCGAAACTCATGCTCTGCGGGCGAGTCCGGACTCGAGGACAGCGGCATGATTTGACAGCATGGTCGCCCCTGAATGCCTCGCCGACATCCTGGTGGGTGAACTTGCCGCCACGTTTCCGTGGCAGCGGCTAGCGATTATCCGCGGAGACGTTCGGAGCGTACCGCGGGCGGAGTTACATACGTGCTCGGTGCGTCTGGCCGACCGGAGCGAAGTCAGGTTCCCTGAACCTGAACACTTGGAAAGAATTTGGATCCCCGTTGGGGTCTTCCACATGCCTGCCAGGCAACGTGATCGTCAAGAGCTTTGCCCGAGCCGGAATCGCTGGAAAACTCAGATCGTGCATGTTGTCGCCGTCGTTCAGGTCGCCGATTTCCAGCGGCGCCACGGTAACGGTTTTTCCCCGATGCACGTACGTCAAGCGATAGGCCCGCGTCACGGCAACACCGACTTCGTTCCCTGTCGGAAAGTCCGTGATGCCCCCCGACCATACGACGCGGATAAAAGCGGAGCCGACCGTGCAGGCGTTGGCGTCGTTGGTCAGAAGTGCAGGATCGATCCGCCATGCATCCACGATGGAGGGGCCGGCCGAGAGGCGTCTGATGGGGGGAGACACGAGGTCAGAAAACACCGCGCTGCGTTTCGAGCCAGGAGGGCTCCCCGAGAGCTGTCCGACCAGCCGCACGCGAACAGGCCGGACACCTGACGCAGCATCCCCGAAATCGCCGGTCAGCAGGATCGTCTGCGTCTCATTCGACTCATTGGCAGGACGGAGCGTGGCAAACGCCGGCACGGTGACCGTTCCGTCGCTGCGGATCACGTTGAAGTCGGCGGGGTCAATCGATGCTGGATTGATGAGCCAGGAGAAGGTGATCGGCATGCCATCCATCTGCTGTGGCATCCCGTCATCGAGTCCCCAGAAAGCGCTCAAAAACCTCGGGGCTTCGGCGCGGCACGTCGCCACTTGCTTCAGCCTGCCGCTCGAACCGCCAATGTTTGTCGTCACGGTGGCCTTCAGAGGCCCGGTTCTGGAGGGCGGCGTATCGATGCTCACCGTCAGCGACGTCGCAGTCGCCCCGGTCACGGAGCCGACTGCGCCGTTGTCAAACGTCACCGTGTTCGCCGACGGGACGCCCGGAACGAAACCTGTGCCCCTGATGGTGATCCGGGACGCATCTTGTGAAAGGGTCGCCGTGCTCGCCGTCACGGTCGGTGCCGCGATCCGGCCCGGTGGAGTCACGATCAGGTTCTTCCAGATGCTGCCGGAACGGCCGTAGCCCGTGAGGCTCGCAGCACGGATGGCCTTCGCACCAGCCGCCGCGCCGGCAAAGGCGTCGGTGCCGACGTTCGGTGCGTTGCCAACGAACCTGACCCTCGTCAGCGCTGCGTTGTTGCCGAACGCGTGGTTCCCGATGCTCCTGACAGTGCCCGGGATCGTTACGGCTGTCAGGCCGGTGCCATCGAACGCACTGGCCCCAATAGTCGTGACGCGGCTGCCGAACGACACCGTCGCCAGCTTGGAGTTGTTCTGGAACGCGCTGTCGCCGACATACGTGACGCCGTTGCCGATCCGCGCACTTTCCAGCGCGGACATTCCCCAGAATGCCTTGTCGTACACCAGAACGACGCTGTCAGGAATCACGAGCCTGGTGATCGTGGCGTTGCCTTGAAAAGCACCTGCGCCAATCACAGCGACGGGCACCCCGTCCATGCGTGCCGGGATTTCGACCGTGCCGCCATTCCCGTTGTAGCCGGTGATCGTGCCTTGCGAGAAAACGAAGTCGCTTTCCGGCGACGTCAGCACGATCCTTCGCTCAAGCACGTCGCAACCCAGATGGATGCCCGTGCACGACGCGGCAGCACTCTGGCCGCCATCGAACTCCGCGGAGAACACCTCGCGGCGGAGCCCACCGCGACGGCGGGACGCCCGGCCCAGTCGAGCAAAGATGGATCGCATGCGGGTCTCAACGAGCTCACGGGGTGGGGAAACGACCGCCCCTGTCAACTCATGGGAAGTGACGGGAAGCGGGAGACTGCATCGGTGAAAAAATCATAATTCCAGGCTCGTGGCATCGCAATCGATGGGTCGCCAACGAGGGCCGGCATAGGGGCACCGGAGTGTACCCGCGGGTAAATACGAGCGACTCGGATGCAGGACGATCCAGGTGGGGCGTGCCTACCTACTTGTTTCCCATGAACCCATAGTCGTTCCACCCGTGACCATCGGAAATGATGAGAAGGATGTTCGGGTACCGCGGAGACTCCGCGAGCACGGAAAAAAGAAGCCACTGAGGATGACCGGCAACAGAAGGCGGGAAGTCAATTTCTGAAAGGGTCGGGATTTTAAGCCATCCGGGCCAATCGCCTTGATGCGTGCCATCATCCACTCGAACAATTCGGCACCACGCTTGCCGGCGGCATCCGCTTGCCGTTCATCGACGCCACCTGGCCGGCCCGACCACGGGATCCGTGAGTTCACGCCCTGCGGGCGAGCAGGCTCTCGATCTCGTCGGGCTGGATCGGCACGTGGGCGCAGAGATCGACCGGCCCCTGTTCCGTGACGAGCACGTCGTTTTCCAGCCGCACGGCCAGGCCCTCTTCCGGGATGTAGATCCCCGGCTCGACCGTCATCACCCAGCCGGGCTCGAGCGGCCCGTCCGGCGGGGCGATGTCGTGCACCCCCAGCCCCAGCGAATGGCCGAGGCCGTGCATGAAGTATTTCTTGCAGGCCGGCTCGTCGGCCGTGTCCTTCGCGGCCTCTTCGGCCGTGATCAGCCCCAGGCCCACGAGTTCGCCGGCCATCTCCACCTGCGCGGCCCGCTTCCACTCCCGGAGCTTCATCCCGGGCACGCAGCGGGCGATCGACGACTCGAGCACCCGGAGCACCGCCTCGTAGACGGCCCGTTGCCGCGGCGTGAACCGGCCGCTGACGGGATAGGTGCGGGTCAGGTCGGCGCAGTAGTTGGCGTAGGAGGCCCCCACGTCCACGAGCACGAGGTCGCCCGCCCGGCACTCCTGGTCATTCTCGAGGTAGTGCAGCACGCAGGCGTTCTTTCCGGAGCCGATGATCGGCTCGTAGGCCATCCGGGCCCGCCGGCGGGTGAACTCGCGGGCGAGTTCACCCTCGAGCTCGTATTCCATCACGCCCGGCTCGAGGGCCGCGAGCAGCCGCCGCAGGCCGGCGTCGGTGATGTCCACGGCCCGCTTGAGCAGGGCCACCTCGGCCGGGCTCTTCACGGCCCGCAGCCGGCGCAGGAGGGGCGCGAGCCGCTCGAAGCGATGGAGCGGATACTTCGCCATCAGCCGGCGGGCCATCCGCAGGTCGCGGTCCTCGACCTCGTAAGCCGCCCGCTCGTGCTCGTTGGAGTTGAGCCAGACGCTCTCGCTCTCGCACATGAGCGCGTGCAGGGCACCGGGCAGCTCGTGGAGCCAGCGGACCTTGGCGACCCCGGAGAT
>JBIIYH010000272.1:0-3944 GCA_044346905.1 Pirellulales bacterium
AGTTGACGCCCGCGATCCGCACCGCACGGCCCGTCGCGTCCACGATCTGGTTGCCGCTCGTCTGCAGGTACCAGCTGCCCGCCGCCGGCGGCGTGACGGGAGCGGGGGCGGGCGCCGGGGTCGGCGCAGGGGCGGGCGCAGGGGCGGGCGCAGGATTCGGGTTGGGGGTCGGAGTCGGGGCCGGTGCTGGGGCAGGTACCGGGGTCGGCGTGGCTCCACCGATGTACTCGACCCGAAGGTTACGGAGGACCGCACCGCTGGCACCTGAAGTCGCCGTGAACCCGAACGTTGCGGAGCCTCCGGCGGCGAGTGCGCCGTTCCACGATGCGTTGGTCACCACGTACGTCGTGCCGGAGCGACTCGAGACCGTGCCGTTCCAGAGGCTCGCGATCTCCCCGTCGAAGTCGAACGTCACCCGCCAGCCTGTGATCGCGGCCGCCGAGACATTCCGTACCGTCACGTCGCCGTTGAAGCCGCTGCCCCAGTCATTCGTCACCGCAAGCACCACGCGTCCGTCGTTCGGGGTCGGGGTCGGGGTCGGGGTCGGGGTCGGGGTCGGGGTCGGGGTCGGGGTCGGGGTCGGGGTCGGGGTCGGGGTCGGAGAGGGGCTGATCGGACCGTTCAGTGGGACGACATTCTTGAAATACTCCTGCGACTTGGTGATCCACCACGAATTGTCGGTCGGCGGCGACCCGACGCCGTCGGTGCTGTCGCCGACACCGGCACCGAAAAGGATCGCCGTGATGCCGGCGTCCCTCGCGGCCGCCATGTGGGATCCCCAGGTGATCGTCGAGCCGTTGCTCGAGATCGCCGGGTCGCCGCCACGGTTCGTGGCGAAATAGCTGCCGCGGGATCCGGTGGCGGTGAAGGTGTCCCCGAAGAAGAACGTCGGGGCGCTGTCCTCGAACCGCGTGTTCGTGTTGGGGAGATTCGGAAACACGCCCGAGGGATCGTACGGATTGCGGGCCTGGCTGCCGTTGATCCGCCCCACCGGAATCTGCCAGAGCGTCACCGGGAGGTTGCTCGACTGGTGCAGCGTCTTCGCGAAGAGCAGGTAGTTGTTCCAGTGGTCGGCATTCCAGAACCAGGTCGAGCCGGCCGGATTGGCGGCCGCCCCGTTCTGGGCGCCGGCATCGAGCCCGTACTTGTCGATCGACACGAAATCCGCCCCATGGCTCAGGACGCCGGCGTCGGCGTAGTACCGCGCGATCGCCGCCGCCTCGCGGGCGATGG
Organism: Pirellulales bacterium; assembly: GCA_044346905.1. GTDB lineage: Bacteria > Planctomycetota > Planctomycetia > Pirellulales > UBA1268 > QWPN01. Next base: position 1,234 of record JBIIYH010000272.1, read on the forward strand.
CGGCACGCCCCGCCTCGATGCCCAGGGTGTCGGTCAGCCGCATCAGGCCGTTGGACGGGATGCCGACGGTGACGCCGGGCGAGGCCCAGAGGTTGAACTGCCAGCCGAACGAGACGTTGGGCGCATACTTGCCGATCGTGTAGTTGATCGACTGCACGAGCCCGTTGAGGTTGTTCGCGAACGACGGGTCGGCCCCGGCCTTCAGCACCCCCGCGGCGTAGGCCGCTCCGGTCTGGGTGGCGATCTGGCCGGGCTGCAGACCCGAGTTCTGCATCATGTAGCCGATGAAATCAGGCTCCAGGATCATGCCCACCTGCTCGTCCGGGGCGTGCTCACGGATCAGGTCGAGGGCGAACTTCAGGTCCTTGTAGTAGGCCTGCATGTAGGCCTCGCTCTGGACGTGCTGCAGGTTCGTGTAGTAGCTCTCGCCGCCGTCGGGGATGTTGTAGTAGACGAGGTAGGGGATCATCCCGAGCTTGAGGCTCTCGCGGATGTAGCTGACGAGGCGACCCCCATCCTGCGCGCTCCACGTCCGCCAGCCCATCTCCGGACCGCCATTGAGGTAGATGTAGCGCACGTCCATGAACTTGTTGCGCTCCTCGGCCGTGAAGTCCTTCCAGAACGCGAGGTCGCTCGGCGTGTCCTCGCTGACCGAGCCGACCGCGACATAGTCGGGCATTCCGGGAATCTGGCCGGCCGCCGTCTTCACCCGCACGCCGATGAAACGGACGGCGCCCGAGACGGTGTCCTCGAGCCGCAAGGAGGCGCGGCCCGCCCCCCGGGCTTCGACCACCAGCCTGCCCCCGACGATGCTCGCCCGGGCGACGGAGCGGTTGTTGGAGGCGACCGTGTAGTTGGTCTGGTCCGCCCCGAGCGTCGACAGCGTGTAGCTGCGCGTGCCCTGATCCACCGTCATCTGCAGCGCCTGGCCGCCGGCATCGACCTCGTCGATGCGGATCGTGCTCGCCCCTTCCACGGTCTTGATCAGCGTGTTGCTCACGCTCTCGCCGGCGGCATTCGCGACCACAGCCTGGTAGCGGTAGGCGCCGTAGCGGGGCCGGGTGACCGTGAAGCTTCCCGACTGCGGCGCCGTGCCCGCGGGGAGATTCGCCTCGTGGATGACGGAACCGTTCTGGAGGAGCTTCCACCGCGTCGCGGTCGTGCCCGACCAGATGTTGAACGTCAGCGTGTAGCTGCCATCCGTCGCCGTGCTGATCCCCAGTGATGGCGTGTTCGGCGCGCCGATCGGTGCCGGAGCGGGCGTCGGAGTCGGAGTCGGAGTCGGAGTCGGGGTGGGAGTCGGGGTGGGCGTGGGAACCGGGGCTGGCTTGGTGGCGGTCGTTCCGACGAGCGCGAGGTTGCGCAGCACGGCGGCGGATCCGCCGGGACCGGCCGTGAAGCCGAAGCTCGTCGTGGCTCCCGCCGCCAGGCTGCCATTCCAGTGCTCGTTGCGGACGGTGTACCGGCTGCCGGCCCGCTCCGCGATCACACCGTTCCAGAGGCTCGTGATCGTGCCGTCGAAGTCGAAGGTCACCGTCCACGACGTGAGCGACGTGGAGCCCGTGTTTCGCAGGGTCACGTCACCGTTGAAGCCGCTCCCCCAGTTGCTCGTCACCGCGAACGACGCGCTGCCCGTCGGGGCCGGCGCCGTGGGCGTGGGCGTGGGCGTCGGGTGCGGCATCGGGTGCGGCATCGTGCCGTGATCATGGCCGGGCGCCGGCATCGGCCCGAAGGATGTCTGGTGGCCGTCGGTGACCTCACCGGGGGGCGCGGCCGGCGTCAGGAGCGGCATTCGGCTCACGAGCGTGAAGTGCTCGGCAGGATGGGCGAAGGGCACCTCGAGCTGGTCCTCGACGATCTGGTCGTGGTGAAACTCCACGTTCCCTGGCACGAGCCGCGCCTTCGTCATGCCCATGAGCAGCACGCTCTGGCCGGTCGGCTGCACCGAGATCACCAGCCCCGCGGGCGTGTCGGTGAGCGAGAGCCGCTCCCGCGTGCCGAAATACAGGAAGCTGAGCTTGGTCGTGGCCGGATCGAAGCCCTCGATCCGCTCCTGCACGCCGTACTCGTGCGACCGCACGTAGACCGTGCCGGCCGCCCGGGGGCCGATGCCCTGCTCCCACGAGACCACGCCGCCGACATCCTGCCGCAGGTGCTCGTTCCTGACGATGCCGAAGTTCGCCATGGAGAGGTCGCGGTAGGTGATTCCGCGAACCACCTGGTATTCGGGCGTGGAGGCCCAAGGATTCACGAACGCCACCTCGCCGGTGGCGAGCTTGCCCAAGATCAGGTTGTGGACCGAGACATCGCCGAAGTCGAGCCGGTCGCGGGCGGGGTCGAAGCCCACGATGTCATCCCCCGCGGCGTTCACGGCGAAGACGCGGCCCGCCACACCGTCACCGGGCGTCGGTGGTGTCGGGGTCGGTGGTGTCGGGGTCGGTGGTGTCGGGGTCGGTGGTGTCGGGGTCGGTGGTGTCGGGGCAGGATCATTGTCCACGATCGTGATCGTGGCGGACCGGTCGGCGATGGTGGCCTGCCGCGGAGCGGAGAGGTTCACGAAGAATCGCTCGGTGGGTTCGGGCACGCGGTCGCCCCGGATCGTGATCGGCAGCACCCTGGTCGTGCTCCCGGCCGGAAAGGTCAGCGTGCCCGACCGGGCCACGTAGTCGCTGCCGGCGACCGCCGAATCGTTGGCCGTCGCATACCGGACG
>JBIIYH010000273.1:0-3939 GCA_044346905.1 Pirellulales bacterium
GTGCGGCCGCCGGGCGGAGGCCCGGCAAGGCTGCAGGGGGCATGGATGCCCCTGCCGCCGTAAAGCCAGTGCGGCCGCCGGGCGGAGGCCCGGCAAGCCCGCCGGGGCCAGGGATGGCCCGCCGGGCGTGTAGCTGGAGGCCCGGCAAGGCGGCAATGGCCATGGATGGCATTGCCGCCGTGTAGCCAGTCATCCCCGCAGGGCGGCGCCGACGCGGGCCGCGCACTCGGCGATGATCCGATCCACGGCCTCGGCGGCGGCTTCGCCGGTGAGCGTGCCGGATCGGCTGCGAAGGGTGAGCGCGACGAGGAAACTCTTTTTGCCGGCGCCGAGCCGCTCGGGATCCCGCCAGACCTGCCCGACTCGACAGGCCTCGAGCAACTCGCCGGCGGCGGCGCGAATCGCCCGCTCGAGTTCGCCCCACGAGACGCTCTCGGCGACGACGAGATTGAGGTCCCGCGCGACCGCGGGAAACTCATGAGGCCGGACCAGACGGCGGGCTCCGCCGAGGCACGCGGCCAGCAGGTCGAGCCGCAGTTCCGCCGCGGCGACGGGCGCGGGGAGCGAAAACCGCTCGCGGGCGGCCCGCGCGATCTCGCCGACCACGCCGACCCGACGGGCTGAGAGTCCGGGCGGCTCGAGCACGATCTCAGCCACCCGCCCGCGGGCGAACGGGTCGAGGCTCACCGGACGGTAGTCGATGCTCCGCTCGCCTCCCGACAGGCCGAGCTTGGCGAGCAGGGCGGCGCACAGCCCCTTGGCGTGGGAGAAGTCGCCCCCCGTGACGAATGCCACGAGCAGCGGCTCCTCCACCGGGCCAGCGGCCGTGTCGGCGCCGGCCGGTCGGGCCAGGTAGCCGCGGGCGATCTCGAACAGGTCGGCGTCGTCGTTGCCCACCGCCACGTTGCCGCCCCGCGCCTCGAGTAGGCTCGGCAGCAGGCTGCGGCGGAGCCGGTCGGCCCCGCGAACGAGCGGTGGCGCGATCACCAGTGGTGTCGCGTCGCCCCACGGGCTCGCCAGGCCGGCGAGTGACTCATCGACGACGCTGCGGGTCATGGCCTCGCAGAAGCCGCGGCCCACGAGCACCTCGCCGGCTCGCCGCACGGCCTGCTCGCGGTCGGAGAGGGCGGCGGGCCGGGCGGCGATCGCCACGTCTTCCGGCACCTGCTCGTAGCCCTCGATCCGTGCGATCTCCTCGACGAGGTCGATGTCGCGGGTGCAGTCGCGTCGCCAGGTGGGCGCCCGCCAGCGGTGGCCACGGTCGCCGAACGGCTGGAAGCCGAGTGCGACCAGAATTCGTCGTTGCCGTTCGAGCGGGATGTCAATCCCGAGCACCTCGGCCACCCGCTCCGGGGCCAGGCCGATCTCAGCCGGGCTCGAGGCCAACCGCCCGGCCGTGACCGCATCGCGGTCGAGCACGCCCCCGGCCAGTTCCAGGATCAGGGCGGCGGCCCGCCGGCTGGCCCAGTCCACCATCGCCGGATCGGGGCCCCGCTCGAAGCGATAGCTCGACCCGCTGGCCAGGGCCAGCGAGCGGGCCGCGGCCCGCACCGGCAAGGGCGCGAACTGGGCCGACTCGATCAGGACGTCGGTCGTGCCCGCCGAGATCTCGCTGTCGGCGCCCCCCATCACGCCGGCCAGGGCCACGGGCCGCTCGGCATCCGCGATCACGCACATCCGTTCATCGAGCGAGTAGGTCTTGTGATTGATCGCCGTGAAGGGCTCGGCGGCTGTGGCCCGGCGAACCACGATCCGGCCGCCGCGGAGCTTTGCCAGGTCGAAGGCGTGCAGCGGCTGGCCGCACTCGAGCATCACGTAGTTGGTGACGTCCACCACGTTGTTGACGCTCGCCACGCCCACCGTCTGCAGCCGAGCGACGAGCCAGGCCGGGCTCGGCCCCACCCGCAGGCCGCGGATCAAGCGGGCCGAATAGAAGGGGCAGATCTCCGGCGACTCGATCTCGACGGCCACGCGGTCGGCCGCCGGCTCGCCCCCCTCCAGCGGCCGTGGATCGGGCACCGCCAGCGGCCGGTCGTAGAGCACCGCAGCCTCGCGGGCCACGCCGACGTGCCCCAGGCAGTCGGGCCGGTTGCTCGTGACCTCGATTTCGATCGCGTTGTCGTCGCCGACGGCGGTCGTGGACTCGTGGTTGAGCCCGGAGAGCGCCAGCCGCTCGGCGAGTTCGGCGGCCGTCGCCGGCACCTGCACGTAATCAGCGAGCCAGGCGGTGGAGATGATCATGGTGGGTTCGTGAGCGACCGTGCCCTCGGGCACGCAGCAGCGTCAGGTCAGAACTGCCTCAGGAAGCGGACGTCGTTCTTGTAGAAGTCGCGGATGTCATCGACGCCGTAGCGGCGGGCGGCGATCCGCTCCACGCCCAGCCCGAAGGCGAAACCGGTGACGGCGTCGGGGTCGTAGCCCACCGCCGCCAGCACTGCCGGATCGACCATGCCCGCGCCCCCCATCTCCACCCAGCGGCCGCCCCACTCCATGTCCACCTCGACGCTCGGCTCGGTGAACGGGAAGAACGACGGCCGAAACCGCACGTGGACGTCGCCGCCCAGGAACCGCGAGGCGAACAGCCGCAGCACGCTCTTGAGATGGGCCATCGTCGTGCCCGGCTCGACGAGCAGCCCTTCGACCTGATGAAACATCGGATAGTGGGTGGCGTCGGCGGTGTCGGGGCGGTAGACGCGGCCCAGCGACACGATCCGCAGCGGCGGCTCGCGGCTTTCCATCACCCGGATCTGGACCGTGCTCGTCTGCGACCGCAGGAGCAACGGGTCGGTGGCCCGAGCCGCGGCCAGGTAGAAGTTGTCGAGCGGGTCGCGGGCCGGATGCTCGGGGGAGATTGCCAGGGCCTCGAAGTTGTGCCACTGGTCCTCGACCTCGGGGCCATCGACGCTCTCGAACCCGAGTTGGCCCATGATCTCCTGGACCTGCCGGATCGTCTGCGTGATCGGATGGAGGTGGCCGAGCGGGATCGCGTCGCCCGGCAGCGTCACATCGACTGCATCGCCGGGCTCCGGGCCGCCACCGCCGCCGAGCCGGGCTTGGGCAGACTCCAGAAGCGCGGCCACCGCGGCCTTCGTTTCGTTGAAGTGGCGTCCGGCGGCCGGCTTGTCGGCGACGGGGATGCCGCCGAGCGCCTTCTGCACGGCCTTCAGCCGCCCGCTCCTGGCTCCGGCAAACTCGATCCGGGCCGCTTCGAGTGAGGCCTCGTCGGTGGCCGCCGTGACCGCCGTGGCGGCATCGCTCCGCAGGCGTTCGAGTTCGGCGAGGAACGTGTCGAGCGGGGAGCCTGCCACGTTGCTCACGCGACCGCAGCCGGCTCCGGCAGGCCGAGGCCTTCGCGGACCGCCGCGACCACGGCGTCGAACCCGGTCGGATCCTCGATCGCCATCTCGGAGAGCGTACGGCGGTCGAGTTCGCAGCCGATCTTCGCCAGGCCGGCGATCAGTTGGCTGTACCGCAGGCCGCGCTCGCGGCAGGCGGCATTGATGCGGATGATCCAGAGGCGGCGGAAGTCACGCTTCTTGCGCCGGCGGTCGCGGTGGGCGTAGACGCCGGCCCGGAGCAGCGACTCCTTGGCCGTGCGGAGCAGCCGACGGCGGCCGCCGACCGAGCCCTTGACCCGCTTGAAGAGCCGCTTCTTGGCCCGCAACCGGGGCACGACGTTTTTGGTACGCATGGATGCGATCCTGACACTGGTGAACGGTGGTCCGCTGAGCGGCAGCGACCGCCAACGGAAGCCTCCAAATGTGCCCGAAATCCGCCGGAATGCAAGCCCAGCCCATTTTACGGGCCGGGAGTGCCGTGCAGACCCAAGGTGCTGCGGGCTCGGGGCTGCCCGTGCCCCGTACCCCTGACGTTCGCTGCGTCGTGGGTGCCGCAGGCTCGGGGTTGCCCGTGTCCCATCGCCGGACGCTCGCTACGTCG
>JBIIYH010000060.1:0-13213 GCA_044346905.1 Pirellulales bacterium
GGCGTTGGCGAAGGCGCGGCAACTCCAGCTCGACGGCGTGATCACGACCAAGGAGGCAGCGCTGGCGGCGGTGCGACCGGAGCCGTAGCCGGTGCCGGTCGTCACGCCGGCGGCTCATTGGGGGCCGGCAGGTCGGCCAGGCTCGCGAGCCGAAAGACCTCGAGAAACTTGGGCGTCGTGACATACGCCGCCTCACCCTCCGCCGGCTGCTCGACCGCGAGTAGCCCCCGCCGCACCAGCGCCCGCAATGTCGCCGGCCGCGCGTCGCAGCCCATCTCGACGAGCCGGTCCCGCGGCACCGGCTGATGCCAGGCCACGAGCGACAGCACGTCGAGCGACTCCGCGTCGAGCCGCACCTGCCTCGCCTTCCGCTCCACGATCGTCCCGAAGCCGGTGAACTCGGGCCGCAGCCTGAGCACCCAGCCGTCGTCCCGCGAGGCGACCTCGTAGGGGCAGTTGTCGGCCCGATAGCGACGGTCGAGCTCGGCGGCGAGATCGTCCACCTCCTGCGGCCGCACCCCCCGCATCAGCCCCGCCACCAGCGTGCTCGAGAGCGGCTTGCCACCGGGCAGGCCCACGAAGAGCACCGCCTCGAGGATCGAGAGCGGGCTCACGCGGCACTGGTCGTCGGCGGCCTCGTCGAGATCGGGCGAGGCATCGACCTGCACCACGCCGCTCGCCTCCGGCGGCTGCGGCGCATCGACCTGGCCCATCATCGCTGCAAAGGCCTGGGCGAGCCGGTCAATCGAGAGCCCGCCATCGGCCGGCGGGGCGGTGAAGCCCGCGGCTGGCGGTGCCGGCATTTGGTCGCGTGGTTTCCGGGGCATGAAGGAAGAAAAGGGGACAGTCCCCGTTTCCCCAGGGGAGTCGGGGGAACCGTGGGAGTCTAACGGGGGAAACGGGGACAGTCCCCTTTTCTTAGCCGCGGCGGCGGGCGACCTCGCGCTTCATGAAGGCCAGCGAATCGGCGGCGAGCTGATCTTCCGACGGGAACATCTTCCGCCAGATCTTCGTCGCCGCCACGATGTTGGGCAGCGCCAGCCCGAAGGCCTCCACCACCATCCAGCCGTCGTAGCCCACCGCTTGGAGCGTGTCGAAGGTCTCGTCCCAGTGGACGTGGCCGGTGCCGGGAATACTGCGGTCGTTTTCGGAGATGTGGACGAGCACGGTCCAGGGCGCGGCCGCCCGGATGGCGTCGGGAATCGCCTTCTCCTCGATGTTGGCGTGGAAGGTGTCGTACATCATCCGCACGTGCGGATGGTCCACGGCCTTCACGAAGGCCACCGTCTGGGCCACGCTCGTGAGAAAATAGTTCTCGAACCGGTTGAGGTATTCCGTGGCGATGGTCACGCCGGCGGCGGCGGCATGCTCGGCCACCTTCTGCATCGTCTCCACGCCCCACTTGAACTCATCGTCTGTGGGGCCGCTGCCGGTGAACTCGCCGATCGCCGAGTGGGTGGGGCCGCAGAGGATCTTGACGCCGGCGGCCCGGCAGCAGTCGATCGTCTTCTTCATTGCATCGACCGCCGCAGCCCGCACCGGAGCCGACGGGCTGATCGGGTTGTCGCCCGCGTTGCGGACGGTGACGGCCGTCCGCTCCAGGCCCAGGTCGTCGAGCCGCCGGCCCCACTGGGCGTGGACCGATTCGTTGAGCTCGAAGATCGGCATCTCGATGCCGTCGTAGCCGAGCGCCTTGACCCGCTCCACCACCGGCACGAGTCCGTCGTGCATCCGATCGGTCCAGAGCAGGAGATTGAGGCCGTATTTCATGATGGGGCTCCGAGGGGTGTGCGAGCCCGGGATTCAACACCACCCGCCGCCGCAGGGCAAGCCGGAACTGGCCGATCCCGACCCGCGGACCAGACGGACGCTCAAAGCCCCCTTGCGCGAGCAAGGGGGATGACGCCTGCCATCACCCACGAGCCGCCGGCTACCTCGCCGGCGCGAGGTCGGCGACATCCAGGCCGAGCCGCTTGAGCTTCTTGTAGAGCGTGGTGCGGTTGATGCCGAGCACCCGGGCGGCCACGTCCCGCCGCCAGCCCGACCGCTCGAGGGCCTCGAGGATCAGCTCCCGCTCCGGGGCGGCGAGCGCCGCCTTGAGCGGGCCCCGGCCGCCCGCCGGGCGGTCGCCGGCGAGCACGGCCGCCGGCAGATCGGCCGCATCGACCTCGTGGCCGCGGCCCAGGAACACGCCCCGGGCGACGGCGTGTTCGAGTTCCCGCACGTTGCCGGGCCAGTCGTGCCGTTCGAGGGCCGCCCGGGCCGCCGGCGTGAAGCCGCTCACCTCGCGGCCGGCCTGCGCGGCCGCTGCCCGCAGGAAGTGCTCGGCCAGCGGCAGGATGTCGGTGGCCCGCTCCCGGAGCGGGGGCAGTTCGAGGGTGACCACGTTGATCCGCCAAAACAGGTCGGCGCGAAATCGCCCCTGGGCGACGAGCGCGGCCAAATCCTCGTTGGTGGCCAGGATCACCCGCACATCGACCCGCTGCGTCTCACTCCCACCCACCGGTTCGAACTCCATCTCTTGGAGCACCCGCAACAGCTTGACCTGGAGGGCCGGCGATGCGGTGGCGATCTCGTCGAGGAAGATCGTGCCGCCGTCGGCGAGCCGAAACTTGCCCGGCCGGTCGGCCGTGGCGCCGGTGAAGGCGCCGGCGACGTGGCCGAACAGCTCGCTTTCCAAGAGCGGCTCGGCCAGGCTGCCGCAGGCCACTTCGACGAACCGGCCACCGCGGCCGCTGGCCGCATGGATCCGGCGGGCCAGGAGCGACTTGCCCGTGCCGCTCTCGCCCGTCACGAGCACGGTGGCCGGCGTGCGGGCGACCCGGGCGACCAGATCGAGCACGTGCTCAAAGGCGGGATGATTGCCGACGAGGCCGCCCTCCCGGGCCGGTGAGGCGTCCGACGAACAGGCCGGTGCGAAGCGGCGTGCCTCGGCCGTGTCCCGGGCGAAGGAAAGGGCGGCGAGGATCTCGGCGTCGTGGCCGGGCTCCACGACCGCCGCGTCGGCCCAGGCGGGCCGGATCCCGCCCGCCGCCGTCAGCGCCACGATCGCCGCTTCGGGAGCGGCCGCCCGAATCGCGTCGGCCACGCGGCAGCCACCGTCGTCGGGCAGTTGCCCATCGATGATGCAGGCCGCCGCCCGCTCGCGGCCGGGTGACCGCAACGCCTCGGCGGCCGAGCCGGCGGCGGAGGCGTGCCAGCCAAGGCTGCAGAGCCACTCGGCCCGCCGCGAGGCCATCCGCCGATCGTCATCGACCACGAGGATCCGGCCTGGGCAGACGGTCACGGCGGGTTCCGAAGGACGAGGCATGGCCGTTCCCTGGGGTGGTCTGGAGCGCGAGCCGGGCCCGTGCGAGCCCTCTCCAGTTCTTGTAGGTCGCAACCGGGCGACGGCGCGTCGCCGCGGGGCGACATTTTGCCCAGCCCGCAGAGTCGCGGCCTCACGACCGGAACCATCCGCGCGACCCGAATGAACCGCCGGTCCCAGACCGATCCGTCAGTCGCCCGGCACCCCGGCCTGCGTGCTGGTCTTGCCACCGGCCTGCTTGCCGGGCTTCTTCTCGGCCGCCTTGCCCTCGACCTCGCCCAGCCGCACGGCCTCGGCGATCCGGTCGGCGGCGGGGCCGAACAGGATCTCGCGGTTCTCGAACAGCGCCTCGGGATCGCGGTCGAGCATCTGGATCCGACGGCGGCGAAACGAGAAAAACGCCACCACCGCCAGGGCCACCAGCAGCACGGCGACCACCACCAGCGTGAAGCCCCGCTCCAGCAACTGGATGAGCCCCGTGATCCGATCGCCGAACAGGTAGGCGAGGCCGAAGAAGCCGCCAATCACCACCGACGCGCAGAGAAAGTCGGCGAACAGGAACCAGCGGTATTTCACCCGCAGGATGCCGGCCGTGAGATAGAAGGGGCTCCGCAGGCCGACCAGGAACCGGGCCACGAAGAAGGCCTTGATGCCGTGGCGGTTGATCAGGTCCTCGATCGTCTTTTCCCGCTCCGGCGTGAGGAAGCCCGACCACCAGGGATGCTCGCGGAGCACCCGGGCCCCGAAGAACCGGCCGATCCCATACATCAGGCTGTCGCCCAGTAGCGCGCCGACCAGGCAGGCCGGCAGGGCCTTGTACCAGTCGAGGGCCCCGGCCCGGCTCGCCACGCCGGCGGCCACGATCGGCACCTCTTCCGGAATCGGCAGGCCCAGCCCGGTGAGCGTGAGGAAGACGACGATGCCCAGGTAGGAGGCTTGCAACCAGTCGAGCATGACGTCGTGGGGCGGAGGCATTGACCCCGCGGGACGATTCCGGCGGGGCGAGAAACCAGAGGATTGTACTCCGTCTCCCGGCGCTTGCCCGGCGTTTTTGCAGGAACCGACGGGGCTCGCGCCAGAGGCGGTTTTATTCGCGCCGTTCCGGCAGCCATGCCACTTCGAGGCCGGGCTCGGGGTCGATGACGATGGCGGCCGGCGTCAGGTTGGCCACCACGACCCGCAGCCCGCCCGGACCACCCGCCAGCACGAGCACGGCCGCGGTCGGGCCACCGGCCGGGGCGATCCGCTCGAGCCCCTCCTCGCCGAGCACGTAGACCGCAGTGGCCAGCGCGTCGGCCTCCGCCGCGGTCTCGGCCAGCACCGTCGCCGAGATCACGCCCTCGGCCGGTCGGCCCGTCCGCGGGTCGAGAATGTGGCCCAGCCGCCGGCCCCGCTCGATGAAAAACTGCGTGCCCGAGCCGCTCGTGCCGAGCGCCCGGTCCGCGAGCGCAATCGTGGCCAGCCGCCGCCCCGGCCGGAGCGGATGCCGCAGGCCCACCCGCCAGCCACTTCGCCCGGGCAGGGCGGGCCCCTGGGTGCCAGAGGCCCGCACGCTGCTCTGACCGCCGTGCACGAGCACGCTCGCCACACCCTCGGCCCGCAGCCAGTCAACCGCGCGGTCGATCGCCCAGCCCTTGCCGATGGCGCCGGGATTGAGCTCCGCGCCCGCGACCGCGAGCCGGGCCCGTCCGCCGGCAGGATCGACTTCCAGCCACCGCGTGCCCGACACGGCGACCGCCGCGGCGAGGTCGGCGTCGCTCGGCGTGCGACCCTGCCGCCGCAGGAATCCCCAGGCCCGCACGAGCGGCCCGGCGGCGATGTCGAAGCCGCCGGCCGTCGCCTCGTGCAGCGAGCGGGCCAGCGCAAGCAGCGCGAGCGTGTCGGGCGAGACGGCCACCCACTCCCCGGCGCCGGCATTGATCGCGGCGAGTTCACTCGACCCGCGGTAGACGCTGATCCGGGCCTCGATCTCGTCCACGAGGTCGAGCGCACCGCAGCCGAGCTCGGTCGCCTCGGCCAGCTCGCCGGCGTTGAACACCACCTCGAACCGGCAGCCCATCGCCTCGCGGCCGACCACGATCGTGTGGAGGTCGCCGCCGTCCATTCGCTAGCGGGGCGCGAGCCCGCGGTCGAAGGCGTCCTGATCACGGCGAAACACGGCCAGCGTGGTCTCGAACCGCTCGATCGGGATCTTGTAGACCGGCCGCTCCTCGGTGTGGGCGTGGCAGTGGGCCACGAGCAGGCGGTAGAGAAACTTGAACAGTTGCCGCGGCACCCGCAGGCTCCGCAGGCCGTCGATCAGCCGCCGCTGATCCACCGACTCGTCGAACAGCGCCCCGAGCGTGGCCGGGGGCGTGCCCACGCTCGCGGCCTTCACGCGGGCGGAGGCGATGTCGTAGAGCGTCTCGCCCGACCACTCGAGCGAGGGCACGAGGTTCTGCTTGTCGAGCCGGGCCCGCTGGTTGAACTGCTCGTTCTCCCGCTCGATGAACCGATAGAGCTCCTCGGGGAGGAGCAGCTTGAAGCCCAGCCCCGGCGACTTGAGAAACTTGTTGTCGAGCAAAGGCCAGATCACCTGCCGCATCCGCTCGGCCTGGCCGTTGATGAGGTGGGGCTCGTCGAGCCGGTCCACGATCACCACCATCCCCGTCCAGCCGAGGGCCTGAAGCACGCCCTGAAACTTCTCCAGCAGCTCGTAGCGGTCGTCGGAGCGGGCGTGGGCCGGGAGCGGCTGGCCGGCGAGATCGACCTCCGGCAGCGAGGCGAGCGCCCGGCCGAGCTGGCCGACCGTGCGGTTGCCGGTGCGCATGCTGTGGACGATCCGCCAGGCCCGCCAGGTGGACTTGAGCCGCCTCAGGCCCGCGGGGATCCAGGAGGCCGCCAGCGCCGCCCAGGGCCACCACTGCCGGGCCCAGTCGAGCTTGCCGAGTGCCAGGCCCACGCCCAGCGCCACCGCCAGCACCGCGGTCGCGGCCAAGGCCAACAGCCGGGGCCAGCCACCGAACCGGCCGTGGTAGCGGACCCGCCCCTTGAGCCGCCGCCAGCGGGAGGGAAACGACTCGGCCGTGGACTGGTCGTAGCAGGCCGCCAGCAGGGCGAGGTCGCGGGCCTGCGGCCGCGTCAGCCGGGCCGGCCGCTTGTCGCCGATCACGTCCGTCACCAGCTGCGTCACCGCCAGCGACAGGATCGCGTCCATGTGATCCCAGAGCTTCCACTGGGCGAGCGCCTTTTCGACCGATCGACCGGGGCCCACCCGTCCGACGAACCGGTCGAGAAAGGGGTTGAAGTCGTCGTAGAGCACCACGAACGCCCGGGCGTCGGGATGTGCCTGGTTGTGCCGCTCGAACTGCCGCACCATCTGCAGCTTGAGGGCCGTCTTGCCGCTCCCCTTCTCGCCGAACACGATCGAGGTGCTCGGGTCGGAAGGGCTGCCGAGGATCTTGTCCCAGGCGGGGTGGAACGTGGTCTCGAGGCAGTCTCGCTTGAAGACGGTGTCGGTCTGGGCGTCTTCCTCCGCGAACGGATTGCCGGCGATACCGTGGTGCTCGAGAAACTCGTGAACTTTCATCGCGGCCGGGGTCGCCGGGGACGGGTGGGGAAGGGGTTGGGTTCAGCGACCGGCCGGGACCATGCCCTCGATCATCTTCTGAAAGCCGTCGGCATGCCGCTCGACGGTGGCGGAGGGGCCGTAGAACTTGAGGAAGGAGTTGCCCTGTTCCGGAGTCTCGACGATCGCCGCCAGCATCCGGTAGCCGGGCCGCTTGACGGTGGGCCCGCCGGCGAACGGGCCGCCGGGCTGGTCGAGGTAGGTGCCCGGGATATCGACGAGCGTGACCGTGCAGCCGGCCACCTTGAACGACTTCTTCGTCAGCTTGGCCTTCGTGTCGCCACCGTCGGGCTGGGCGAACTGGCCGCACCAGCGATCGATATTGGCCTCGATCGAGCCACCGGCACCCATCACTGTCATCCGGCCTGCCGGCAGGTCGCCTTCCGAGGGCACTGTGAACTCGGCCTCGATCATGCCCGACTTCGGCTGCACCCGTTCGAAGCCTTCCGGAGCTTCGAGCGAGAGCGAGCCGGCGGCGATCGGGAAGGCCGTGGTCGCGACGTCGGCCGCGGGAGCCGGCGGGACGACCGCGAGGCAGGCGAGGGTGAGCAGGGCACGGGCGAGCAGCGACGGCGCGGACATGACGATGGGCCTCCGGAGCGGTGAGACGGCGGGAAGCGGAGCGGCCGGCGGCGAGGACACCGACCGGCCGACCCGACTTTACCAGATGCGATCGCGGCCGGGGCCGGCGGCCGGCAGAGCGGGGTCAGCCGGGGGGCCTGCCGGCGTCGGGGAGGGCCAGAGGAAGCGCCCGCGGCAGCGTGGCCGCCAGGTCGGCGTCGAGCGACACGACGCTGGCCACCGGATGGCCGGTCGGGCCGGGCGCCGGCTGGGCGACCGCGACGGCGGGCACCGGCTCGGCGGCCAGCACCGCGACTTCCGGCCGGGACTCCAGCGGGATCCGAAACCGGGTGCCGCACTCCGGGCAGATGCCCTTGCGGCCCGCCAGCTCGTCCTTGACCTTCATCCGGTGCCCTTGGGGGCAGTAGGCGACGATTCCCATGAGTGGATCACGCTCTCCCGATCCGGTGCGTTTGGAGCGAAGTGTGCCGGCAGCGGCGAAACTCCCTCACGCTCCCATCCTGCGCCTCTCCGCTCCGGCCCGCAAGCGATTTCCGCGGCTTCCTTGCCGCTGGCCCGATCAGCCTTTAGTCTCCGGGGTCGCGGGCGACTGCCGCGCGGCCCAGAGGATTTCGGACCACCTCCCGGACGGGTTCCGTGGTCCCAGCGAAGGAGGAATCGGGATGGCATCACGCGACGCAGCGGCCAACGGCCGGCAGGCGACCGAAGACCAGCACGAGCAGGAGGGACCGCTCGAGATCGCCCTCGTCGGCGACCTGACCGACAACGAGTCGGACCTGACCGAGCGGCTGCTCGGCGTCCCTCCCGGAGGCGAGTGCACGATCTACTTCGACTCTCCCGGCGGCAGCCCCTACTGCGCGATGTCGCTGGTGTCGCTGATGCGGCTGCGGGACACGCGGGCCACGGCCGTGGTCACCGGCGAGTGCTCCTCGGCCGCGCTCTGGCCGTTCGCGGCCTGCCGGCGGCGGATCGTCACCCCCTACAGCGTGTTTCTTTTTCATCCGATGAAGTGGCAGAGCGAGGAGCACATCGGCATCCGCGAGGCGGCCGAGTGGTCGCGGCACTTCGCCACGCTCGAGCAGGAGATGGACGTGCTCCTGTGCGAGCTGTTCGGCGGCCCCCAGAAGCTGATCGACGAGTGGATCCGCACCCACCGCTACGTGACGGGGCGGGAGATGGCCGAGGCCGGCCTGGCGGAGCTCGTCGCGCTCGAGCCGCTCGGGGCCGCGGCGGCCCGCTGACAGGCCGACTCGGCAGCGGCCGGCCTAGACCGCATCCGTTTGACGTGTATCGCCGGCTCGGGGGCGGCAAAAGTCTCGTCGCTGATGGCCGAAGCGGCCATAGGCTCCTCGAGCGTTCGCCGACCCCCTTCGCCTACGTCGTCTGGTTTGCCAAGACGTCGCTACAGTCAGCCAGGGTGCGGCCTAGCGGTAGTCGCCGTGGCAGTCGTTGCAGCTCTTGGAGATCTCGCCCACGGCGGTGCGGGCCGTCTCGTAGTCCTTCTTCAGGCAGGCGTCGCGGACCCGGACTGCCGCGTCCCGCATCGCGGCGGCGTAGCCGAGATACGAGTCGTCGTCGTGATACTCGAAGTCGGGCCGGCGGATGACCTCGGCGATCGCGGCCACGATCTCAGCCTCGTGGAAGGCCTCGGGGAGCTGCTTGGAGAACTCGCCTTGGGAGGCCGTCATGGCCCCGAGCAGCTTCTCGGCCGCCTCCAGCCGGGCCATCAGCGGCGGCCGCCCCGACAGCTGGCTCCAGCGAAAATCCTCGTCTCGATCCGGCTTCCCCGCCGGCGGATTCCCGTCCATCATCGTCGCCAGATCGTCCACCCGGAGCTGCGACTCCTTGAACGACTGGTCGGTGCCGACCTTGCAGTTGACGCCGGCCCGGGCGAACAGGTCGCGGGCCGTGGCCGCGTCCTTCTTCCAGCGCACGTCCTCGTCGTGGTCCGCGATCACGCCGAACGCCAGCGCGATCAGGCTGAAGGCCCGTTGAGCCTCGTTGTAGCCCCCGCCCTTGAAGGTCGAGGGGGTGGTGACCGCGGCCACCACCCGCCGCTGCATCTCCTTGATCTCGTCGATCAGCGTGTCGCCGGAGACGAGCGCCGACCACTTGAAGCCGGTCCCAGGCGCGACGCCAGCCGGGCCGTCGCCGGAGGCCACGGCCGTTCCCGGCCGGGCGACCGCGTCGAAGGCGGGCCGCGAGCCTTGCAGGCTCGAGAAGGCGTCCGGGAAAAAACCGCCGGCCGTCGCCTTGTCCCACTCGGCCGCAGGGGGGCGGGCCCGGCGGGGAGGCTTCGGGTCGGCACCGTGGCTCCCGCCGCCCACGGCCGCCACCACGATCCCGAACCAGGCGACCGCCCAAGCCGCCGACCGCGGGTGGTTGCTTCGTTGCTGCATCGCCGCCGCGCTCCGGAATCCCCGTCCTTCCCAGGCTAACAGATCATTCGCTCCCCCGCCGCGCGGCCGCCTTCAAGTCGCCTTGACGGCCAGACGGCGGCCGATCACTCTCCCGCCGCCCTGGAGGTCGCCGGCGTCGCCCGCGGCCAGGTCGCTTGGAGTGTCTCGCATGCCCGGTTTCGCTGCCACTGCCCGCCCCGCCCGTCACCCTGCAGCGCTGGTCGCAGCCGCCTGCTGGCTCGCCGCGAGCGGATGCTCGACAGCGGCCCCGACGGGCGAACTGGCCGCGCCGGCCAAGCAGGCCGTCGTGACGTTCCTCGAGGCGATCAAGCGGGGTGATGATGCCGCCGCCCGGAAGATGCTCACCGCCACGGCCCGGACCAAGACCGAAGAACTGGGGATCTCGGTGGCCCCGCCGGTGAACGACACCGCGACGTATGCCGTGGGCGACTGCGAGGTCATCGGCGAGGGCGGCGACCTGGTGCACGTCGCCACCACGTGGACCGACGTCGATTCCGAGGGCGTTCAGAGCAGCGACAACGTGATCTGGGTCGTGCGACTCGATCCGGAAGGCTGGCGGGTGGTCGGCATGGCGATGCGGGTCTTCGCAGACCTGCCCCCGCTGCTCCTGAACTTCGAGGACCCCGAAGACATGCTCGCCAAGCAGGCCATGGTCGCCGAGGAACTCCTGCGGCGTGCCCAGGCCGACGGGCAAGCCCAGGGCCAGCGGACCGCCGGCAAACCCGGCAGCCAGAACGCCCCGGCCCGGCAGTGACCGTAGCCGGCCCGAACGAAGCCGCAAACTCTGCGGAAGCGTCAATTTTGACGCAGATTTCCCAGATTTGTTGACACCCGGCGGCTGCGTGATAGCCTACCGCCTGTTTGCCGCAGGCCGTCCAGCTTGCCCACTCGTCAAAAATTGACAAAGGGCGGGCAGTGGGGCGGCTGCGGCCGGCACAAGACTCACGTGCTGCGGTCCGGTAGCCGTCCCGGATCGGGGTTTCATAGGCGACGGCTCCCGGGAACGCATCGGCTGCGTTCCGTTTCCCTTGTGGAGGTTTCTGATGAAGCGGTTTCTCGGTTTCTCGTTGGCGATGTTCTTTGCGGTCGTCGCCGTCGCGCTGGTCGGCGGTGAGAGCGGTGCCGTCGCCGGTCACGGCTGCCATGGCCGGAAGTGCCACGGTGGCCTGATGGCCAAGCATCGTGCCAAGAAGGCTGCCCGCAAGGCTGCCAAGTGCCACGGTGCCGAAGAGGTCGCCGCCGAGTGCGGTGCCTGCGAGCCGGCGGCCAGCGACTGCGGCAGCTGCGGTGGCGAGGTCGCCAGCGACTGCGGCAGCTGCGGTGGCGGTGAGGTCGTCAGCGGTGGCTGCGAGAGCGGCGACTGCGGCGGCGAGGTCGTCAGCGGCGGGTGCGCCGGTGGTGACTGCGGTGGTGAGGGCGTGATCATGTCGGAGGGCGCCGTCTCCGAGGGCGTTCCGACCGAGGCCCCGGCTGCCCCCGCCGCCGAGCCCGCCAAGACCTGAACCAGACCTGAACCAGACCTGAACCATCGGCCTCGCGGCCCAGGTCCACGATCGAGCCGGGTCCTTCGCGAGAAGGGCCCGGCTTTTTTCATTGCGGCTGGGGAGGTGCCACAGGGCGAAACACCCGCTCCCGCAGCCGGCCCCGGCGCGGAGGCAGTTCTCCGGCCGCCTCCGCGGCCTGCCGGGCGGCCCGCCGCCGGGCGATCTCGTCGATCACGTCGCCCACGAGGTCGGCCACAGCCTCGCCGTTGCCAGCTCCCTGCGGCGCTCCCTGCGGCGCCGGGGGCGGCACTCCTGGCCCGGCCGAAGGCGGCACCTGGCCCGGCGCCGGCGGCACGCCGCCTCTCACGCGATCGATGAGCTCCCGCGCCACGTCTCCGGCCACCTGGCGGATCGACCCATCGAAAACGATCTTCGGCTCGCCGAGCCGGCCCTCCACGCCCATGGAGATCGTCTTGCCGGCCAGCGCCGCCAAGAGCGGGCGGTCTTGCCGCAGGTCGGCCGGGATCGGCAGCACGAGCTTCACGTCGAGTGACTGGTCGTCGAGCCCGACCGTGCCGCTGCTTCGCACGTCGAGCCGGCGGCCGGGGCCGGGCAGGGGCACGCCGAACTCCAGGCCTTCGTGCCGTACCCGCCGCTGGTCGAGCGCGAACTTCACGTGCGACTCGTCGGCGACGCGGATCGACGGGGGCGGCGGCAGGTTGCCGGGCAGCGATTGAAAGAGATTCGTCACCATCGGCCCCGGCCCGACGACCACCTCGTGCATGGCCAGGGTGCCCGAGAGCGAGCCGCTCGCCGGGTCGCCGACGGGCAGCCGCGCCCCGTCGAGCGCGAGCGAGAACCGGCCGCTCGTTCGGGCAGCGTCCGCGAGCACCGGTGCGACGTAGGCCAAGACACCCCAGGCTACCGGCGGATCCATCCTCGCATCGGTCAGGAGTTGCACCGGCTCGACCGTCCACTCGCTCCAGCCCTCCGCCACCGGAGCCAGCGCGACCTGAAGGTCGATCGGCTCGCTGACCCAGGGCTCGGTCGTCCAGGGCGCCGTGATCCGCACGACGGCGTCCTCGATCTCCAGCCGCATCCGCACCGCGGCCCGGGTCGGCTTCGGGGTGGGGTCGGCAGCATCGGCGGGTTTTCGGCGCACGAGGCCCTCGAGGTTGCTGACATGATTTTCGTCGAAGGCGAGGTCGACCGCGAGGCCGTCGACGGTGAGCCGCCCCAGGTCGCCTGCGGAGAGCAGCATCGCGAGCAGGCCGTGGCTGCCCTCGATCCGGCCGATCGAGATCGGTGCGCGGCTGCCGTCGCGGGGCACGAGCGAGACCCCCTCGAGCACGAGCGGGCCGGCCCAGCCGAGCTTCACCGACTCGAACCGGACGTCGGCCTCGAGCTCCGGTACCGCCCGGGCCACGATCCGGCTGAGCCGTTCCGGCTGGGAGAGCCACCACGGCAGGGCACCGGCACCGAGGAACGCGGCGGCCGCGAGCGTGGCGAGGGTGGCCTTCAGGGGCATAGTCAGCCAGCCTCGGCGGGGAGGGGCGGCAGCCGGCGCTGCGGGCGGCGAAGCGGGGTGCGGCATGGCGGCGAATTCTCCGGGCGGCGTGGACGCATGGCCCGATTCTACGCAGCCCGTGGGGCGACCGTTCGGCCCCCTCCCGCCGCATGACACCCGTGTTAGACTGCGAGGGTTCGCGGGCGTAGCTCAGTTGGTAGAGCGCTAGCTTCCCAAGCTGGATGTCGAGGGTTCGAGTCCCTTCGCCCGCTTCGTCAGCGTTTGTCCCTCACCGGAGCTCGGTGA
>JBIIYH010000274.1:0-3932 GCA_044346905.1 Pirellulales bacterium
GCGAACTTCGGATCGGCCACGAGCGAGCCCCTGTCCTGGCCGGCCGCCTGCCGCTCGGCCAGGCTTCCCTGCCCAGGAAACGTCACCGGTCCGGCCGCGTTCCAATAGCAGTTGCGTTCGGTCACGACGCCCTTCGTCCAGTCTCCCTTCACCAGCGGGGCGGCCGAGTCCCACCAGACGATGTTTCGCCGAAACGTGAAGCTCGTGTGATCTTCCACCCTGCTCCGCTGGAGCTGCCAGTCGCGGGCCGCGGCGAACACGTTGTTCTCGATCCTGTTGTCACGGCCGTAGTGCTGGTGGAAGCCGCCGGAGTTCGTGCGGAACACGAGGTTGTTCCGCATCACGATCCCGGTCGAGCCCTCGTCGGTATAGAGGCCCCAGCCGCCATAGTCGCGGCTGGCCACGTCGTGGATCAGGTTGCCCTCCACGACCGTGCCCGGGGACACGCCCAGCGTGTAGACGCCCCCCAGGTCGGAGAGCACGCCGTGGCCGAGGTGATGGATGTGGTTGCGGAGAATCCGATTGTGGTTTGCCCGCGAGGGCTGGTAGCCCCAGCTCCAGCCCACCGAGATGCCCGTGTAGGTGAGGTCGGCGATCTCGCAGTGCTCGACGGTGGTCTCTGAGGCATGGCCGATCCAGACGCCCACGGCAGCGGGGTGAAGCCGACCGCCGTGCAGGATCGAGCAGTCGCGGATCACGTTGCCGGTCACCTCGCTCCCCCCGGCGCGGCCCGCGACCGACGACGACCCCGGGCCGCCCGCAACGCCCACGAGCACACCGCCGGCACCGAGGTCGACGAGTTCGCACCGCTCGAGCGAGCAGTCGCGGCACCCGCTGCCCAGCTCGATCGCGTAGCGGCCCACGTGCACCACGGCCACCCGGTCGAAGGCGACCTGGCGGCAATCCGTCAGCGACACCGCGGCCCCCACGTTGATCTCCGCCTGGGCATAGGACTGGCCGCCGGGAGGGGGCGACCAGTTTCCATGCGCGAAGCCGAGGCCCTCGAGGCGGACATGCTCCACCGGCCGGTCGCCCGCGGGATCGCCCGTGATCTCGACCAGCGAGTCGAGCCGTGGGGCGACGACGACCGTGCCATCCGGGGTCTCGCCCGGCAGCGGACAGTAGGTGAGCGTGCCGGTCGGGCGGTCGAGATACCAGGAGCCGGGTGATCCCAGCGCCTCGCGGACGTTCTCGGCCCGAAACCGATTGCCCTTGGGGAACGAGCACCAGTCGTGGAGCCCGCGGGTGTGGCCGGCGAGCGTCACGCTGGCGAGCGGCCGGGCGTCCGCGGCAACTGCGGCCGTATTCCCGGCCGCACCCCCGGGAGGCGGCGGGAGCGGGCCGATCGACCCGACGGGGAGCCGCGACATGGTCCAGCGGTGAACGGCCACGACCTCGACGTCGCCGAGGTTCGTCCAGCCGGGCCGCAGGTCACCCTCGAAGCAGCCGAACCGGTCATGCCCCTTGCCGGCCGAGGCCTCGCTGGGAGGCAACGGTGCCGCGATCGTAAACCAACCCTCGGCCGGCACTACCGGCCGAAATCGCCGCTGACCGGCGACGAACAACTGGGCGAAGTTCCATGCGCCCGCCGCGACTTCCGGCAGCGTGACGGTCCAGCGCGGGCCGGCGGATCCCGCCTCCACCCGCCAGCCTGTGATCACCCGACCGCCGCAGAGGACGGGTCGCGCCCCGGCGGCCGCCCGAATGATCGTGGGTGCGGCCTCCGTCCCGGAATCCTCGGGACCGATCACGAGCGGCCCGGCGAGCTCGTAGCGGCCGTCGGCCACTTCGATCACTAGCGGCATGGCGCGGCCAGGAGCCGTCGCGCGGATCTCGCGAGCCCGGTCGAGCGCCCGCCGGAGCGTCTTCACGGGGCGACCGCCGGCGCCATCGGCCCCGTCGTCGCCCCCCGGGGCCAGATGCAGGTCGGCGGAGCTGGCAGGCAGCACAGCCGCCCCGGCCACGACGACCGCCACCATCCGCACAAGCCGCCTTGCGGCCCACAGCGGGGAACGGGCAGGGATTTTCGCCTCGCGCATCGGTGTTTCCGTGAACTACGATGAAGAACGTGGCCGACTCGACCCGCGGGCGGAGTACGGCCTGACGCTCGGCATCCTACCTTTGAAGCGGCCGCGGCATCACGCCGGCCCGGGCCTTGCGGAGCATGATGCGGTTCATGTCGAACACCGGTCTGGCGCTGTCAGGCGGCGGCTTTCGGGCCACGCTCTACCACTTGGGCGTGATCCGCTATCTCCGCGACGCGGGCGCACTCGGGCACGTCACCGACATCGCGGCGGTCTCGGGCGGCAGCATTCTGGCCGCCCACCTGGTGCTCAACTGGGATCGATACACCGGTTCGGACGCCGACTTCGACGAGGCTGCCGCCGAGGTTTTCCGGTTCGTGCAGTTCGATCTCCGCAACCACATCGTCCGCCGACTGCCGCTCACCTTCCCGATCCGGCTGGCCGGCAGGCTCGTCGGCAGCGAGACCGAGAGGCTTTCCCCCAACGCATTCCTCGAGAGCTACTACCGGCATTTTCTCTTCGGCGACCGGCGACTGTTCGAACTACCGGAGCGGCCCAACCTCCACATCCTCACGACCAACGTCAGCGACGGCACGCTGGCGGCCTTCAACCGCAACGGGCTCCACATCCTGCGCCGCGGGCACACGGCCGGCGAGAGCGACCCCTTTCAGCACATCGCCGGCACGACGATGAGCATCGCCAAGGCGGTGGGCGCGTCTTCCGCTTTCCCGGGCTTTTTTCCCCCGGTGCGGGTCACCGCCGACGATCTGGGCGTGAGCGAGGGAGAGTTTCCGGGCGAGTCGTTCACCGACGGCGGGGTCTACGACAACCTCGGCACCCGGGCCTTCAGCTGGATCCACAGGATCCACGACGTGGATCATGACCGAATCCTCGTCAGCGACGCCGGGAAGCCGTTTCAGATCCTGGGCCGCTCGACGATCGGCTTCGTGGCCCAGTCGATCCGGGCGACCGACATCCTCTGGGACCGCGTCTGGCAGCTGGAGCGGGAAAACTTCGGGGACCAAAACGGGTTCTTCTTCGCCCCGATCACGAAGCTGATCGATCCCGCGGAGGATCGGCACGCCCTGCACCCGGTCGTGCAGCGGGCCGTCGCGACCTTGCGAACCGACCTCGACCGGTTCAGCGACCTCGAGATCGCCGCCCTCATCCGCCACGGCTACGAGGTGACCCGCGCCACCCACCGCCACATCGCCGACCGCAGCGACGTGCCGGTCTACGAGGGGCCGGCCTGGACGCCCCTGCCGGGCAGGCATGCCCTGTCGGACCTGGCCGCGGCTGCGACCGAGCGCGGCGAAGCCCCGCTGCCAGACGCCGCCGCCAGGCCCAGCGGCACGTCTCGCACGGGGTCCACCTGCCCGATCGCCGCCGTGGCGGCGGAACTTCGCGCCGGTAGCCGCCGCCGTGTCTGGAGCACGCTGCTCGACCCCCGGGATTGGCCGACCTGGATCTACGCCGTCCTGGCGGCGGTGATCTTCGTCTGGCTGCCGCTGCGGGTGTATCGGGTCCACCGTCATGCCGAGTTGCTCTCGGGGGTGATCGAATCGATTGCCAAGGGGAATCCCGAAATCCGGATGGTGCTCGACCTGGTCGATGGCGATCCTTCGGCCTCGTGGCGGGCCGTGCCGATCACCACGGCCACCGAGTCGGCGGCGACCACCGACTTCCGCGGCGTGGACATCCTCGCCTTCACCAGGATCGTCGATCTGCGGCAGTCGCTGGGGCGGCCGCAGGATCCCGTCCGGATCCGCGATCGGGTGCTGCTGCGGTTCGACGACACCGCGGCCGCCAACCGCCACCTGGTGTTTCGCTCGCTGTTGCCGGCCGCCGATGTCGACTTCCGCCAGCCGCCGACCCAGCCCCCCGTGTCGATCACCCGAGTCACGGCCG
>JBIIYH010000061.1:0-13208 GCA_044346905.1 Pirellulales bacterium
CTCTCCGACCGGGCCGTGCAGGCGCTCGCCGGCTTCCGCGGGTCGAGCCTGTATCTGATCGTGCCCCAACTCTCGGACGAGTCCGTGCAGGCGCTCGCTGCCTTCAAGGGCGACAGCCTCTCGCTGGCAGGCCTGGTGGAGCCCCCGGCTGAACTGGCGCGACTGCTGCCGGAGTTCGCATGCAAAAAGCTCAGCCTTCATCCCTGGGAATACTATCTCGGCAGCAGGCAGCCGGTGACGCCGGCCGATGCCCGGCTGGTGGCCGCCTACGCCGGCCGGCTCGGGAAAACCTGCGTGCTGCCCGGCATCACCGGCTTCGAGACGCCCGATGCGGTCGAGAGCGCCGAGATTCTGGCTGCCGCGCCGGGGTCACTCTCGATCCCCAACCTGAAGCGGGTCTCCCCCAGGACGCTCACGGCGTTGATCGAGAACGGGAACATCGAACTGCCGCCGAGCGAGTCCCTCGAACTGATCGCAGAGCCCGACGGCAGCTTCACCGACGACTTCGTGATTCCCGAGAACTATCCCGCCCGCGGGCGGCGGAGGTAGCGGCAAGGGGCGGCGGACCAAGGCCGCAGTGGCCGACTGCCGTCCGCTTACAGCCCGTGGGCCGGCCCGTAGCGGTGCTGGAGGCTGGCGGCCAGCCAGTCGGCCGAGACCGGCAGCCCCGTCGCTCGCTCGACCAGCGGGTCGCTCTCCAGCATCCGCCCCGCGGCATGGATTTCGGACCGCAGCCAGCCCAACAGCGGAGCGAACTCGCCCGCGGCAAACTGCCCGTCGAGATCGCCGAGCCGCCGCCCGGCCGCCGCCATCAGCTGCGCGGCGTAGAGGTTGCCGAGGGTGTAGGTCGGGAAGTAGCCGACCAGGCCGGCGCTCCAGTGAATGTCCTGCAAGACCCCGGCCGTCGCGGTCGGAGGCCGGAGGCCGAAGTCCCGCTCGAACCGCTCGTCCCAGGCCGCCGGCAGGTCGGCCACCGGCAGGTCGCCCTGGAGCACCGCCCGCTCGAGATCGAAGCGGAGCATGATGTGGAGGTTGTAGGTGACCTCGTCGGCCTCGACCCTGATGAACGAGGGCCGGACGACGAGCAGCGCCTCGTGGAGGCGGTCGGCGTCGGCATCGGCGAGCGCCGCAGGAAAGGCCTGTCGCGCCAGCGGGAAGCACCACTCCCAAAACGACCGCGACCGGCCGACGAGATTCTCCCAGAGCCGCGACTGCGACTCGTGGATGCCGAGCGACGCTGCCTCGCCGGGCGGCAGGCCGTACCACTCCGGCCGCAGCCCTTGGTCGTAGAGGCCGTGGCCCGCCTCGTGAAGCACGCCGTAGAGCGCCGTCGGCAGGAATCGCTCGTCCCAGCGGGTCGTGATCCGGCAGTCGTCGGGGCCGAGCGACGTGCAGAAGGGATGGTCGGTCGAATCGAGCCGGCCGCGATCGAAGTCGAACCCGATCCGGGCCGCCACCTCGCGGACGAAGGCCTGCTGGGCCGCGACCGGATAGGGCCGCTCGGTGAGCACGCGATCGTCGGGCCGCCGCGCGGCCGCCCCGCAGGCCTGCACGAGCGGCACGATCCGCTCCCGCAACTCGGCGAACCGCGGAGCAATCGCTCGCCACCGGCCGCCAGGCTCGTAGTCGTCGAGCAGGGAGTCGTAGGGATCGAGGTCGGGCCGCTGGCAGGCCGCCTGCTCCCGCTTGAGCGTGAACACCCGCTCGAGCCAGGGCTCGAGGTCGGCCCAGCAGGATGCCGCCCGCGCCGCGACCCAGGCCTGCTGCGCCTCGACGGTGGTCCGGGCGAGCTCCTCGACGAGCCGTGGCGGCAGCCGGGCCTGCTTGTCGAAGTCGTGCTTCAAGAGCCGGATCGTGGCCTGCTCCTCAGGGCTGCCGCCGGCGGCGAGCGGACCGGCCGCGAGCGCCGCAAGCCGCTCGCCCTGCCGGGGATCGGTGCGGTGGCGATGCACGATCGCGGCCAGTTCGGCGGCCTGCTCGGCCCGCCAACCGCCGGCCCGCGGGGGCATCTTCGTCCGCTCGTCCCAGCCAACCAGCGCGTCGATCGTGGCCAACACGGCGGAGCGGCGGGCGTGATCGCGGGCGGCGGCGAAGGTCTCGGCGGGCGTGGGCATGGCGGGAGACTATGATCGCGTCATCATCCCTGGCAACTGGGCCGCTGCGGAGCCGATCCTCATGCTCGACGCGCTCGTGATCGCCCCTCACCCCGACGATGCCGAACTCGGCATGGGGGGCACGATCGGCCTGATGCTTGCCCAGGGGCTGGCCGTCGGCATCCTCGACCTGACTGATGGCGAGCCGACACCGCTGGGCTCGCCCGAGATCCGGGCCCGCGAGACGGCGGCTGCCACGGCCGCCCTGGGCGTGGCCTGGCGGGAGAACCTCGGCCTGCCCAACCGGCGACTGCGGGCCACGCTCGCCGCCCGCGGTGCGCTGGCCGGCGTGATCCGGCGGACGCGGCCGCGGTGGCTGTTCGCGCCGCACTGGGTCGATGCCCATCCCGACCACGTCGCGGCCACCAAGCTGGCCGAGGCGGCCCGGTTCTGGGCGAAGCTCACCAAGTGCGACCTGCCGGGCGAGCCCTGGCACCCCGAGCGGATCTGGTACTACGGCTGCGTTCACCTGCGGGCGGTGCGCCGGCCCGCCTTCGTGGTCGATATCGCCTCGACATGGCAGGCCAAGCAGGCGGCCATCGCCTGCTATGCCAGCCAGTTTCCCGAAACCGCCAGACCGCCGACCGTGCCGCAGCGGGTGGCGGCGGCCGACGCCTGGTGGGGCAGCCTGATCGGCAGCTCGCACGGCGAACCCTTCTGGTCACGCGAACCCCTCGGGCTTCGCGGCTTCGACCAGTTGGCGTAGCCCACCCTGCCCGCAGCGGCACAGTTTCTCCAGAGTCGTGGCGAGGCGGGGTGGGTGAGCCCGGGCGGCGGCAGGGTTGGCCCGGTCAAGGAGACCTTGGGGGCATCCCCGAGGAAGGCTGCTCTTCCCCCGGGGGCCTGGCCGATACGAATCGGGGCGGGCGTGTCGTGCGGCCGCCGTCGGACTCGTCCAGGGCTCGTCATGGACTCCCGCGACATCAACGTGATCGCGCTCGTCAAGGGGTCGGAACGCTACGTGTTCCTCTTTGACGACGATAGCCGGGCCGAGGCCCTCCGTACCCTGGGGCGGCACGCGGCCAATCCCGACCTGAGCTTCTCCTGGTACGACGCCGCCGTGCTCGCCCAGAAGGTGCGGCAGGCCGCCCCTCGGCCGCGACGCCTGCGGATCGTGCCGCGGGCCGATCGCCAGATCTGAATCGCAGGGGCCGCGCTGATGGCCTCCGGAGCGGCAACCGACCGGCCCACGTGTTCGGCGCCGGCCGAGCGGTTTCTTCGGCACCTCGCCGCCGAACGGGGCGCCTCGCCGCTCACGATCAAGAGCTACCGCGAGGACCTGCTCCAACTCGAGGAGTTTCTCCAGTCGGCCGGCTGCCGCACCCCGGCCGACGCCACCAGCCCGGTCCTGCGGCGGTTCGCCTCCGGCCTGCACGCCGCCGGCTACGCACCTGCCACGATCGCCCGCAAGCTCGCCAGCCTGCGGAGCTTCTACGCCTTCGGCCAACGGGAGGGCTGGATCCGGGGCAATCCCGCCAAGCCGCTCCGCAGCCCGCGGCGACCGCGGAAGCTACCCAAGTTTCTCACCGGCGATGAGATCGCCCGCTTGTTGGCAGCGCCCCAGCCGGCCGCCGCCGGGGGCCTGCGAGACCGCGCCATCCTGGAGTTGATGTATTCCGCCGGCGTCCGCGTCCAGGAGCTCGTCAATCTCGACGACGCCGATCTCGATCTTCGCAACGGCACGGTACGGGTCAGGGGCAAGGGCCGCCGCGAGCGGCTGGGGATCGTGGGCTCGCACGCTCGCACCGCGCTGCGGGCCTGGCTGGCGACACGGCCGAAAGCGGGGGGCGGCGGGCCGCTCTCTCCGCCCCCGCGGGGTCAGCAGCCGCTGTTCACCAACAAGTTCGGCCGCCGGCTCTCGGTTCGCGGCGTGGCCCGATTGCTCGACAAGCATCTGGCCGTGGCCGGCCTGGCGGGCCGGGCCAGCCCCCACACGCTGCGGCACAGCTTCGCGACGCACTTGCTCGACGCCGGCGCCGACATCCGCAGCGTTCAAGAGTTGCTCGGCCACAAGAGCCTCGTCACCACGCAGATCTACACGCACGTGACGACCCGCAAGCTGCTCGACGCCTTCGACAAGGCCCACCCCCGGGCTCGCTGAACCGCGCCCTTACGAACCGGCCGACGGTAGCGCTTCAAAGGAACCGCAGAGCCACGCTCTCGCGGCGGTCGATGCTGCGGGCTGCTGCTCGGCGAAGGTCATCACAGCGCCGTCTCGGATGCTGAGGAGCCGGTGAACTTTGCCTGCAACCCAGGACGCACCATCACGATCGAGTGAGAAACGGCAAAGTCCGCCGGCGACGAGCATGTCACCGCCGGCGAACCGATGCGGCCAGCCTCAGGGAGC
The DNA here is from genome assembly GCA_044346905.1 of Pirellulales bacterium. Classification (GTDB taxonomy): domain Bacteria; phylum Planctomycetota; class Planctomycetia; order Pirellulales; family UBA1268; genus QWPN01. The sequence continues at coordinate 4,501 of JBIIYH010000061.1, forward strand.
CTCCAAGGAGCCGTGCCGAACACCATTGCCATGGATGGCCCCGCAGCCGTGAAGCTATACCAGCCCGCGGCGGACGGCCCAGACGGCGGCCTGCGTTCGGTCGCTGACCGCGATCTTCCGCAGGATGTTCTGGACGTGCTCCTTCACCGTCTCGACGCTGATCGTCAGCGACTGGGCAATCTCCTTGTTGGAAAGCCCCAGGGCCATGTGCCGCAGCACCTGCGTCTCCCGCTGGGTCAGCGGGATGTCAGGATCGGGCGTGGCGAGGCGGTTGGCCATCGTGGTCGCCACCCGTCGCAGCTCGCCGGCCCGCATTGGCAACTGCCCCGAGGCCGCCCCCGTGATCGAGTTGATGAGCTCCGCGCGGGTGCAGCCCTTGAGCATGTAATCGTGGGCCCCGGCGGCCACGGCCCGGGCCACGTAGGTGGGATTGTCGAAGGTCGAAAGCATCACGCAGCGGACTGCGGGCATCTCGGCCCGGATCTTCTCCAGGGCGGCCAGGCCATCCTTGCCCTGCATGCGAATGTCGAGCAGGACGACGTCCGGCTTCAGCTTCTTGGTGACCTTGACGGCCTCCTCGCCGCTGGCGGCTTCGCCGACGATCTTCACCTCGGAGCCTGCCAGCAAGCTGACGAGGCCGCGCCGCACGACCTCGTGATCGTCCGCGATCACCACTTTGATGGGCATTGAGATTCCTGACTTTCCGCGGCCGGAGGGCCGCCGACGGGTAAACGAACCACGTAAGGGAACCGCGGCTGCCTGCCGCCAAACGGCCGATTTTCCGCGAACAACCGCCGGAACTCAGCCGTCCCTCACACAACCAACAAGGTGATTGTCAAATACTTTGACAAAAACGACAAGGGGGGGCTTCGGCAGCAACCTTCCAACACCCGGGAGGGGACAACCGCCCCGCCCGATGGCTTGCCGCACGGCTGCTACCCCATGGGCTGCCGCATTCGCACGAGCATCGGGCCTGCACCGGCGGTGAGGAGCAAGGCGGCCACGCGTTGCCCCAGCGCTACGGCGACGGATTTTTCGCCACCTTCCCCGGCTTGAATTCGGTCTCCAGCGTTGAGGGACACCTCCGCTGTTTCGGTCAAGTGCCGCACACCGCCGGCGTGTTCCTCGAGCACCCGCGCGGCAAGCACGAGCCGGCCGGCGTCGTCCGACCGGCCCCAGCCACCGACCGGTGCGAGGCAGCCCGCGGACAGTTCGGCCAGGCAGGCCCGCTCGGCGACGACGGCCGCGTGGCTCGCGGGATCGTCCAGCGGCGTGATGGCGGCGCGCGTGACTGCATCGTCGGACCGCACCTGAAGGGCGAGCGCCCCCTGGCCCACGGCCGGCCAGAACTCGGGCGGCGACAGCAGCCCCGTGATTCGGTGCCCGAGCCCGAGCCGCTCGAGGCCGGCGGCCGCCAGGATCAGGCACCGGTATTCGCCCGCGTCGAACTTCCGCAGCCGCGTATCGACGTTGCCGCGAATCGGCCGCACATCCAGATCGGGCCGCACCGCCCGCACCTGCACCACCCGGCGGATGCTCGACGTGCCCACGATCGCGCCGGCCGGCAGCGTGACGAGCGACTCCCCTTCCCGGCCCACGAAGGCGTCGAAGGGACAGGCCCGGGCCGGTACGCAGCCGATTTCGAGGCCCGCGGTCGGCGCCGTCGGCAGGTCCTTGAGGCTGTGCACGGCCAGATCGATCCGGCCCTCGCGAAGCGCCCGCTCCAGTTCCCGCACGAAAATCCCGTCACCGCCGAGCGTGTGCAGGGGCAGGTCGCGGCGGTCGTCGCCCCGGGTGCTGATGATCTCGACCGTCACGTCGTGGCCGAGTTCGCGGAGGCGTTCGGCAACCTGGCCCGTCTGGGCCAATGCCAGCCCGCTGCCCCGCGTGCCGATTCGCAATGGTTCCGCCATGCTTGCCTGCCTCACTCCCAGGGACGCTGCCCGCGAGATCCCATTCACCCGGCCGGGCGGCCCGTCAGCCCGCCGCCGGCTCCGTGGCATCGGCCCGGGCCACGGCGGCAGCGTAGACGGCCGCGGCTCCGCCCGCGACCAGCGCCTGCCGGCAGGCCGAAAGCGTGCCGCCTGTGGTGGTCACGTCGTCCACCAGGAGCACTCGTCGCCCCGCCGCCCGCGGCGTGGCCCGGAAGCCGCCGCGCACGTTGGCCCGCCGCGATTCCGGCTCCAGCTCGTTCTGCATCCGCGTGGCTCGGGTGCGGACCAGCGCCGAGCGCCAGGGCAAATCGAGCGCGGCGGCCATTGCCCGGGCGAGGCCGTCGGCGGCGCTCGTGCCCCGGAGCATCCGCCTCGTCCAGTGCATCGGCACGGGCACGATCAGGTCGATCCCCCAGGCCTCGAGTTGCTCGCGGTGACGCGCAGCCAACAGGGTCGCCAATCCCGCAGCCACGACCTCGCCCCCGGGCCGCTTGGTCGCCAACACCGCCGCTCGCACCTCGTCGGCGTAGGCCGCCAGCACCACGATGCCGTCCCAGTCGCGGCAACGGCCGCGGCAGCGGCGACACTCGGCAGCCGACGCGGCCGGGCTGCCGCAGGCCAAGCAGCGGGGCAGGTCGCTCGTCAGCCGTCGCGTGCAGTCGCCGCAGACCACCGCCGGCCTGGCTGCCGGCTCGGGCACGTCGGCCCGGCAGAACACGCAGCGGGGAGGGCAGACGAGGTCGAGCCCCGCCCCCGCCAGCCCGGCAGCAGACCGCCTCAGGATGGAAAACCACGTCTTCACCGCTCGCCCTGCTCGCCGGGGGCCAGGATTGACGCTCGGCCGGCCGTCCCGGTACCGTCCCCGCCCCCGCGGGGCGGCTACCGGCCACGCCCACCTTCCCCGGCAGCCCGGACCGCGTCAAGCAGCCATGCTCATCGATCGCTACATCGGCCGCGCCCAGCTCCACGCCTTCGTGGTCGTGTTCGTGAGTCTGGCCGGGCTCTACCTGGTGTTCGACGCCTTCACGAACATGGAGGAGTTCATCACGCACGCCGCCGACAGCGGCAGCCTGACGAGCGTCCTGGCCAGCTATTACGGCTGCCGACTGGTCTGGTTTTTCGACGCCACGAGCCCGGTGATCACGCTGGCCAGTGGCATGTTCGCCCTCTCCTGGCTCGAGCGGCACAACGAGCTGACGGCCCTCCTCGCAGCCGGCGTGACCCGATGGCGGATCGCCCGGCCCGTGATCATCTTCGCAGCGGTCATCAGCCTGCTGGCGGCAGCCAACCGTGAACTCCTGGTGCCACGGATCCGCGAGTCATTCGCCCGCAACGCACAGAACCTCGACGGCAAGGCGATCCAGCCCTTCGAGCCGCGGTATGACCATCGGACCGACATTCTGTTTCGGGGCACCGGCGCGCAGGCCGCCACGGCAGGCATCGAGGCGCCGAGCCTGCTGATGCCGCCGCAACTGGGCGACTACGGTCCGCAGATCACCGCCGCCCGCGCGACCTGGCAGGCCGGCGGTGCCGGCAGACCGGCCGGCTATCTGCTGACCGGAGTCCGCGAACCCGTGGACATCGACCGCCTGCCCCCGCTGGCCTGCGGCGGCGAGACGGTGGTGCTGACGCGGCAGGCAGCCGACTGGCTCGAGCCCGGACAGTGCTTCGTCGCCAGCGACGTCACCTTCGAGCAGTTGATCGGCTCGACCAACTGGAGCCAATACTCCTCGACCACCGATCTGGTCCGGGCGATCGCCAATCCCAGCCTCGGCGTGTCGGCCGATATTCCCCTGCGGGTGCACTCCCGGTTCACCCAGCCGGCGCTCGACCTGGCCCTGCTGCTGCTCGGGATGCCGCTCGTGCTGGGCCCGATCCGCCGCGGCATCTTCGCCGCCGTGGGCGGGTGCGTGGCGATGACCGTGGTGTTTTTCCTGATCGTGCTCGGCTCCCACGCCTTCGCGACGGGCGACCTCGTGAGCCCGTCGCTGGGAGCCTGGCTGCCCCTGCTCTTGCTCGGCCCCCTGGCCGCCTGGACCGCCCAACCGATGTGGCGGTGACGCGACCGCCGCCAGGCCGCGCCGCTCACCGGGCGGCGTCGTCCTGAGGCGGCTCAGCTGGGCCGATCGCCACCGTGCGGGCGGCGGTCTCCGCCAGTTGCGAGAGCGGCACGGGCAGCGAACTGGTCAGCTTCTCGGGCACGCGCCAGGCCATCACGGTGATCAGCTCCTGCTGCGGATCGGCCGACAGCCAGATTTCGCAGGTGCCGTCCCAACGCTTGTACTCCTGATTTCCCGCCACCAGGCTCTCGAAAATCTGCGGCCCGGCCAGCGTCAAGACCCGCCACGCCCGCGGACCACCATCCCGCGGCTCCACCTGGCGATCCACCCACACTGCCGAACCGCCCTTGAAGGCCTCGTCGCGTCGGGCCTGCTCGAGGATCGTTCGCTCGACGGCCGCCCGGCCGGCCGAGGCGGGCAGGACACCGATCGCCACGGCGACCGGCAGCTCAACTCCTTCGGCGGCCAGCCGCTGCTCGTGCGTGGCCTGGTAGCCGGGAAACTCGGTCAGGAACGGTGGCCGCAGGCGGCTGGGGTCGGCCGCGACCGGCGGGCCTCCTTCAACGACCGGCGGCCCCTCGGTCACGCGGCTGAGTCCGACCGGCAGGTTGATCAGCACGCGACTGGAGGCGAACCCGTCCGGCACGGGATCGAGCACGGCGAAGGTCGCGGCGTCGCGATAGGCCGCCACGGCCTTCGCATAGTCGGCGTCGTAGCGGCCGGTCGAGCAGCCGGCGAGCAACACGAGCGAGAGTCTGGCGAACCGCATCGGGGGCTCCTGAGGGCGATGGTGTGCCGGCCGCAGGCGGCCCAGCCGCCGTTGAACGTGCGCCGAAATCGGCCGCCGGTCAACGCCCCGGCCCAAACCCCGCGACCGGCCCGCCTCGCCGGTCCGTCACCCCTCGCCCCACCCTTCCCGATTCGCCAGACCTTTTTTCTTCACCCTGCCCGCCCCGTCTGCCGATGGAAAGTGTGCGGGCGGGAGCCCGAACGCCCGGCGGGAAGGCCGGGGCGGTTTCCTCCAGGCAATGGAGTGCCATCATCATGCGGATCAACACCAGCCGTTTCGGTCGCATCGACATCGATGCCGGCGACGTCCTTCGGTTTCCCAGCGGCCTGCCGGGGCTCGAGGACTGCCGCGAGTGGGCCCTGCTCGCCGACTCCTCCAACGATGCCCTCGGCTGGCTCCAGTCGACCACCCGCCCCGACGTGGCGTTGGCCGTGGTGAGCCCCCGTCGGTTCGTGCCCGACTACCAGGTCAGGATCCCGCGGAGCGAGCTGACGCCGCTGGCGATCGCCGACATCCGCCAAGCCCAGGTCGTGGTGGTGGTCGGCAAAACCGACACCACCCTCACGCTCAATCTCAAGGCGCCAATCGTCATCAACCTCGAAGCCCGCACGGGCCGTCAGGTCGTTGCGAGCGGCGACCTTCCGCTCCAGTACGAACTCTCTTGCGGACGCCCGCCACTCAGGAAGAGTGCATAATCCAAGGTGTCCGGCGGCGCGGAGCGCCTGCCGGCATCCCATGATCCGAAGGACCTTGCCATGCTCGTGCTCTCCAGACAACGCGACGAAAGCATCATGATCGGCGACAACATCGTCGTCACGATCGTGGACATCCGGGGAGACAAGGTCCGCCTCGGCATCAACGCGCCCTCCGAGATTCCGGTGCACCGCCAGGAGGTCTACGAGGCCATCCAGCGGGAAAACCTCCGGGCCGCGCGGCTCGAGCCGGGCGACACCGAGGCGATCGGCCGGTTCGCCAACCGCGGCAACGCCCGCCCCGACGAGCCCGGCAAGCGCTGACGCCGGCGACCGGGCTTGTCAGGGGTTGCTGCCTTGCCGGTGTTCATCGCCGTCCCGGTGACCAGGAACGCTCCGGAATTGCAGCGCCGTCGCTGGCGCTCGGCTCAGGAATGATCTGCAGTTCGGCGATCGGGGGAATCTCGATATCGGCGGCCTGTGCGAGGGCGGCCAGCGCCTCGGGCGACACAGTCTCGAGGTTCGGCAGCGCGAGAGCGCCCCGCGTCCGCGCCAGTTCCCGGGCCACGAGCACGGCATCCGGGTCATCGAGCCGAAAAATGCCCGGCAGCTCCAGCGGCAGATCTCCGCTGGCGACGGCGAGCGCGGCGGCCTGTTCCGGCGTGAGCGTGGAGAGACTCCGCTGACCGAGATTCGCCCGCCGCGTCGCCAGCAGGGGCCCGATGACCTCGGGATCCCAGGGCTGCAGGCCGAGAAGACTGAAGCGGCCCACGCTCGGATCCTCCGTCGCCTGCGGTCGGCCCGCGGCCAGGGCCCGTGCCACCGCCGGCGCGAGCGACGTGACACCATCGAGATCGAGACTGCCACGATAGCCCGCGAGCGCGGCCGCCTGCTCCGCCGAGAGCGTCTTCAATCCCGACAGGACGAGGCCATGCTTCTTGTCCGTCCGTTGCGTCAGCGAGTGCAAGGCGTCGGGAGCGATGTGCGTCAGCCAGGATGTGTTGAGCTCGGCCGTTGCGGCCAGGGCGGCCGAATCGAGTTCCAGGAGGCCATACAACCACAGCGTGCCACGGTACCGGGCAAGCGCCGCGGCCGCGCCCGGCGACAGCCGCCTGACGCCGAGGCCCAGGCTGCTGGCACGGCCCGCGGCCAGCCGCTCGGCGACGTCGGCCGGCAGGTCGCGCACTTTTGGAAGGCTGATGCCGCCGGTATGCATGGCGAGAGCCGCCGCGGTCTCTGCCGAGAGCGTCGTCAGGTGCGGGAACTGGAGATCGCCGGGATGTCGCGCGAGTTCCGCGGCGGCCGCCGGGTCGAGGGATTCGAGTTCGGCTATCAACAGCGACGGTCCCGTGTGTCGGCCGAGCGCCCGGGCCACGGAAACCGCCAGCGGGGCCGTGGCCGCCACGAAGAGCGATCCGCGATGTCCGGCCAGCGCGGCGGCCGTGTCGGCCGGGAGCGTGCGCAGTCCACGCAGGCCGATCGCTTTCTGCTCGCCCAGCAGGGCGGTGGCCGCCTCCGGCGTGATGGCCTCCAGGTCCTCGAGCAGCAGCAGGCCGGAATGATGCCGCAGCCCGCGGGCGACTTCCGGCGGCAGGGTCCGCAGCCCTGACAGATCGAGCGTGCCCCGAAATCCCGGGCCGTCGCGGCTGGTCAGGGCGCGGGCCGCTTCGGGTGACAACTCGCGCAGGCCCGACAGGTCGAGAATGCCCTCACCTCCGCCCGTCTGCGGATCCGCTCCAAAGCGGGCGATCATCGCCGCCGCGTCCGGCTCGAGCGTCCGCAGGCCCGACAGGTCGATCGCGGTGCGCGCGGCGGCCAACTCCCGCGCGGTGTCCGCAGACAGCGATTCCAGTCCGCGCAGCGACACGGCAAAAAGTTCCCGCTTGCCGGGCGGGCTGAAGAGCGCTCGCGCCGTCTCGGCCGTCAGGGTCCGCAGCCCGTCGAGTTTCAGGATCCGCGTGTGGTCGGCGAGTGTCGCGGCCGCTGCGGGGCCCAGGTCGCGCAGGCCGTTGAGCGACAATTCCAAGAACACCGCCCTGGCGGGCGGATCACCGGCGCAGAGGGCGGTCACCGTCTCTGCCGGCAGCGTTTCGAGGCCGTCGAGCCGAAGAATAGAGGCTGCGCCCAGCCGCCGCGCCGAGGCCGGAGAAATCGTGCGCAGTGCGGGTAAGGACAGGTCTGCCGGGTACTCGGTGAGTTCCTCCGCCGCCTCCGGTTCGAGCTGCTCGAGTCGCGGGAACGTCAGGTAGCTGCTGAACAACGCCTTGTCGCGCACGAGGCCGGGATCACGGATGTCTTCGAAGAGGTCCGCGGCGAACGGCATCCGCAGCGAGCCCTCGGCGCGGTGTGAGGCACGACGCATCGCTGCGACCACGCCGGGCGACCCGCCGCTGGCGGCGAGGATGTCGCAGGCATCTCCGAACATCTCTAGGCCGGGAAAGGGCGGCCGCGCCAGCTGCGCCGCCACGACGCGACGGGCCTCGGCCGCCGACAGGTGCGTGAGCGTCAGGGGATCGGGGGGCGGGGGGGCACCGGCGGCGGTTGCCAGGAGTGCCAGCGACGCGGCGGCTCCATGGAGGAATCGCAAGGGGTACGGCACGCGGCTGAATCTCCGGAAGAGTAGATCCGAGCGGATATGCTGCCCGAAGTATAACGCCCGAACTTTTCTTCTTCGCTGCCGCGACTCGTCGGGCGACGCCTGAATCGCTTCGCGGTCGTCATGAGTCTAGGCAAGCTCGCCTCAGTCGGTCGGCGGGCCCCGGGCGGGCGCGAGCGGCGGCGTCTCGAGCGGCTCTCCCAGATGCGTGAGGACCTTCCGGATCGGCCCTGGTTCTCAGGCAGGAAGTCCGCAGCAACCGGAGGTCTGCCGCATATCTATAATCACGGTGTGGACGAACGCGACGTCGAGTTCGTGGTGCGGCAAGCCCGGGAGGCCCGCCCGGGGCGCGACGGATCACGTATCGCTGTCGGGCAGGCATACGGCGGCAGATATCGTCGGGGCGTTTACGTTCGCTGAAGACGAGGCTACAGCCAGTGATGGGAGGCAGGCCACGATCACGATGCCAGCTGACCTGCTGCCGGAAATCCAACGGCTGATCGTCAGTCGGCGGGCATAACCAGCCAGTGATCGCCGGCTGAGGGCCGAGGGCCGGAGCCAGTTTCCAAAACCGGCCAAGCCGCCAGTTTCCCCGTGAACCTCAGCGGCGACCGGGGTTGTCAGGGATTGAAATAC
>JBIIYH010000062.1:0-13067 GCA_044346905.1 Pirellulales bacterium
GTGGCCACGCCGCCCGAGGCGACCACCGGGTGACGGGTGGCCGCGAGCATCTCGCGGAGGGCGGCGAGATTGGGACCGGAAAGCATGCCGTCGGTGGCGATGTCGGTGTAGACGATTGCCGCCAGTGGCAGGGCGGCGTGGCGGCGGGCGACGTCGATCGCCGTCAGCGGGCTGGTGTCGGTCCAGCCGCGGACGGCCACCCGGCCGTCGCGGGCGTCGAGCCCGAGCACGATCCGGTGCGGGAAGGTCGCGGCGAGATCGGCGAGCAGTTCGGGCCGCTCGATCGCGACGCTGCCGATCACGACGCGGGCCACACCGGCCGCGAGGTAGTCGCTGGCCGCCTCGAGCGTGCGGACGCCGCCGCCGAGCTGGCAGGGAACGCCGGCTGCCTGCACCATCCGGGCGACGAGCCCGGCCTGCGTCGGCTTGCCGTCGCGGGCGCCGTCGAGATCGACGATGTGCAGCCGGCGGGCTCCGGCGGCCACGAAGCCGCGGGCCATGGCGACGGGATCGTCGCCGAAGACGGTCTCGCGGGCGTAGTCGCCCTGCAGCAGCCGCACGCACTTTCCGCCTCGGAGATCGATCGCGGGCCAGAGTTCCATGGTGCAGCGTGTCTCCGTGTGGGCGCGGTCGGGAGTCAGGTCGATTCCAGCCACTCGGAGAGCAGCCGCAGCCCCGCGGCCTGGCTCTTCTCGGGGTGGAACTGGGTGGCGAACATCCGCCCGCGGCGGACGGCGGCGCAGAACGGGCCGCCGTAGTCGGCGGTCGCGGCGACCACCTCCGCATCGGTCGGCCGCGCGTGGTAGGCGTGCACGAAGTAGAAGTACTCGCCGTCGGCAAGGGGTCGCCGGTCGCCCCGCCACGTGACGGCGTTCCAGCCCATGTGCGGCACCTTGAGGCCCGCGGGCAGGTCGAATCGCACGACCTCGCCGGGCAGGACGCCAAGCCCCGCATGCCGGCCCCCTTCAAGGCCGGTCTCGAACAGGAGCTGCAGCCCCATGCAGATGCCCAGGAAGGGACGGTCGGCCCGGAGATGGGCCACGATCGGCTCGACCAGCCCGCGGGCGGTGAGCTCCCGCATCGCGTCGCCAAAGGCACCGACGCCCGGCAGCACGAGCCGGTCGGAGGCGGCGACGGCCGCAGGGTCGCTCGTGATGGTGGCCGGCGTGCCCAGCGTCTCGAAGGCTTTCTGCACGCTCCGTAAGTTTCCGCTGCCGTAGTCCACGATCGTGAGCATGCAGCGAGTGTAATCGGTGGCGGCCTCGTGGCCATCCCCGGCACGTGACTGCCGCGGGTTCCCTCGCTCACCCCGTCCCTGCGGCGGGCGGCTCAGCCGTCTTTGGTCGTGCGCTCGGGATAGATCACGAGCTCGACGCGGCGATTGCGGGTGCGGCCGGCCGCGGTCGCGTTGGAGACGAGCGGGTGGTTGGCGCCGTGGGCCACGATGAAGAGCTGCCCTTCCTTGAGCGGCGTCCGCGTGGTCAGGAAGTCGAACACGGCCGCGGCCCGGGCGGCTGTGAGCTGATGGGCGGAGGCCCAGGTGCCGCTCTGGAGCGGTTCGCTGTCGAGGTGCCCTTCGATGCCGATGAAGTGACCGGGATAGACCCGCTCGACTTCCCCGGCAACCTGCGTGAGCAGCGCCACGCCGCCGGGCAGGAGGTTCGCCGTGCCGTCGTCGAACAGTCGGTCGGCCGGCACGTCGATCCGCACCACCGCGCCGTCGAACCGCGGCTCGAGCTCGGCGAGCTTCAGTTGCGTGACCGCCGACTGCATCGTGGCGGCCGGAGTCGAGGCGGCCGCACCGGGTGCGCCGCCCCCGGTCGTCGAGGCCGGGGGCATCCCCGCCGAGCGGACCTGCGAGAGCTGCGAAGAGGTGCTGGCAAGCTGGTCGCGAAGCGCCGCGATCTCGTCCTGCATGAGCTGCGATTCCTGCCGCGAGCGGACAAGTGCCGCTTCGAGCTGCTGGCCATCGACATCCGCATACGACGGCGGGGCAGCGGTGGTCACGGCGGCCTGCGGCAGCGTGTGGGCCGGGGCCGCGATGCCGGGGGGCGGCTCGAGGATCAGCGGGCCGGCCGGCGGTGCGGTCTTGAACGGATTGTTCACGCACCCGGCCAGCAGCGAAGCGGCCAGCGACACGCCCAGGCGGACGGTGATCGCCTCGATGGTGGACGAAGTTCGGCGCATGCGACGGCCCAGCGGAGGGGGCGGGAGGATAGGGGACCGCCTGCGGCCCGGCAAGGCCGGCTCGACCGGTCGGAAACCTGTGTCAGCGAGGGGTTGCCGGTGCCCTGGAGCCGGCCTTGATGGCAAGCGCAGGCAGGATGCCGAAGCGAAGCCAGCATGGAGTGAGCGGAGGCCTGGAGGGCCGAAGCGAACGTCCGGGCGACGGGGTCCGGCAATCCTGAGCTCGTGCGATCCAAGACGGCGGCTTACCCAGTCCGGCCGCGCAGCCGGGTCCAGGCGGCGAGTGTGAGCGCCGTCATGGCGATCACGAGCGCGACCACCGTCGCCAGCTCGCCCGGCCGCTCGAACTGCGGAGCCGCCGCCGCCCACACGGGCCGCCAGGCGATCACCACGGCCGCGAGCCCGAGGCAAAGGCTCGGCCCGAAGGGCAGCTCCGACTCGGCGTGCCGCACGAGCTGCACGAGGCCGTGCGCGAGGCCGATGAACACCGCGAGCACGCAGGCGAGCAGGCAGGCCTGCCAGCCCAGCCAGGCGCCGGCCATGGCCATCAGCGTCACATCCCCGAAACCCATCGCCTCGCGACCCAGCGCCCGTGAGGCGCCCGCCCGCACGGCCCAGATCATGCCGGCCGCGACGGCCAGCCCCACGAGCGCCGACACGAGCCCGGCCCAATGGTCGCCTCCGGCGAGCCAGGCCGCGAGGATTCCGCCGCCGCCGGCCAGGCCGATCACGGGATTCAGCCACACTGGCCAGGCCTCGCCCTGGCCGTCGGGCACGTCGGTCACCGCCGGCGGCAGGCCGAACCACCACCAGGCGAGGAACACGACGAGCATCGCAGCGAGGCCGGCGATCCCGGCGAGCCACCCGGGCAGGCCCGCGGCCCCGAGTGGACCGAAGGCTCCCAGCACGTCGGGCTCGAGCGCGGGCGGCGCGAACGAACGCTCCACCAGCCGGCCGACGGGCAGGAGCGTGGCGGGCAGGGCGGTGTTCCATGCCAGGCCGGCCAGCACGCCGGGGACGGTGATCGCGTCGGGAATCACGCGGTGCCGCAGGTCGATCCATGACGCGGCGGCCAGCAACGTGAACAAGATCATGTGGCTTACGAGCCGGAGGCAGATGCTCCCGGCATCGGCCGGCCCGCCCCCCGGGGGCATCTGGCCCAGGCTGCGGACCTCCCACCACCATCCCGCGACGGCGACCGCCACCGCGACCAGTTCGACCACCGGGAAGCGGGCCAGGCCGACCAGCGGCTCCGGCAGGATCGCGGTCAAGCCACGGCGAAGCAGCAGGCCGAGGAGGAACGCCGCCGGAACCAGTGCGATGAGCACGGAGCCGCCCTGGCACCAGGCGTCGATGGCCGCGGTGCCGCTCATGGGATGGCCTCGCCGGCCGGGGCCAACGAGCCAGGGCCTGGTGGTGTGGAGCGGCCGAGCCAAGCGGCGATCCGGGCGGCGATCCGCTCGGGCGGCTCTGCCGAGACGTCGATCACGGCATCCGCGACCGCGCGATAGAGCGGCGCGCGGGCGACCAGCGCCGTGGCCACCTCGTCGAGCGGGTTCGTGCCGGAAAGCGCAGGCCGCCGCGCGGCGGTGGCCGGGTCGGCGGCGAGTCGTGCCTTCAGGACATCGGCGGGGGCCGTAAGCCAGACCACGGGCCGGCCCTGCGACCGCAGCGCGGCCCGGTTGTCCTCCCGGAGGATCACGCCGCCGCCGGTCGCGAGCACGCCCCGCTCCTCGGCGAGCAGCTTGTCGAGCAGCGTCGACTCGAGATCCCGGAAGTGGCCTTCGCCGCGAGCTGCGATCAGGGCGGCGATCGATTCGCCCGCTTCCCGCTCGAGCACGTCGTCGGCATCCTGCCAGGAGCAGCCCAGGAGCGTCGCCAGTCGGGCGGCCACCGACGACTTGCCGCTGCCCCGATAGCCGACGAGCGTGATGCGTGGCATGGCGAGTTGGCGTCCCTTGCGGCCGTCAGGCCGGCTGCTTGGCCGAGGCGGTGGCCCGCTTGAGTGCCTCCCGCATCACCTGCGGCGGAGGCTCCGTGCCGTGCCAGGTCCGGAACTGGATCGCCGCCTGCCGCACGAACATCTCCACGCCGGTGACCACGCGGCAGCCCGCGGCGCGGGCCTCCTTGATGAACAGCGTGTTTTCGGGATTGTAGACCGTGTCGAACACGACCATGTAAGGCCGGAGATGCTCCTTCTCGAAGGGCGTCTGATCGACCTCGGGGTGCATGCCGATCGGGGTGGCGTTGACGATGCAGTCGTGCGGCATCCGGTGGCGGGCCGACCACTCGACCGCCTTGCAGCCCACGTCGGCCGCCACCTTCTTGGCCCGCTCGGCCGTGCGGGATGCGATCGTCACCTCGGCGCCCCGCTGCTTGAGTCCGAAGGCCACCGCCCGGGCGGCGCCGCCGGCGCCCAGCACGAGCGCGGTCTTGACGCCGAGGCCCTGTCCCGGCGCGAGCTGCTCCGTCTCGGCCAGCACCGCCTCCAGGCTCTCCACGGCCGCCGTGGCGTCGGTGTTCGAGGCGGAGATTCCGTCGGCTGAGAACGTCAGCGTGTTGGCCGCCCCGATCGACCGCACGAGATCATCCTGCCGGCCGCACTGCTTGAGCACGGCTTCCTTGTGGGGAATCGTCACGCTCAAGCCCGCCAAGGGCCAGCGGCCGGCCTGGGCCAGAAACTCGTCGAGCTGGTCGGCCGGAACGCGGAACGGAATGTAGACCGCGTCGAGCCCGGCGGCGGCGATGGCCGCGTTGTGGACCACCGGGCTGAGGCTGTGGGCAACCGGATCGGCGACCACGCCGAAGATTTTGGTGCCGGGGCCGAGAGCATCGAAGCGATAGAGGTCCCGCATCTGTCGCCAGCCGATCTGCCCGGGTGCCAGAGCCCGTTCGTCGTTGAAGGTCGCGAACACGAACGGGGCGCCCGCCCGGCCGCAGAGAATCCGGGTGGGCACGCCGATGTCGCCCATGCAGATGCCGACGGTGGGCACCGCGGCCGCCGCGACCAGTTCGAGCATCCGCAGGTTGTCGGTGGGATGGTTGGCCATGGTGGCGATCTTGACCACATCCGCATCGAGGGCGGCCAGGCGGGCATGAAGGGCGGGGAGGTCGGCGGGTGTCCGGAGCATGTCGTGGTGGCTGACGACCCGCTTGGTCTTGCCGTAGCGGCGGATGCCGCCGGCGATGTCGTCCTCGAGATCGACGTAGTCCGCTCCCTCGACGATCGCCAGCCGCAGGAGCTGCAGGCGGGCCTCCTCCGAGTGCTCCCAGCGGCCCCCGTCCTGCTTTCTCCGGCAGGTCACGATCGCAGGGCAGGGCCGGTCCTTGAGCAGCCGCTTGACCTGCACCTCTCCCTGGATGTAGTCGAGCCGGAGTTCGACGAGTTGGACGCCGTTGTCGGCCAGGTGCTTGTGTTCGGCGATCACGTGCCGATGGCGGCCGCGACCGATGCTCACGCAGATCATCGAGAGGTTCCGGGGCGTTCCAGGGTGAAGGGCTTCAGGTGCGGCGGAACTGGCGGTCGAGGTCCCGTCGGGAGAGCGTCAGCGAGGTGGGCCTGCCGTGGGGGCAGTGGTGGGCTTCGGGCACCAGCCGCCGGTCGCGGACGAGCGAATCGACCTCCGCCTGGGAGAGCCGGTCGCCCGCCTTGATCGCGGCCTTGCAGGCCAGGCCGTGGAGCACCTCGTCCACGAGCAGCCCGGCCGTGCCACCGGCGGCGGCCGCGGCGGCGAGTCGGTCGAGCACTTCGCGGACGAGTTCCCGGGCCGGCGCGTCGCCCGCCAGTGCCGGCTTGCTTGTCACGATCACCGTCGCACCTCCGAAGGGCTCGACCCGCATGCCGGCCCGCTCCAGTGCCGCGGCGTGTTCCTGGATGAGTTCGAGCTCGGCGGGCGGGAGGTCGAGCCGCTCGGGCACGAGCAGTGGCTGGACCTCGAGCCCGTCGGTCGCCACCGAGGCTTTGAGCCGCTCGTAGAGGACCCGCTCGTGGAGGGCGTGCTGGTCGATGACCTCGATTCCGTCGTGGCTCTCGACCACGATGTAGCGGTCGTGCATCTGCACGGCCCGCTCCGCGCCTGCGGCCACGGCCGGTGCTTCGTCGTCGGCCTCCCAGGCCGCCGGACGCTGGGCGACAGCCGCTCCAGCCGATGCGGCGGTGGCCCACGGCTCGGCGAAGGAGTGCAGCTCGCGGTGGTCGTCGGGCCGGTCGGGCTGATGATCGGTGCGCTGGCTGTCGCGAGAAGGAGCCCATGCCGGAAACATCGGGGCGGTCGGGGCGCGGGGCACGGCCGGCGGCGGCACCAGGCGGGTGGTCGTGCCATCGGTGAGAAACCTCGTCCGCAATGCGGAGAGTACCAGCCGGTAGAGCCGCGCCGGCTCCCGAAACCGCACCTCCATCTTGGCCGGGTGGACGTTGACGTCCACCGCGTCGGGCGGCAGGTCGAACCGGAGGAAGGCGATCGGCTGCCGGCCCGAGAGCAGGAGTCCGCGATACGCCTCCTGCACCGCGTGCAGCAGCGAGCGGTCGCGAAACGGCCGCCCGGCCACGAACAGGTGCTGGAGTCGGCCGCTGGCCATGTCGTGCTCCGGGCGGCCGACGTAGCCGCTGACGCCGATCTCGCCGTCGTCGGCCTCGATCTCGAGCAGGCCGTCGGCCAGGTCGTGGCCGAACAGGCCGGCGATCCGCTCCCGCCAAGAGGCCGCCGTCGGCAGATCGTGGACCCGGCGGGGCCGGGCAGTGGCCGACGGCTGGTGGGCGAGCGTGAAGGCGATGCCCGGGTGGCCGAGGGCCGTCCGCACGAAGGCCTCGGAGGCGTGCGACCACTCGGTCTGCGCCGCTCGGAGGAAGGCCCGGCGGGCCGGCACGTTGCCGAACAGCTGCCGCACCTCGACCGCCGTGCCCACGGCGCAGCCGTCGGGTACCACCTCGCCGACCCGGCCACCATCCACGGTGATCGATGCCCCGGCCGCGCCGGCCTGCCGCGACCGGATCGTGAGCCGCGCCACTTCGCCGATGCTCGCCAGGGCCTCGCCGCGGAACCCGAGCGTGCCGATCCGGTCGAGGTCGTCGGCGGTCCGGAGCTTGCTCGTGGCATGGGCCGCCACGGCGAGCGGCAGTTCCTCCGCCGCGATGCCGCAGCCGTCATCGACGACCCGCACCAGCGCCACGCCGCCCTGCTCGAGCTCGACGTCGATCCGCTTGGGGCCGGCGTCGAGCGCGTTCTCGAGCAGCTCCTTGACGACGCTCGCCGGCCGTTCCACCACCTCGCCGGCGGCGATCCGGTTGACCACCGACTGCGACAGTTTCTCGATCCGTGGCATGCCCTTTCCGCCCGGGGGTGACGCCGGAATCCTAGCAGACGAGGGCAGGTTTCGCCGTCAGGTCAGCTGGTATTCCTTGATCTTGCGATACAGCGTCCGCTCGCCGATGCCGAGCAGGGCGGCCGCCTGCTCGCGGTTGCCGCCGGTCAGCTTGAGGGTCTCGGTGATGAAGATCCGCTCCACCTCTTCGAGCGGCTTGCCCACGAGCGCCTGCAGGCCCGTGGCCATGTCGACCGGGCCCGTCAGTGCCGTCGGCGGCACGTCGGGCTCGAGTTCGAGCGGCAGATCGTCCACGTCGAGCGTCTCGTCGCAATCGACCACAACCATGCTCTCGACCACGTTCCTGAGCTGGCGGACGTTGCCGGGCCAGGGGTAGGAGCCGAGCTTCACCCGGGCGGCGAGCGACACCCCCTTGATCTGCTTGCCGTGCCGCTTGGCGAACTGCTTGACGAAGTGCTCGATCAGGAGCGGGATGTCGCCGGAGCGGTCGCGGAGCGGCGGGATCGCGACGGTCACCACCTTGAGCCGGTGGTAGAGGTCGCTGCGGAACGCCCCAGAGGCGATCGCATCCTCGAGATTGCGGTTGGTGGCGGAGAGGATCCGGACGTTGACCCGCACGGGGGTGTTGGATCCGACCCGCGTGATCTCGCCCGACTCCAGCACCCGCAGCAGCTTGATCTGGGTGGCCATCGGCATGTCGCCGACCTCGTCGAGAAACAGCGTGCCGCCGTTGGCGTACTCGAACTTCCCCACCCGGTCGCTCGAGGCGTCGGTGAAGGCGCCCTTCACGTGCCCGAACAACTCGCTCTCGAGGATGTTCTCGCTGAGCGCAGCGCAGTTGAGAGCCACGAAGGGCTTGGGCTTGCGGGGGCTGTTCTGATGGATCGCCTGGGCCACGAGCTCCTTGCCGGTGCCCGTCTCTCCCTGGATCAGGACGGTGGCGTCGGTGGGGGCGATCCGCTTCATCCGCTCGATGAGCGCGAGCAGCTGCGGGCTCGAGCCGACCACTCCCTCGAAACCGAACTTCTCGTCGAGCCGGCGGTTGAGCTCGAGATTCTGCCGCTTGAGGCGGATGCCCTCCGACGCCTTCTCGACCGCCGCCCGCAGGTGGCCGAGGTCGAGCGGCTTTTGGAGGTAGGTGAAGGCCCCCTGCTGCATGGCGAGCACGGCCGAGGGAATTGTGCCGTGGCCGGTGACCACGATCACCTCGGTCTCGGGCGAAGCCTGCTTGGCCCGGGCCAGGATCTCCAGGCCGCCAATGTCGTTCATCATCAGGTCGGTGACGACGACGTCGAAGGTTTCCTGGCCGATCCGACGGGCGCCTTCGCCGCCACTGCCCACCACCGTGACGTCGAGCCCCAGCCGGCCGAGGGCCTCGCCCATCGTGCGGGCGTGGACGATGTCGTTGTCGACGACGAGCAGGCGGATCGGGCCGGCCGGCTCGGCGGCCGGCGGGGGAGAGGAGCTCAGCTTGGTCGGCGGTGCGGAGTCGGGCATGGATCCGATGGTACGCAGCGGCGGCGCGGGGCGTCCAGCAGCCGGCTCAGGGTCGGCCAGGCGGCTCGCCCTGGTCGTGCGGCGGGAGTCGGGGCGGCGCCGGCAGCCAGATCGTGACCTTCGTGCCGCGGCCCGGCGTGCTCTCGACGTCGATCGTCCCCCCGTGAGCCTCGATGATCTTGCGGGCCGTCGGCAGGCCCAGGCCGGAGCCGCCCTGCTTGGTCGTGTAGAACGCCCGGAACACCTTGCCCAGCGTCTCGGCATCCATGCCCGGGCCGGTGTCGATCAGCTCGACGAGCACCCCCAGGCCCGCCGGGCGGGTGCGGACGACGAGCTGGCCGCCCGACTCCATCGCCTGCACGGCGTTGAGCAGCAGATTGAGGATCGCCGACCGGAAGGTCTCGCGGTCGAGCCGGACGCTCGGGAGCTCGGGATCGAGGTAGCGGACCACCTCCACGCCCGCCTCCTGGGCCCGAATCGCGAAGAAATCGAGCAGCTGCTCGAGCTCGGCGTTGAGGTTGCCGGGCTCCGGGGAGAGCGACTCCTGGCGGGCGAAGTCGAGGAAGTCGCCCAGCAGCTTCTGCAGCCGGTCGCACTCCTGTCGCACCAGTTCGATCTTGGCCCGGGCCCGCCGGTCCCGCTGCTTGGTTGGCGACTCGGCGTCGGTCTCGGCGAAGTCCTCGGCGAGCAGCTCCATGTTGAGCCGGATCGTCGAGAGCGGGTTGCGGATCTCATGGGCCAAGCCGCCGACGAGCGCCGCGAACTCGGCGTAGGTTTCCGCCCGCGTCGAGTCGCGATCGTCGTCGGCCGCCATGGCCCGCTCTCCACCGTCACCGGCCCGGGGGCCGGCGGATCACTCCGCCGGCTTCCCGCCGCCCGCCTCGGCCAACTCCCGCATGGCCGCCTTGCGGCTGAGCTTGACGCGGTCCTGGTCGTCGACGGCGATCACCTTGACCCGCATCACGTCGCCCACGCGGCAGACGTCACCCACGTTGCCGACATACTCCTCGGAAAGCTCGCTGATGTGGCAGAGGCCGTCCTTGCCGGGCACGAGCTCCACGAAGGCGCCGAACTCCTTGACGCTCGTCACCTTGCCCTCGTAGATCCGGCCGATCTGGATCGAGGCGGTGAGGGCCTCGACCTGGGCCATGGCCGCCATCGCCCCCTCGGCGTCGTGGCTGGCCACGGTGACCGTGCCGTCGTCCTCCACCTCGATGCTCGCGCCGGTGGAATCCTGGATCGCACGGATGGTCTTGCCGCCCGGACCGATCAGGAGGCCGATCTTCTGGGGGTCGATCCGCGTCCGCAGGAGCCGCGGCGCCCAGACCGAAATCTCCGGACGCGGCCGGCGGATCGCCGAAAGCATCGCGCGGAGGATCTCGAGCCGGGCCTCGCGGGACTGCCGGAGCGTGGCCTCGATGATCGCCCGCGAGATGCCATTGATCTTCAGGTCGAGCTGGATCCCCGTGATGCCGTTCTGCGAGCCGGCAATCTTGAAGTCCATGTCGCCGTAGTGATCCTCGTCACCGATGATGTCGGTGAGCAGCGTCCAGCGATCCTCGTTCTCCTTGACCAGGCCCACCGAGATGCCCGCGACGGGGTGCGAGATCGGCACGCCCGCGGCCATCAGGCCGAGGGTGGCGCCGCACACGCTCGCCATCGAGCTCGAGCCGTTCGACTCGAGGATGTCGGAGATCACGCGGATCGTGTAGGGGAACACGTCGGGGTCGGGGAGCACGGGCTTCACGCTCCGCTCCGCCAAGGCTCCGTGTCCCATCTCCCGGCGGCCCGGGCCGCGGATCGGCCGCACCTCGCCCACCGAGTAGGAGGGGAAGTAGTAGTCGAGCATGAACTTCTTCGAGTATTCGTCGATCAGTCCGTCCACCCGCTGCTCGTCCTTGCCCGTGCCGAGCGTGATCGTGACCAACGCCTGCGTCTCGCCCCGCTGGAACAGGGCCGAGCCGTGGACGCGGGGCAGGATGTCCACCTCGCAGTGGATCGCCCGGAGGGTCTGCGAGTCGCGGCCGTCGGGCCGCTTGCCCTCGAGGATCAGCTCGCGGATCGCCTTCTCCTGGAGGTCGTGCCAGACGTGGCTGAAGTCGGCCTCGCTGACGCCGCCGGCGTCGCCCGGCTTGAAGCCGAAGGCCGGCTCGGCCGGGGCCACCTCGGCCTTGGCCCGCTCCTTGAGCGCCTTGATCGCGTTGTTGCGATCCTGCTTGCCGACGATGGCACAGGCGGTCTTGAGCTCCCCGTAGTACTGCCGCGTGATCCGCTCGGTCAGGCCCGAGTAGTCGGCGAGCACATACTGCTTCTTCGGCTTGCCCGCCCGGGCGACGAGCTCCTCCTGCATCTCACAGAGCATGCGGATGATCCGGTGGCACTCGTCGAGCGCCTCGAGCATCCGGTCTTCGGGCATCTCGCGGGCGAAGCCCTCGATCATCAGGATCGCCGACTTGCTCCCGGAGACCACGAGGTCGAGGTCGCTCTCCTCGAGCTGGTCGATCGTGGGGAAGGGGACGAACTGGCCGTCGATCTGGGCGAGCCGGACGCTGCCGAGCGGACCCATGAAGGGCAGGGCGGAGATCGAGAGCGCCGCCGAGGCGCCGTTCATCGCCAGCACGTCGGGGTCGTTTTGCCGGTCACTGGCCATCACGTTGGCCTGGATCTGGACCTCGTCGAAGAAGCCGGCGGGAAACAGCGGCCGGATCGGACGGTCCATCAGCCGGCTGGTGAGCGTCTCCTTGAGCGTGGGCCGGCCTTCCCGCTTGAGGAAGCCGCCGGGGAACTTGCCGGCCGCCGCGACTCGCTCGCGGTAGTCGCAGGTGAGCGGGAAGAAGTCGATGCCCGGCCGCGGTGCGCCGGTCGCGCAGGCCACGAGCACCACCGTCTCGCCGTAGGAGACGAGCACGCTGCCTGCCGCCTGCTTGGCCAGAAAACCCGTCTCGATGGCGAGCACCTGGTCGCCGATCTTCCGTTCAACTCGCTGCTTCATGGTTCGTTCTTTCCTTCCCTTCTCGCCCGGCGGCCGGTGGCCCTTCGGGGCGCGGTGGCGGCGGGGCTTGGCGTTGCGTTTCGCACCAGGGCAACGCTGCCCCGGCCGGCCTCGCTTCGAACCTTCCGCCTCGGTGCCAGAGGCACTCGGGAAGGGCCGCACAATCAACGCCATCCGCCGCACGAGGCGGCCGGGATCCTACTTGCGGATCTCGAGTTTCTGGATGATGTCGAGATACCGCTGCGGGGCGACCCGCTTGAGATAGTCAAGCAGCCGGCGACGGCGACTCACCATCGCCAGCAGGCCTCGCCGACTGGCGAAGTCCTTGCTGTGCATCTTGAAATGGTCGGTGAGTTGCGTGATCCGGCCCGTCAGGAGGGCGATCTGGATCTCCGCAGACCCGGTGTCGGCGTCTGCGCGCCGATGGGCACCGATCAGCTCTTGCTTGCGTTCTTTCGTCAGCGACATCAGACGTTTCACCGCCCACAACGGGCGGCATTGATTGCTTCGAATCGAGGTTGGGCAAAGTCTACACGGGCGGGCTGAAAATGCAACAGCCCCATCTGAACGCGGCGAACCGCCCCGGCGATCAGGCCGAGGCAGGGGTCTCGGCCGCCGGCTCCCGACTGTGGCGGGTCGAATGCGGCACATGCACCACGTCCCAGGCCAGGCCGAGCCGTTCCAGGCCGAGGATCACCCAGTAGGTCGGGTCGAACTCCCACCACTTGTGACCGTGCGCGGCCATCCGCTGGTGGGCGTGATGGTTGTTGTGCCAGCCCTCGCCGAAGGCGAGCAGGCCCACCCACCACAGGTTTCGCGAGTCGTCCGTGGTGTCGTAGTTGCGGTAGCCCCAGATGTGGGTCGCCGAGTTCACGAGCCACGTGATGTGGAACACGATCACCATCCGCACGGCGAGCCCCCAGAGCAGCCATGAGATGCCGACGTCACGCCCATACAGCGACCAGCCCGCGCCGAGCAGTGCCGCACCGATCAGGAAGTGCCACAGCAGGAACGTCTGGTGGAGGAAGCGAACGCCCCGATCCCGCTCGAGATCGGGTGCCCAGCGGTG
>JBIIYH010000063.1:0-13034 GCA_044346905.1 Pirellulales bacterium
TCGTGGTCACCAAGGATGAGAAAGACAGGGGCGCCTTCAAGACTCCCACGATCCGCAATGTCGCCCACTCCGGTCCCTACATGCACGACGGCTCCCAGGCCACGCTCGAGGAGGTGGTGGAGTGGTATGACAAAGGCGGCCATCCCAACCCGCACTTGAGCGACAAGCTCAAGCCGCTTGGGCTCACGCCCGAGGAGAAGACCGATCTCGTGGAGTTCATGAAGGCCTGCACGAGCGACACGCCCCCGGTGGAGAGCGGGCGGCTGCCGGTGGCGGCCGACCTGTGAGCGGCGGCCGAAAGCTCGTGTCCCTGGAGGAGGCTCGCCGGCCGCTGTATGCGGGCGTCGATCTCGGGGGCACGAACATCAAGGCGGTGCTCGTGGATGACCTGGGCAGGGTCGTGGCCTTCCACACCGAGAAGACCCACTCCGAGCGGGGGCCGGAAGATGCGGCGGCCCGGATGGGCGGGGCGGTGCGTCTCCTGGCTCGCCAGGCCGGGATCGCGACCGCGGACATCGCGGCGGTGGGCCTCGGCTCGCCGGGGCCGCTCGACATCCCGGCCGGCACGATCGTGAGGGCCGGGAATCTCGTGGGCTGGGACAACTTCCCGCTCCGGGACCGGGTGGCTGCCCATGCTGGCCTGCCGGTGACCTTCGCCAACGACGCCAACGCCGCGGCCTGCGGCGAGTTTTGGGTGGGCGCGGGCCGGGAATACGACTCGCTCATCCTGCTGACGCTCGGGACGGGGGTCGGCGGCGGGATCATCATCGGCGAGCTGAATGTGGAGGGCGCCCACAGCCATGGCTCCGAATGCGGCCACATGATCGTCGATCCCTCCGAGACGGCCCGGATGTGCCCCTGCGGCCAGTCGGGCCACCTCGAAGCGTATTGCAGTGCCAAGTCGCTGGTGGCCCGGGCCGAGGAGGCGATCGCCGCCGGCCGCACCGGCTCGCTCGTCACCGCCGTGGCCGCCGGCGAGCCACTCACGCCGATCCTCGTCGGCCGCGAGGCGGAGGCGGGTGACGGCCTGGCGATCGAACTGGTGATGGAGACGGCCCGCTGGCTGGGCATCGGGATCGTGTCGCTCCTGCACGCGATCGATCCCGAGGCGGTGATGCTCGGCGGGGCGATGACCTTCGGCGGCGAGCGGGCGGCGCTCGGCCGGGCGTTTTTGGAGCGGATCCAGGCCGAAGTGCGGCGGCGGACGTTCCCCACGCTCGCCGAGAAGACCGTGATCGGGTTCGCGAGCCTCGGCGGCGACGCCGGCTCGATCGGCGCGGCCGGCCTGGCCCGACTGGCGGCCCGGGCCCGGCGGCCCTGAGCGGCGGCCTTCACCGCCCCAGAGCCGGCGACCCAGGTGAGCCCGATGCGGCCTCGTCCTCGTCCTCTTCCCGCAAGACCGGCCAGGCGTCGGGGCCCTTCTGCTCGCGGACGTAGCGGACCGGCCGAGTCTCCTCGGGCTGGCCTGTCTCGGCCGCCTTCATGATCCGCCGGCCGTCGGCCGTGAAGGCTTCCGTGCTGCCGTCGCCCCGTGACCGCGTCCAGCCAAGGACGTTCCCGGCGTCGTCATAGCGGTAGGTGTCGGTCCAGGAGGCGGGCGTGAGGATCATGGGATCGGCGTAGCTCGCTCGCTCGCTCGCCGGGGGCCGCTCGATCGAGACGATCCGCCGTGGGGAATCGCCGTTGACCTCGTCCTGGCGGTCGGCCCGGGCCGTGGCCGGCACGTCCTCGTAGACCCGGCGCTCGTTGGGCGGGAAATACCAGGAGAGAAAGGCGGGGGCGGAGAGGCGGGTGCCGTTGTCGGCGAACACGCCCACGTCCACCCGGGCGGAGGGCAGGTCGCTGCCGGGATAGACCGCCCGCGGATGCCAGTCCACCAGGATCTCTGCCCGCGTGCCCAGCGGGTCGAGCGGTTTGATTTGCACACGATCCGGGTCGCCATGCAGCAGCCGCCAGACGAACGAGAGCGGCTTGCCATTGGGGTCTTGCGTGGCCGCGACGCTGGCCACCATCCGCCGGCGGTCGCGGGCCGAGCGGGCCACCCGGGCCACCGCCGACACGGTGTCGAAGAGTTTTTCTCCGGGGCCGGCCTCGAAGTAGTCGATGCCCGGCCGGCCGAGATATTCCTCCTCGACCGCCAGCCGCACCAGCGGCGGCACGTCCTCGGGCTCGAGGTCGTGGGCCATCCGCACCATCCGCTCCACGTCGAGTGTCGCCCCGTCGAAGACCGGCGGATGGGCCGGCCCCGAGAGATAGTCGTCGCGGCCGGCCACCGGCTTGCGGGAGGAGCGGAAGATCATTTGCACCGTCGGCATCAGGAGACGCTTTTCCACCAGGAACTTCTGGGTTTCGGGCCGCAAGGCCGCGATCGTGGCGGCCACGGCGTTCATGAAGGCGCGATCCGAACCCGACGAGCCCTGCGACGTGATCAGGTAGGGGATGTTGGCGGGATAGACGTCGCCATGCCCCCCATCCTTCTCGGGGTCGTGGTCGCGGTGCTCCGGATAGAAATACAGCATGTTGTTGGCGTACTGATCCGCCAGCAGCGTGGCGGTCGCGGAGTTCACCATCGCCAGTCTGGGCATGCTCCGCCAGAACGGACCCTGCGTCTGGGCCACCGAGGCGTTGCCGATCACGGGGGCGTTGTGCACGAAGAGAAGCTGCAGCCCCCTGTGGAGTTCGCCGGCGCCGTGCATCGCCGTCCGCGCCGTCTTCGCGGCCCCGCAGTATTCGACTCGGGCCAGCTCCGGAAACCATTCGTAGTTCATGTTGCTGTGGTCGGCGTCATGGTTGTCGTAGAGCACCCCGCGCAGACCCGCCGCGGTGCCCTCCTTGCGCCACTGCCGCAGCAGGTCGCCCACCGGCCCGGGCTGGGTCGAGATCTCGGCGTCGGGCTTCGCCGCGGGGAACTCGTGGGCTACCACGAAGCGGCCCAGCTGCGGCACCCAGGCCGTGTTGTCTTCCCCCACCTCTGCCACGCCTTCCTTGACGGGCCGGGGCTTGGGCCGCGGCCCCTGCTCCTGCCGAGCCTGCTGCGCGGCCCGGGCCCGATCGAGCACGGTGCGGCCGAGTTCCTCGAACCGTGGCAGCCCCCGTAAGGGCCGCAGGTCGGGGTCGTTGGCCAGCGTGGCCACGTCCTCGAAGCCGGCCTCGACGGCCGCGGCCAAGGCCGCGAGCGCGGCGTCGGTGTCGTTGGTCGCGCAGTGCAGGCAGGCCAGGTTGTAGCGGCCCACGCCCGGGGGAATCTCCGCCGCCTCGATCGCCGCCTCCAGCCGGCCGCGGGCTTGATCCGTGCGGCCCGCCGCGGCATGAGCGATCACCTCCTGCATGACGCTCATCAGGACCAGGTCGGCCTGCGGGGCCGCGAACACGTTCGGGGGCGGGGCCGCGGGCTTCCCGGCGGCTGGTTCGGCCGCCCAGACGATGACATGCCCTGCCCAAGCCAGACCGGCCAGGGTGACAACCAAACCGACCTGCCGTGACCCCGGACGGAGCATCAGAACAGCCTCCGAAACAATCTGGCCGGTGAAGGACCGGCCGGAGCAGATAGAATCTCTCGCATGAGCATCGACTGCAAGCGGATCCGCAACTTCTCGATCATCGCCCACATCGACCATGGCAAGAGCACGCTCGCCGACCGGCTGCTCGAGGCCACCGGCACGGTGGAGAAGCGGCAGCTCAAGGAGCAGATGCTCGACGACATGGAGCTCGAGCGGCAGCGGGGGATCACGATCAAGGCCCGGGCGGTGCGGATGGAATATCGCCTCGCCGGCGAGCGGTACGAACTCAACCTGATCGACACCCCCGGCCACGTCGACTTCCACTACGAGGTCTCCCGCAGCCTGGCCTGCTGCGAAGGGGCGCTCCTGCTCGTCGACGCCTTCCAGGGCGTGGAGGCCCAGACGGTTGCCAACGCCTACGCCGCGATCAACCAAAACCTGGCGATCGTGCCGGTGATCAACAAGGTGGATCTGGTCCATGCCCGCGTGGACGAGGTACTCCTGGAGATGGAGCAGAGCCTGGCGATCGAGCCCGACGAGGTGGTCAAGGTCAGCGCCAAGACCGGCCTCGGCATCGAGGGGCTGCTGGCGGCGATCGTGGAGCGGATCCCGCCCCCTCAGGGCGACCCCGGGGCGGTGCTGCGGGCGATGATCTTCGACAGCCACTACGACAGCTACCGCGGCGCGATCACCTACGTGCGGCTGATCGACGGCACGATCAAGAAGGGGCAGAAGATCCGCTTTCTGCGGACCGGCACCACCCACGAGGTGCTCGAGCTCGGCCAGTTCGTGCCCCAGCGGCGGGCCTGCGAGGAGCTCGGGGCGGGCCAGGTGGGCTACCTCGTCTGCAACATCAAGGACGTCAAGGAGGTGCACGTCGGTGACACCGTCACCATCCCCGGCGACGACGCGGCCACGGCCCTGCCGGGCTACAAGCCGCCCCAGCGGATGGTCTACTGCGGGCTCTATCCCAGTGACGGCGAGAACTTCGAGGAGCTGCGGGACTCGCTCGAGAAGCTGGCGATCAACGATCCCTCATTCGAATACGCCCCCGAGAGCAGCGAGGCGCTCGGCTTCGGCTTCCGGTGCGGGTTTCTCGGCCTGTTGCACATGGAGATCATCCAGCAGCGGCTGGAGCAGGAGGCCGACCTCGATCTCGTGCAGACCGCTCCCAACGTCACGTATCAGATCCTGAAGAGCGACGGCGAGACGATCGAGATCACGAATCCCCAGGACGTGCCCGATTCGGGGCAGATCGAGGAGTTTCGCCAGCCGATCGTGCGGACCAACTTCCTCGTTCCCGTCGAGCACATCGGCCCGGTGATGCAGCTCTGCACCGACCGCCGCGGGGTGTACCTCAAGACCGAATACCTCTCGCCCACCCGGGCGATGCTCAGCTTCGACCTGCCGCTGGCCGAGGTGATCTACGACCTCCACGACAAGCTCAAGAGCGTGACCAGGGGCTACGGCACGATGGACTACGAGCTGGTCGGCTACTTCCCCGCCGACCTGGTCCGGCTCGACATCCTGGTGGGGGGCAAGAAGGTGGACGCGCTGTCGATCATCTGCGACCGCCGCGACGCCGACCGCCGCGGCCGGGCGATCGTCAAGAAGCTCCGGGGCGAGATCGACCGTCACATGTTCGAGATCGCCCTACAGGCCGCGATCGGCACGAAAGTGATCGCCCGGGAGACGATCTCGGCGATGCGGAAGAACGTCACCGCCAAGTGCTACGGCGGCGACATCTCCCGGAAGAAGAAGCTCTGGGCGAAGCAGAAGGAGGGCAAGAAGCGGATGAAGAGCGTCGGCAGCGTAGACATCCCTCAGAAGGCCTTCATGGCGGTGCTCGACACCGGCACCGAGCGGCAGTGACGCACTCCGTCGAACGAACCCGCGCGGGGCTGCCCGTGCCATCTCACCGGACGCTCCCTTCCGGCATCCTGCCGTCCGGTCGCTCGATGGAAACCTCGCTTCGGCATCCTGCCTGCGCTTCGGTTTCCAACGCCGGTTCGATTGGCGCGGGCAGCCCCACGCTCGCGTTTTCACCCCAGCGGGCGGGCGTGCCAGCCGGCGCGGCGGGCGGCGGCCACGTCGAGTTCGGGATCGTCACCCACGAGCAGCAGCAGCTCCGGTCCGAGGCCCAGCCGCCGCTCGACCTCCCGAAAGAACTCGCCCGAGGGCTTCCGCCAGCCGAGTTCGGACGACGCGAAGACGTGATCGGCGTGCGTGAGGGGCTCGATCGCGGTGGCCAGGCCCAAGAGCCGCTCGTCGAAGTTGCTCGCCAGCACGATCGGCAGGCCGGCGCGGCGAGCGGCCAGCACGAGCTCGCTGCCCGTGGGCACCGGCCGCCAGGCCTCGGGCCGGCCGAAGTGCTCCCAGAGGTCGGCGAAGATGAGGTCGGTCGCGGCGGCGTCTGAAAAGACTTCGGCCACGATCTGCCGCCAGCGGTCCAGTTCGCGGTCGCGGCTCGTGGCGAAGGGGGGCGAGGCGACCGCGTCCAGTTCCTCCTGGCGGCGCCAGGCAGCGCGGAACCGGGGCTGGATTACTGCCGGGTCGAGTTCCACGCCGTGCCGCAGGCCGGCTTCGTGATACGCGACCGCGACCGTGGGCCACGGCTCGACGAGCGTGTGGACCACGTCGAACACGACCGCCCTGATCCCCGGCGGAAAGGGATGCTCGGGCGGAGCGGCGGAGGTCGGCAGCGGCGGGGCGAGCGGCGGCATATCCGGAAGCATAGGCCGGCCGCTCGAGCCGGGGATGGCCGGCCGGCTACCGCCGGGGGATCAGCCCCAGGTCGAGGCCGAACACGAACATCATCAGCGTGAGGATCAGCGCCAGGCCCAGGTAGGACAGCACCCCGACCACGTTCTCGCTCGGCGGCTTGCCGCGGACGAGTTCGTAGAGCAGGAACACCATGTGCCCGCCGTCCAGGACCGGGATCGGCAGGAAGTTCACCACCGCCAGGTTGGCCGACAGCATCGTGAGGAACAAGAGCAGCCTGCCGAAGCCCTCCTCGGCCGACTTCCCGGCCTGCTTGGCGATTTCGATCGGGCCGCCCAATAGCCGCGGGCTGATCGCGTTGCTCCAGAGCTTGCCGAGGAAGCTATAGACGAGCGAGAGATCCTCGCCCGCCTTTCGCAGGCCGCGGCCGAAAGCCTCGCCCACCGAGCGGGCCTGCACCTTCTCGTAGACCGGGTCGAAGACCAGGCCCCGGTCCACGACGAACAGGTCATCGGCCTCGGCCGGCTCGAGTTCGAGCGAGCGGGTCGGACCCGCCTCAGTGGCCACCTCGAGCCGCAGTTTCGTTCCGGCCGGAAGCTGCTGGATCGCGGCCGCGACTGCCGGCCAGTTGGGGTCCTGGGCCGAGATCGGCACCCCCTCGTCGTCAGCCGATTCACCCGGCAGCAGGAGGTTGGCCCGCGTCAGCCGCTCGCCGGCCACGAGCCCGGCCTGCGCAGCCGGACTGCCCGCGGCGACGTCGGTGACGCGATCCGCCACGGCCAGCGCCACGCCGAGCGCGGAGACCGCCACCCGGCAACCCGGCCCCGATGTCTCGTCGTCCCGCCAGGTGACCGCGCGGGGCGTGATCGTGACCTCGCGGTCGGCCTTCCCCTCGCGGCCGAGAGTCAGCGCGACCTGCTTGCCCACGAACGCCGCGAGCCTGTCCTCGAGCGTCAGCGGGTCGCCGACGGGCTGGCCATCGACGGCGAGGATCGTGTCGCCTGGCTCGATTCCGGCCGCCGCGGCCGGGGAGCCTTCTTGAATGGCGGTGACCCGGGCGGGGCCGATCGTGATTCCGGTCACCCGCCGCCGCTGGGGCGGCAGGGCGATCTCCACCCGCTCCGGGTTCGCGGCCCCCTTCGCCCGGCGATCGACGCCCAGCATGAGCGTGGCGGATGGCTTCCGCGACAGTTCCGCCAGGAGTTCCGCATAGGTTTTCACCTCGACGCCGTCGATCGTGCGCACGGTGTCACCGGGCTCGAGCACCGGCTCGGCCCGGCCCGCTGCCCCCGGCAGGCCCTTACGGAAATCGGCCGGCAGGGTGAGCGAGATCGGGCTGGTGACGCCGATCGTGGGCGCGCCCAGGTCGGTGTCGGGCTTGAGGACCACCTCGCGGGTGCTGCCGTCGGCCGGGCGGCGGACGGTGAACTCGACTCCCTTGGCGACGTCGGCGACGGTCACGCCATGCCGCAGGTCGTTGAAGATCGGGTTGTCGCGGTCGCCGATCTTCACGATCTCGTCGCCGGTCTTGAGGCCCGCCCGCCAGGCGGCCCCGCCCGTGCGGACTCCGGAGATCGTGCAGGTCATCTCCTTGACGCCCAGGCCGTAGGCGAGCGAGGCCATCAGCACCGCGAAGATCACGTTCATGATCACGCCGGCCGAGATGATCGCCATCCGCTTGGGCACGCTCTGGGCCGGATAGCTCCGCGGATCCCAGGCGGGGTGCGGGCCGGCGGTCGGCTCCGGCGGCAGGTCGCCGGCCGTGAGCGGGTGGCCGGGCCCCGCAGCCCTGGCCCGCTGAGCCTCGGCGGCCGCCGCGGCCGGATTGTCGTCCTGCCCGAGCATTTTCACGTAGCCGCCCAGCGGTAGGGCGCCGATGCCGTATTCCGTCTCGCCCCACTTGAAACTCAGCAGCTTGAGGCCGCCCACGTCGAAGCCGAGGAAAAACTTCTCGCACTTCACCCCGCAGGCCTTGGCCACGAGGAAGTGCCCCAGTTCATGGACGAAAATCACGAACCCCAGGCCGCCGGCCACCTGCAGGATCACCCACCAGCTCGACGGCTGGATGATCCACTCCGCCCAGGTCGCGGCTGCCACCAGGCACCCGCCGCTCAGACACACGCCCACTTGCCCACCTCCTGCCTCGCCCAGGCGTCGAGACGGTAGACGTCGTCGAGCGTGGGACTGTCCTGAAACGGATGCTCCGCGAGCACCCGGCCGCAGATCTCGGCGATGTCGGTGAACCGCACCGCCCCCTCGAGAAATCCGCGAACCGCCTCTTCATTGGCCGCATTGAGCACCGCGCCGGCCGTGCCCCCCCGGGCGGCAGCCTCGTGCCCGAGCCGAACCGCCGGAAACCGCTCCGGATCGGGAGGCTCGAAGTCGAGCCGCATGGGCGCGGCGAAGTCGAGCCGCTTGGCGGGCCCTGGAACCCGGTCGGGATACAAGAGCGCGTACTGGATCGGCAGCCGCATGTCGGGGGGCCCGAGCTGGGCGATCACGGCGCCATCGACGAACTCCACGAGGGAGTGGACGATCGACTGCGGGTGCACGACCACCGCGAGCTTCTCAGCCGGCAGGCCGAACAGCCAGCGGGCCTCGATCAGTTCCAGGGCCTTGTTCATCATCGTCGCCGAGTCGATCGTGATCTTCGGCCCCATCGACCAGGTCGGATGCCTGAGCGCCTCCTCGGGCGTGACCAGGGGCAGCGACTCCCGGGAGCGGGTCCGAAACGGGCCGCCGCTGGCGGTGAGCACGAGCCGCTCAACCTCGGCCGGCCGACCGCAGGCCAGCGCCTGGTGGATCGCCGAGTGCTCGCTGTCGACCGGGATGATGCGGGAGCCGGTCTCCGCCGCCCGCCGCATCACCAGCGGGCCGGCCATCACGAGTGTTTCCTTGTTGGCCAGGGCCACCGTCTTGCCGGCCTCGATCGCCGCCCAGGTGCTCCGCAGGCCGGCGGCCCCGACGATCGCGGAGACCACCCGGTCGATAGCGGGGTCTGCCACCAGTTCGTCGAGCGCCTCGGGCCCCACGGCGAGACGGGTGCCGGCCGGCAGGTCATCCCGGGCGATGGTCGCCGCCGCCGCCGGATCGGTGATGACCACCCAGCTGGGCCGCAGCCGGCGGGCCTGCTCGACGAGCGGCCCGACGCTCGTGGCGGCGGCCAGGAGCCAGGGCACGAGCCGACCGCCGGATGCCGCGACCACGTCGATGGTGCTGCGGCCGATGCTGCCGGTGGAGCCGAGGATCGCGACCCGCAGCCCTTGCCCTGGGACTGCTGCTGGGAAGACAGGCAGCCCGTCCAGGGGTTCGCGAGAGGTGGAGGGCATGGGCGGGGCGTGGGGCGGCAGGGCGAACACACAAGTCTAAAAATTCCGGGCCGGAAGTTCCACTCGCGGTTTTGTGGCGGCCCGCAGCCGGTTTCCTGGCCATGAGTGCGGTCCGAAAAAGGGCGGTCAGGTTTGTCGCGGGGTTTTTTCGGGCGTACCATGCCACTCTATGGCCTGAGGCGGGACGTCGCCGGAGGCGGGGTAGGCTCCACCCACGGGATCCGGCATGAGCAGCAAGCGCGACATCCCCCGGCGATCGTCCGACCGCAAGCCCTTCCTGGGGAGCAACCTGGTCTGGTCGCTGTTGGCCGCGGGGGTGGCCAGCCTGTTCGCGATCAGCCTGATCGGCACGCCGAGCCAGCTCAAAATCTCCTACAGCGACCTGCAGCGGCTGATTCGGGCGGCCACCGCCACCGGCGACGAACGCTACGTCGCGATTTCCGCCGGGAGCGAGCCGGGGCGGTCGGGCCGCTATGGCGACCTCCACGATGTCGTGATCGGTGCCTACGAGGTGGCCGGCACGGTTCGCGAACTGTCCGGTGACGGGGCGGTTCGGCCTGAAACCGGCGACCTGCCGAGCCTGCCGAACGCGACGCCGCTCGAGCGGCGGTTCACCACGGCCAAGCTGCCGAGCGAACACTCCGAGTCGGAACTGATGCGGCTGCTGGAGGCCCACTCGGTGGCCTTCCGCTACGAGGATCCCCCGAGCCCGTGGCGGAACTGGATGCCGATGCTCCTGCTGACGGGGCTGTTCGGGCTGCTCTTCTTCCTGATGATCCGCCGGCTCGGCGGGGCCGGCAGTCCGATGGCCTTCGGTCGCAGCCGCGGCAAGATGTATGCCCAGGAGGATCTCGGGATCACCTTCGACGACGTGGCCGGGATCGACGAGGCGGTCGAGGAACTCCGCGAGGTGGTGGAGTTTCTGCGGAGCCCCGAGAAATACCAGGTGCTCGGCGGCCACATCCCCAAGGGCGTGCTGCTCGTGGGTCCCCCCGGCACCGGCAAGACGCTCCTGGCCAAGGCGATCGCCGGCGAGGCGGGGGTGCCGTTTTTCGGCCTCTCGGGCAGCGACTTCGTGGAGATGTTCGTGGGCGTGGGGGCCGCGCGGGTTCGCGACATGTTCCAGCAGGCCGCGGCCAAGGCTCCCTGCATCATCTTCATCGACGAGCTCGACGCGCTGGGCAAGACCCGGGGCACGAGCGTGGTCGGCGGCCACGATGAGCGGGAGCAGACGCTCAATGCCCTGCTCGTGGAGATGGACGGCTTCGGGAGCAACTCGGGCGTGATCGTGCTGGCGGCCACCAACCGCCCCGAGACGCTCGACCCGGCCCTGTTGCGGCCCGGCCGCTTCGATCGGCACGTGCTCGTCGACCGCCCCGACGTCCGCGGCCGGGAGGCGATCCTCCGGGTGCACGTGGCCAACGTGAAGCTCGACCCGACGGTCGATCTCGGCCAGATCGCCCGGATCACCTCGGGCTTCGTGGGGGCGGATCTCGCGAATCTCGTCAACGAGGCGGCCCTGCTCGCGGCCCGCAACGACAAGCAGTCGGTCGGACTCGACGAGTTCAACGAGGGCGTCGAGCGGGTGACCGCGGGGCTCGAGAAAAAGAAGCGGGTGATCCACGAGGACGAGAAGAAGCGGGTCGCCTACCACGAAGCGGCCCACGCGCTGGCGGCCTTCTCGCTGCCCAACACCGACCCCGTCCACAAGGTTTCGATCATCCCCCGCGGGCTGGCGGCCCTCGGCTACACGATGCAGCGGCCCGAGGATGATCGCTATCTGCTCACGCAGAGCGAGCTCGAGAGCCGGATCCAGGTGCTCCTGGCCGGCACGATCGCCGAGGAGATGGTCTATGCCGACGTCTCCACCGGCGCCCAAAACGACCTCGAGCGGGCCAGCGAGATCGCCCGGGCGATGGTGATGGACTACGGCATGAGCCGGCTCGGCCGCGTCACCTACCGGGAGAGCCCGCGGTCGCCGTTTCTGGCGGCCGCCGGAGCCGATCTCCCCGCCGCCCGCAGCCACAGCGAGCAGACGGCCCGCG
This sequence comes from Pirellulales bacterium, assembly GCA_044346905.1. Classification (GTDB taxonomy): domain Bacteria; phylum Planctomycetota; class Planctomycetia; order Pirellulales; family UBA1268; genus QWPN01. The sequence goes on from JBIIYH010000063.1 coordinate 11,596, forward strand.
AGATCGACCAGGAGGTCCGCCGGATCGTCGACGCGGCGATGGAGGCCGTGCGCCGGATCCTGGAGAGCCGCCGTGCCGCCCTCGAGGCGGTCACCGGGCGGCTGATGGAGATCGAAGTCATCGACGGCGACGAGCTCCGCCGGCTCGTCGAGGCGGCGACCGGTGCGCCGCTGATCGTGCCCGGCACGGTGAGCGACCGCCGGCCGGTCCGAACGGCCGTGGAGCCGCCCGAGGCCGCCATGGGGGGCGGCGAGGCCTGATGGCCCGCACGACCGGCACGGGCAGCCCCTGCGGTCGAGTTTTCCCGAGAGCCTGCCGATCCTTCCCCCTGCGGTCCAAGCGGCGCGTGTCCCGCTTGCCGCGGATCCCGGTGGCTGCCGATGCGATCGGCAGGCGGTCGATGACGAAGAGTTTCCTGCTGGCGGCGGGCATTTTCGCCTGCATCCTTGGGGTCGAGATGCTGGTGGTCGATTCGGCGGTGCTGGTGCCGCTCGATGGCGCGGGTGGAGAACGCACCTTCCAGGCCCCCGACTGGGCCCCCTGGACGCTGCTCTCGGTGGGAGCGGCCACGATCCTGCACTTCTGCCAAGCTCCCCGAATGAGCCACTCGCTCCCGCAGAGCCAAGGAACGAACTTCGGGAGGCCGCGTTAAGCCGGGGCCAGCCAGCCGGTTACCATCGGGTGGTGGCCGCTGGTCCGTCACCACGCCGGAAGCCCACCCATGACCGTCGGATCACGCTGCCGCACCGTCGCTGCCCGGCCCGCTCGGGATACCGTGGTCTACGATGGGCAGTGCCGGTTCTGCCGCGGGCAGATCGCGATGCTGCGTCGGCTCGACCTCGCTGGCCGCCTACGGTTTTTGTCTCTGCACGACCCGGTGGTGGGGGCTGAGTTTCCGGAACTCGCCCCCGAGGATCTCGCCGGCGAGATGCACGTCGTCGACACCGGTGGTCGCTCCCGTGCGGGCGCCGAGGCCGTCCGGTATCTGTCGCGGCGGCTGCCGCTGCTTTGGCCGCTGGCGGTGCCGCTCCACGTGCCCGGCAGCCTGCCACTGTGGCGCTGGCTTTACGGCGTCGTGGCCCGCAACCGATACCGGATCGCAGGCCGGTGCGATGACGGCACCTGCCGAATCCACTGACGTGTCAGCGGCGGCCGGCGGCTCACGGGGACCGCCCAACGCGGTGAATCACGCGTCGCCCGAGTCGGCGTCATCGATCCGGCCGTCGAGCTCCTTGAGCAGCCGGGTCATCGTGTTGGCATGAACACCCAGCAGCTTGGCCGCGTTGGCCTTGTGGCCGCGGGTCACTTCCAGGGCCTCGCGGATCGCCCGCTCGCGAAGCTTGGCGAGGTCGAGGCAGGGCAGCCGGCCGTTGCCTGCGGACCGGGCGGCCTTGAGCGGCAGCTTCGGCTCCTCCTGGAGGACATACGCCTGCTCGATG
>JBIIYH010000276.1:0-3850 GCA_044346905.1 Pirellulales bacterium
AACTTCGGCAGTTACTCCAATCCTGAGGTCGATCGGCTGTTCGTGGAGGGCCGCACCGAGGTCGACCGGGCCAAGCGGGCCGAGAAGTACGCCCGCATCCAGGAGCTCCTCTGGGAGGACCAGCCCTACACCTGGCTCTACTGGCGGAACAGTTTCCACGGCTTCTCGAAGGACGTCCGCGGCTACGTCTTCAGCCCCCGCGGCCCCTTCCACTACTCCCCCGGCTTCGGCAGCCTCTGGACGCCCGTGCCATGAGCGGTCGCGAGTTGATGCACCGCGAGGAGCCGCCCATGCCATGTCGCCGGACGTTCGCTGCGGCCATCCTGGCCTCCGCTCACTCCATGCTGGCTTCGCTTCGGCATCCTGCCTGCGCTCGCCATCAAGGCCGGCTCCATTGGCATGGGCGGCCCCTCGCTCCCGCCAAGCTGGCATCGGCAGGCCTGGGGGCGAGGGTAGGGCCATGATCCATCACCTCCTGCGTCGGCTGGCGCTGGGGCTGGTGACGCTCGTCCTGATCTCGTTCGTGGTCTACGGGCTGATCCGGTCGATCCCCGGCACGCCGCTGACGGTGGCCGTCGCCCAGACCGATCCGAGCCGCCGGCTCAATCCCGCCGATCTCGAGCGGATGAAGGCCGCCTACGGGCTCGACAAGCCCTGGCACGAGGCCTACTTCATCTGGCTCGGCAACGTGCTGCGGGGTGACCTCGGCCGGAGCATCTCCCGCAAGGCCCCGGTCACGCAGCTGATCGGCGAGCGGATCGGGCCCACGCTCGCGCTCTCGGCCGGCAGCCTCTTGATCACCTGGGCGGTCTCGATCCCGCTGGGGCTCTACGCCGCCGCCCGGAGCGGCTCGGCCGACGAGCGGGGCGTGAGCCTCGTGCTCTACATGCTCTACTCCGTGCCCACGTTCGTGGCGGCGCTGGCCTTGCAGCTCGTGTTCTCGGTCTGGTCCGAGGGGAAGCCCTGGGAACTGCCGCTGTTCGGCATGACGAGCGGCCTGCCGCACGCCTCCACGGCCGCCTGGCTGGCCGACGTGGCTTGGCACGCGATCCTGCCACTGGTCTGCATGACCTACGTCAGCCTCGCCTGGTATTCGCGGTTCATCAACACGAATCTCCAGGAGGTGCTCCGCCAGGACTACATCCGCACCGCCCGGGCCAAGGGGGCGGGGCCGGTGCGGGTGCTCGTGCACCATGCCTTCCGCAACACGCTGATCCCGCTGGTCACGCTCCTGGGCCTGTCGCTGCCGGCCCTGCTCGGGGGCTCGGTGATCGTCGAGCAAATCTTCACCTGGCCGGGCATGGGCCGGCTGTTCTTCGAAAGCCTGCGGGAGCGGGACTATCCCACGATCATGGGGCTGACGCTCTTGTTTAGCGTGCTCACGCTCGCCGGCCAACTCTTGGCCGACATTCTCTATGCCTGGGTCGATCCGCGGGTGAGCATGGAATGACGATGGTGATCTGGAAATCAAACCGGGAGCTGGCCAAGGGGTCGCGCGCAGACGCCGGTGCATTTTGACTGCCACCGTTGATGAGCCATGCGGCAGGAGCATGCAATGTCAAAATCCGCCGGCGGCGAGCACGTGCCCCTGGCCGGCGGCTTTTCTCCGCTGACCGAAGATTCACCTTCCATGCCCACACCACATCGAGCAACACCCACGCCTCCCCGGGGCTTCTGGGCCGAGGCCTGGAACCGCTACCGGCGGATGCCGCTGGCCATGGGCGGGCTCGTGTTCGTCGGCCTGCTCGGCGCGATCGCGGTCTTGGCGCCCGCGATCGCCGGCACCAAGCCGGTGGTCTGCCGCTACAAGGGGCGGATCTATGCTCCCTGCCTGGCCTATTACAACCGGGCCTGGGAGCCGGTGGTGTTCGCCACCGACAAGTTTCGCGGCGAGTATCCGCGGAACCTCCGCCAGAAGGATCCGGAGAGCTGGGCGGTGTGGCCACTGGTGTTCCAAGATCCCTACCGGGCCGTGCGGGCCGACGAGTGGCCGGGGCTGCCGGGCAACCCCGCCCGCGACGAGGGGCGACCCAGCCGCCGCAACCTGTTCGGCACCACCCAGGCGGGCGTGGACGTGTTCGCGAAGATGGTCCACGGCACGCTCGTGGCCCTGCTCGTCGGCTTCGTCTCGATGGGGATCGCGGCCACGATCGGGATCACGGTGGGGGCGCTGGCGGGCTACTTCGGCGGCTGGGTGGATGCGGTCGTGAGCCGGGCGACCGAGGTGGTGATGTGCGTGCCCACGCTCGTCCTGATCCTGGCGCTGTTGGCGATCGTGGAGAAGCCCACGATCTGGAAGATGATGGCGGTGCTGGGTCTCACCGGCTGGACGGGCATCTCGCGGCTGATGCGGGGGGAGTTCTTGAGGCTCAAGTCGGCGGAGTTCGTCACGGCCGCCCGGGCGGTGGGCGCGGGCCCGGGCCGGATCATCCTCCGCCACGTGCTCCCCAACGCCCTGGCACCGGTGATGGTGCCGATCACCTTCGGGATCGCCGCCGCGATCCTCACCGAGAGCGGCCTGTCGTTTCTCGGCTTCGGCCAGCCGCCCCCCTCGGCGAGCTGGGGCTCGCTGCTCAACGACGCCCGCTCGAATCTCAAGATGTGGTGGCTGGTGTTCTTTCCTGGTTTGGCGATCTTCCTCACCGTGCTGGCCTTCAACCTCGTGGGCGAGGGGCTGCAGAAAGCGACCGACCCGCGGCTCCGGGAGGCGCGGAAGTGATGCTGCTCGTCGTGAATAGCCAAGGGTCAACTGAGGTCTGCCGGGGTAGCCCGTGCCATCTCGCCGGACGCTCCCTGCGGGCATCCTGCCCTTCGGTCGCTCGATGGAAACCTCGCTTCGGCATCCTGCCTACGCTCGGTTTCCAACGCCGCTCGATTGGCACGGGCTACCCCTCAACGCCATGGAACTCTCGGAAAGACCACTAGTGCCTCTGCTCGAGATCCACGACCTCGTGACCGCGTTTCACACGCCGGCCGGCCGGGTGCCGGCGGTGGATGGGGTGTCGCTGTCGATTCCGCGGGGCGGGGCGGTCGGGCTCGTGGGGGAGAGCGGCTGCGGCAAGAGCGTGACGGCGATGAGCGTGCTCGGCCTCGTGGCCTCGCCCGGCCGGATCGAACAGGGGAAGATCCTGCTCGAGGTCGACGGCCGGCCGCTCGATCTGGTGGGGCTTCCCGAGGGCCGGCTGCGGCAGGTTCGCGGCGGCCGCGTGGGGATGATCTTCCAGGAGCCGATGACGAGCCTCAATCCCGTGTTCACGATCGGCGCCCAGGTGGCCGAGGCCGTGCGGCTGCATCGTGACGTGACGCCGGCGGCGGCCAGGGCCCGGGCCCTCGAGCTCTTTCGACTCGTGCGGATCGCCGATCCCGAGCGGCGGCTCGACGAGTATCCCCATCAACTCTCCGGCGGGATGCGGCAGCGGGTGATGATCGCGATGGCGCTGGCCTGCGAGCCCGACCTGTTGATCGCCGACGAGCCGACCACCGCGCTCGACGTCACGATCCAGGCACAGATTCTGGAACTGCTCGCCGACCTCCGGCGCCGATTGGGGATGGCGCTGCTCCTGATCACGCACGACCTGGGCGTGGTGGCCGAGACCTGCGACCACGTGGCCGTGATGTATGCCGGCAAGATCGTGGAGCAGGCTCCCGCCGCGGAGCTCTTCGCCCGCCCGCTGCACCCCTACACGATCGGCCTCTTGGCCGCGCGGCCCGAGCACCGCACCGGCACGGGCAAGCCGCTCGCCGCGATTCCCGGGATGGTGCCGCAACCCCGGGATTTTCCCGCCGGCTGCCGGTTTCATCCCCGCTGCCCGTTCGCCCGCGAGCCCCGCTGCACGGCCGAGCCGCCGGA
>JBIIYH010000277.1:0-3849 GCA_044346905.1 Pirellulales bacterium
GTCACCGAGGCGCTCGCGCGGCTCGACGTGGGCGACGAGGTGCTGCTCCGCGGCCCCTACGGCCGCCCCTGGCCGGTGGATGTGCTCCGGGGCCGGCACGTGATCGTGGTCGGCGGCGGCCTGGGCCTGGCCTCGCAGCGGACGGCGATCCTGGAGGTTGCCCGGCACCGCGACCACTACGCGAGCGTCACGATCCTGCACGGTGCCAAGACGCCGGCCGGCCTCTTCTACACCTCGGAGTACGCCGCCTGGCGGGCGGCCGGAATCGACGTGCGGCCCACCGTGAACTCAGGTGACGCCGCATGGCACGGCCATGTCGGCCTCGTCACCGAGTTGTTCGCGGATCTCGCGATCGATCCCGCGCGGGCCGCCGTGCTCTGCTGCGGGCCCGATCCGATGATGACGGCCGTGGCCCGGGCGGCGGCCGGAGTCGGGATCGCCCTCCACGACGTCTTCGTGTCGCTCGAGCGGAACATGGCCTGTGCCGTGCGGCACTGCGGGCTCTGCCAGTTTGGGCCGCACTTCGTCTGCCAGGACGGCCCGGTGTTCGCGTATGACCGGATCGCCGGGTATCTGGCCGTGCGGCAGTTGTAGCCCGCCGCGTGCCGGTCGTCAGCGGCGGGGGGGAATCGAACCGATCGGCAGAAACAAGACCTGCGGCCGGGGTCGGCTGGGCAGTTCGCCACTCTCGACCGCCACGCCCACGAACCCGAGGCGGGCGTAAAAGCCCACCGCGGCAGGCTTGGCATCGACAACGACGCCGATGCAACCGAACCGGTCCGCCATCTCGCTGGCAAGCTCCAGCGAGAATCGCACGAGCCGTGAGCCGATGCCACGGCCGTGGTGAGTCGTGGCGACAGCGAGCCGCGCCAGCCGCAGGATCGGCAGCGGGTAGCCCGGCAACCGCCGCCGCTCCGGTCGTGGCAGTTGATCGATCGTGATGGATCCCGGCGCGACCGTTGCATAGCCGACGACGGTGCCGTCGCCCACGGCCACGTAGGTCGTGCCCAGATGGAGACGAAACTGGTTCAGGCCGGCGTAGTTGCGAAAAAAGCGATCGAGTTCGATGTCACCCGACGAGAACGAAGTCCGCTCGTCCTCCGGCCGCAGCGGCCGGATCTCAATCCGCATCGAACAGGGCCTTCAGTGCGGGAGTCGGCGGCGCCGGCCGCTCGATGCGGCGGATCAGGTCGGCCCCCGCCGCGCGGGAAAGCACGAGCGCCGGGGGCACCACGACGTCGGCCGGCAGCTCCTCGAGCGCGGCCAGATGATGCAGGATGGCCGTCTCGATCAGGTGCGACTTCTTGACCCCGTGCTGTTTGGCGAATCGCTCGAGCCGCTCACGGGTCGTGTCGGCGATCACGGCGGAAACCTGCGACACTCCAGCCGCCATCGGCATCTCCCGCATCTGGAGGGTAATGAACACGTGGCGATCTAGCCTACAAAAATGTAGAAACGATGCAAACCACGGGATTCTGCGACCCCCGGAATGGGCGGCCCCCCGCTGGCGCCTGCTTGTAGGAGACATTCATCGCGGCCTGCGGGCCAGTCGTTCAGGACCGGTGGTGAACCGGCCGGGCTTTTTCCGCAAGCTCTGGACCGCCCAGGCGGCGGCTGTTGCCGTGATGATCATGCCGCGGCCCGTGCTAGTCGCCACGGCTGCGGTCGGCAATCTCCCCACTCGCGTATGATTCCGTGGCAGTCCTTCCCCGCGGCCCCGCACCCCCGGCGAGCCGGCCATGGCCACTCTCCCCACGAAGCCGAGCCTGGCGGTCTTCAAGTTCGCCTCGTGCGACGGCTGCCAGTTGCAGCTGCTCGACGCCCAGGGCAAGCTGCTCGAGATCGCCGACCGGGTCCGGATCGACCACTTCCTCGAGGCGAGCTCGGCGGTCGTGCCCGGGCCTTACGACGTGGGGCTCGTGGAGGGCTCGATCTCGACGGCCCACGACGCGGAGCGGATTCGGGAGATCCGCCGCCAGTGCCGGTTTCTCGTCACGATCGGCGCCTGCGCGACCTCCGGCGGCATCCAGGCCCTGCGGAACTGGGGGAAAATCGACGATTTTCTGGGCGCCGTCTACGCCTCCCCCGAATACATCACCACACTCGCGACGAGCACGGCCATCGCCGACCACGTGCCGGTTGATTTCGAGCTGCGGGGCTGTCCGATCGACACCCGGCAACTGGTGGAACTCGTCACGGCGGTCGTGCTCGGCCGCAAGCCGCGGGTCCCGGGCCATTCCGTCTGCGTGGAGTGCAAGGCCCGGGGCACGGTCTGCGTGGCCGTCGCCAAGGGCATTCCCTGCCTGGGGCCGGTGACTCAGGCCGGCTGCGGGGCGATCTGCCCGGCCCACGACCGCGAATGCTTCGGCTGCTACGGCCCGGCCGAGGCGACGAACCTCGTGAGCCTCTCCGGCTTCTATGAGGCCCGGGGCACGCCGCGGGCGGAGCTCACCCGGCTGGTGCGGTCGTTCAACGGCTACGCCCCGGCGTTTCGCGCCGAGAGCGACCGCCTGGAGAAAAAAGGGGACATCCCCCGTTTTCCATCCGCTGGAGACGGCCCGACCCTGGTGGGCAGCGCGGACGGGGGGGCTTCCTAGAAACGGGGGATGTCCCCTTTTTTCTCTGGTGTGTCATGAGTGATCCCGTGATTCGGAAAATCACCGTCAACGCCCTGGCCCGCGTCGAGGGGGAGGGGTCGTTGCGGGTGCGGGTGGCCGACGGTCGGGTCGAGATCGCCGAGTTCTCGATCTACGAGCCGCCGCGGTTCTTCGAGAAGCTCGTGCAGGGGCGGGCGATCCGCGAACTGCCCGACCTCGTAGCCCGGATCTGCGGCATCTGCCCCGTGGCCTACCAGATGAGTGCCTGCCAGGCGGCCGAAAAGGCGCTCGGCATCACGATCCCGCCGCCCATCGAGGCCCTGCGGCGGCTGCTCTACTGTGGCGAGTGGATCCAGAGCCACGCGCTCCACATCCATCTCCTCCACGCGCCCGACTTCCTCGGCCACGAGAGTGGCCTGGCGCTCGCCAAGGTGGCCCCCGAGCTCGTCGAGCGGGGCCTGCGGCTCAAGGCGCTCGGCAACCGGATCATGGAGGTGGTGGGCGGCCGGGCGGTGCACCCGATCAACGTCGCCGTGGGAGGCTTTCATAAGGCTCCCGACCCGGCCGCGATTCGCGGCCTCGTTCCCGATCTCCAGTGGGGGCTGGCGGCCGCCGAGGAGGTGGTGCGGGAGACGAGCCGATTCGAGTTTCCCGACTTCACGCGGGCCTACGAGTGCGTCTGCCTGCGGGCCGCCGCCGAATACCCGATGAACCACGGCCGCGTGGTCTCGTCGAGCGGGCTCGACATCGACGTGGCCGACTACGAACAACACTTCCAGGAGCGGCAGGTGCCCTGGAGCACGGCGCTCCAGAGCGTGATGCTGCCCGAGCAGAAGCCCTACCTCTGCGGGCCCGTGAGCAGGCTCAACCTCTGCTTCGACCAGTTGCCGCCGCGAGCCCGCGCGGCCGCCGAGGCGAGCGGCGTCCCGCTGCCGATCACCAACTCCTTCCACAGCATCGTGGCCCGCGGGATCGAGATCGTGGCGGCCTGCGAGGAGGCGATCCGGCTCGCGACGGCGTATGCCGACCGGCCGATCGCCCCCTGCCGGATCGAGTGGCAGCCCCGCGACGGCGTCGGTTGCCATGCCACGGAGGCGCCGCGGGGGATTCTCTACCATCGCTACGAGGTCGGCGGCGACGGATTGGTGAAGGCCGCCGTGATCGTGCCGCCGACGTCGCAGAACCAGGGCCAGGTCGAGGCCGACCTCGCCGACATGCTGCCGGGCCTGCTCGACCGGGCCGACGACGAGGT
>JBIIYH010000278.1:0-3843 GCA_044346905.1 Pirellulales bacterium
CCACACCGCCACCGCCTGTCTAACGTCCTGTCCGTTAGGTTACCTAACGCCTGGAACGTTAGCAAATGGCCGGACTCGAAACGATCGTGTCCGATACCCTCGAGAGCTGGCTCGCTAGTCCAGCCCGAAACTCACGGATCGAGGATGGACACAGTCATGTGAACCGCCCAGGACGAAAGTGACGGCCGTGGACCACGTCATTCCCGACCCGCGTCGGTCAGCCGGCCAAGAACTTCTGTCGTCGAGTAGGTCACGTGTGCGACGCGCTGCCGGTGCTTGACAGCGGCAGGATCAATCGATGCTGCCGCCTCCGCATAGAGTTTTGCCGTCTGCGGCGAAGCCGGTGAAAAAAAACCGAGCAACTCGCCATGCTTGTCACGCAGTTCGATGGTCTCGGTAATTCCTTCCAGCGTCGACTGGACCGACTCATCGGCAATGATTCGAATCATGACAGCCTCCTCACACGAGCGTTCGCTTTTGCCGGCCTACTTACGCAAAGCCAAGGTGTGGGGCCCTGGCCATCAACCTGCCGCAAGCGCCTCTCCCTGGATAGTGTATACGGGCGTTCATTGGGGTGTCAACGGCGAAAATCGTCAGCCATCGAACCATATTGAGACAGTCCTGCCCCGGGCGGCCTCACTCCCACTCGCAGAGCGACTCGACGTAGGCCGCCGACCCGTCTCGCAGCCAGCCGTCGAGCTGGGCCACGTCCTTGAGCTGCTGGCCCCGCAGCCGCGACACCACGACAAACCGGCTCGAGACCTCGGGAATCGCGGTCATGTCGCCCCAGAGCTTCTCGAACTGCGTGACGGGAAACACGTCTTCCTGGCCGTGGCCCCACCGCTTCTTGACGTCCTTGAGGGTCACATAGGTGGGCACCTTCGCCGCCGCGGCCCGCACCGCCGCGGCCACGCGACTCTCGTCGCGGAGATCGCCCCGGCCGAGCCCGAAGAAGGCGAGTAGTTGGTCGATGTCGATCCAAGTGGAGAGCGAGTTGTAAAACCGCAGCTTGAACTCGTCTTCCTCGCGGGGCATGGCCAGGCCCTCCACGAGCCGCGGCCGGCCGTTGACGCGGGCCAGGCCGCCGCCGCGGTCCTCGATCCGCCGCGGGATCACCTCCACCGTCAGGCACGACCCGCCTGCCATGTGGCGGCCGAGGATGGCCGGGTCGAGGTCGGCCCCGACCGAGTCGATGTTGTGGAGGAAGAGCCAGCGGAGGCCGGGCCGGGCGGCAAGCAGATCCGCGAGCACCCCGTTGCGGAGCAGGTTGGGGATCTCGTACCAGTGGCCCACGGGGTGGAGGCACTGCTGCGGGAGGTTGTCGGTGTAGTCGCCGCCCTCGCCCGTCCGCTCGGCCCAGGCGATGATCGCGGCGTGGAGGCTCTCCCGCACCTTCTGCTTCTGCTCGTCGAGCACCTGGTGGGCCGTCTCTTCCCAGGCAAACCGCAGGTCGCGGGCCATGGGCACCAGCCTCAGGCCGATCGCCCGCCCCGGCGAGAGCACGGGCTCCACGTCCGCCCCGAGCCTCATCCGGGCGACCGCCGCGGCGATCTGGTCGTGGGTGAGGTGGCTGGTGGTGACGACGTGCGGGATCGCCGCGCCCGCGGCCCGGGCGGCCCGGCGGGTCTTGGCGAAGTGCACCTCCAGAAACGAGCGATGCCGTCCGCCGAGCCGACAGAAGGGATTGAGCGCCTTGACCACGCCCGCCCCCTGCGACCAGCGGCTGCCTACCCCGGCAGCGAGCGTGACCACGGCCACCTCGCCCCCGGCGAGCGCCCGGCGGCCCACCTCGCCAAAGCCCTGGGCGTCGCCGCCGGTCGCGAAGGCCACGTCGTCGTCGGCCACGTCCTCGATCCGGGTCGCGGCGGGCAGGCGGTTTTGGGCCAGGCCGATCCGGCCGTGCTGGAGGTCGGCCCGGATCTCCTCGTGCTGCACGGCGTCGAAGCCCAGGTCGGCGAGCACCGTGCGGAGATCCCGCTGATCGCCGTCGGTGGCGGGGCGGGGAAAGAGCCGGTCAAAGAGGGAATCGACCATGCCGGAGAGTTCGGGCTGCGTGCGGCAGGCGGCGCCGAAGGCGTCGAGCTCGGCGCGGCGGGCGGGCGTGAGCGAGCCCCGGTCGGCCTTCAAGAGCCGCGGCACGGTGAGCGCGTAGTAGCCCGCGGGCATGAGCGCCCGGCGGCCGGTGACGAGGTCGGCGAAGGTGCCGCGGTCGTTGACGGCGAAGTCGTAGACCACCGGCTCCATCGCGAAGGGCAGCGCGTGCTCGAGCTCCCGCTTGGCCTCGCGCATGATCTCGCCGAGGGCCTCGAGGGCGGCCGGCTTGGCGTCAGGCGTGAAGATGAAGCCCATCCCGCCCCCCGACATGCCGCCGAGCATCCAAAACCCGCGAAACTTTTCGCCGAAGCGGTCGCGCACCCGAGCGATGAGCGTCTCGGTGTATTGATTGGTGGCCCAGGGGATGATCGTCTGGATGGGGCCGAAGAAGTTGCGGGTGGTGGCGGCGGCGATCCGGCCCACGTCGCCGGCCTCGACGGCGGCGATGATCTCGTCGACCACCTCTCCGGCCTCCCGCCGGGCCCGCCATTCGGCCTCGGAGCGGAGCAGGTATTTTTCGGTCACCATCTCCAGGATCGGGCCCACGTTCTGCGCCATGCCGCCGTGCACGAGCACGAGCGATTCCTGGAGGTCGGCCCCGAGGGCCACCGGCTCATGCCGCGGCAGGAGCCGGCCGCGGCTCACGCCAAACTCTGGGTCGCCCTCGATCGCGGCCACGCCGCGGATGAGCTTGGCCGCCGGCCACACGCCGCCCGAGTCCTGCCAGCCGCCCCCCGAGCCGCCGAGCCATTCGCCGAGGATCGCCCGCGCCGCCACGAGCCGCCGCTCGGGCTCCGTGAGGCAGCCGGTGAGCGAGGCCGCCTGGCCCGTGGCCCGCATGCAGACGGCGATCAGGGCCGCGAGGAGATTCGTGGAGACGGCGAGCCGTGAGCCCTTGGGGATGTTGTTGACGCTGCTGACGAGCTCGAGCCCGAGCCCGGCGCCGACCACCCTCTCGAGCAGCGTGGCCAGGCTTTCCCCCGAGCCTTCGACGCCGGGGGGCACGATCCCCGCCGCGATCACGGCCGCCTTCAGGAGCCCCAGGTAGTCGCGGGCAAAGTCAAACACCTCGGCCAAGTCGGTGATCTCGGCCGTGGCGCCGAGGTCGACGCTCGTGAGCCGGAGCACCGGCTCGTCGATCACCCGCAGCGAGGCCTCGACCGGGGGCTTGGGCGCGGCGTCGCGGCCGTGCACGGCCAGGTCGATCGACACATTGAGCACCCGCGCCCCCTCGGGAAAATCCATCCCCAGGAAGAAGATGTCGCTCCAGCCGGAGTGCGAGAGATCCATGCGCACTGGCGTGGCCTCGCGAAGCACGGGAAACATCCCGCCCGGGCCGCCGGCGCGGGCGAGCAGCTCGGGCCGGATCCGCAGGGCGTGGTCGGCGGGATGCCCCATCCGAAACATCCACTGGTTGCCCCGCAGGCTGCGCACGCTCTTCCGCACCTGGTCGGCGAGCGTCTGGAGGGCGAGGTCGCGATAGGCGAGCGAGAGCGCGCTCGAAAGCGCATCCGACGGCCCCTGCTCCGCCTGGGCCGCGAGGAAGGTCTCCACCGCCTCCTCGAAGCGGCGGTCGAGCAGGTGCGCGTAGCCCGCGTGGGGAATCAGCCCGTCGTGCGGATTGGCCGCGGCCGAGAGGCCTTTGGCGGCGAGGGCCGCCGGCAGGAAAAACCGGTGGATCGCCGAGAGCAGAAACAGCGCCCGCACCCGCTCGTAGAGATTGGTGCTCTCGCGCCGGAAGGCCTCGAG
>JBIIYH010000279.1:0-3835 GCA_044346905.1 Pirellulales bacterium
TTCCATACACGGCCCGCCATCCCGGCACGCGGATCGTTCGGGCGACCGCCTCGAACGTCTCGCCCGCCACGGTGAAGACGAGCGTGTGCACGGTCGTTTCCGAGGGCGGGAGGAACGCGGCCACGAACCGCTTCAGGACGAGGTCGTAGATCTTCTGCTCGCTCTCCGTCAGGTCAGGCCGCTCGCCTGCGATCTCCGCCGGGACGATCGCGAAGTGGTCGCCTACCTTGGCACTATCGAAGACCCGCTTGTTCGCCGGATCGATCCCACGGGCCAGGGCGTCGGCCGCCGGGCCGGCGAGGACGGGCACGGCAGCGGCGATCTGCTGGAGCCGCTCACGGACCATCTCCACGTCGTCCTCCGGCCGCAGGTGCTGCGACTCCGTCCGCGGATACGTGATCAGCTTCTTCTCGTAGAGCGACTGGGCGATGCTCTGCGTGCGGTCGGCCGGATACCCAAACTGACTGCTGGCCTCGGCGAGCAGATCGTTGAGTTTGAAGAGCAGCGGCGGCTGCTTCACCTCCACTCGCTGCCGCGACACGACCGTCGCCGGCTGCCCCGTCACCATCTGCGCGATCGCCTCGGCACGGCTGCGGCTGCCGATCCGCCGCCCGTGGTCGTCACCGGCCTGCTCTCCCCGCGTTGTCCACGCCGCTTTGATGACGCTGCCGTCGGCGAGCGTGAACGAACCGTTAAGAAGCCAATAGGCCTGGGGGACGAATCCGGCGATCTCGAGGTCTCGTTGGCAGACCATCATGAGCGTGGGCGTCTGCACCCGGCCGGCGTGGGTGATGTCGAAGCGGCCGGCCCGCTTCATGATTCCGCTGAGGGCCTTCGTGACGTTAATGCCGATCCAGAAGTCGGCGATCGAACGGGAGACCGCGGCATCCGCCAGCCCCCGCACGGCCGACGCGGGCCGCAGCTCGGTGAACGCTCGGCGGATGGCGGCCGCCGTCATCGACTGGAGCCACAGCCGCTGCACGGGCTTCGCACAGCCGGCATGCCGCATGATCTCCCAGAAGATCAGCTCGCCTTCGCGGCCGGCGTCGCAGGCATTGATCACGTCGGTCACGTCGTCGCGGCCCAGAAGGCTCACGAGTTCGGCGAGCCGCTTGGCCTGCCGCGGTGCCGGCTTCATCTCCAGCCGCTCGGGCAGCAGCGGAAGGTCGGCCAGCTTCCAGGTCTTTGGCAGTGTGCTTTCGAGTAGGTGGCCGGCAGCGGCGGCGATCAGCATCGTGGCTGACTCGTGGACGTCGCCCCGCTTCGTGAAGCCGCCGAGGGCCTTGGCGATGTCGGCGGCCACTGACGGCTTCTCGGCGATGACGAGCGTCTTGTGCTGCGGAAGGGAGGTGCGGGCTGCGGCGATCATGTCGTGGGCTCCAGTCGGAAATGGCGGTCGTGAAGTGTCTGCCTGAGGTCGACGACACCGGCGTCGTCTTTTTTCAGAACTAGAGCGACATCGACACGCCGTCAAGGAAACCGCACGAAGATTTTTTCGGCGCGACGGTGGCGAGAGGCTGTGGCAATGCGATCTCCATTCATCAACGCGCACGCGTGTGCGCGGGCGTGCGTACACGCGAGCGCTCGCACGCGCACGCAGGTGCGCTCGTGTGTGTGCGTACGCGTGTACGCGCACGCGAGGCGGCCTGCATCGCTTGACCGCGGCACTATGCTTCTGCGGTTTGTGGGCCGGCGACTTGCGGGGATGCTTCGGCCCAAGTCAGCAGCAATGAGCCACAAGGAGACAGACAATGAGCACGGATCTGCATCCGACGAACATGGGCGTGTATGGCTACGCTGTCGCATGGATCCCGTCTGGGGAGACGGCGTGGCAGATGGAGCCGGACGACGAGTATCGGAATCTGCCTGCGCACTACCCCACGCTGGCCGAGGCGTGCGACCGCGTGGCGTTTCTGAAGGAGCGAGCGTTTCAGGCGCGGGCACTGGCCCTGTTGGTGATGGCCGGTGACTCTCCCGCGGAGTTCGAGGCGAACAAGATCGAGCAGGAATAGCGGCGGTGCGGGCCGGGTAGGCGATCAGCGGCACCGGCGGCTCCCTGCGGGCGTCATATTCGCAGGGGGCCGCCGGCCTCATTGGGATGATCCAACGGTCACCATGCAGGAACTCCCACATGGTGACGGTTGGATCATCGGCCGCAGGGATCTGCCGCGAGGGCGCTGTAGGCAATCCGCCGCTTTTGTTGCGTATAATTTGGGGATATCTGCGGAATCGCCACCGGAATAGCCGCCCATGACGACCGTCCAAATCACGATTTCCGACGCCCTCGCCAAGGAGGCTGCGGCCGAAGGCTTGCTCGAGACCGGCTCGATTGAGGCGATCCTTCGTGAGCGGCTCGCAGCAGCCCGTGTCGCGAAGATGCAAGCGACGCGGCAGAAGCTCTCTGCAACCGGAACGCCTCCGATGACGGCCGAAGAGATCGAAGCCGAGATCCAGGCGTATCGTGCGGAGCGGCGACGTGCGGCTGGTGCTTGACACGAACACCGCCGTATCTGGCCTCATCTGGGGCGGTGCCAGGGCGACTGATCGACGCGGCTGCGGCCGGCAAGACGCAGATCATTTCGAGCGTGCCGCTCTTGGACGAGTTGCACGACGTTCTGTTTCGAAAGAAGTTCGCTGCCCAACTGGCTGAGCAGGGGATGGACGCGGCGGACCTGTTCGAGGGATATGCCGCGCTCGTGCAGCTTGTCGTCCCTGCTGTTATCGGCCCGGTAATCCTCGCCGATCCCGATGACACTTTCGGATGACGACATCGCCCACGAGGGCCCTGAGCACCTGGGCCGCCACGCCCACGTCGCCCTGCAGCAGTTCGCGACGCTTCCCGAGCGCGGCGACGACGTCCTTTTCCTTGACGCTCTTCACGTTCGGCCGCCGGCTGGCTCGCTGGAGCTCGTCGTAGCTCTTGTCCTCCCTTGCTTTGCACCACCGGAGATTCTCTCCGAAAGTCGCAACGTTGAAGGGGGCCAGGTCATGGAAACGCCAGACTGTCCAGTACCGACATTGCAGCGATGCTCTGCCAGGTCTTCTCCAGAGAACACCTTGGGAAGGCCACCTACCGAATAATGGAGGGGAGGAGACGGGAGGTTCGTGAGGCCTCTAGGCGGGGAGGTAGCCATGGACACGGAACAGGAGAAACTCTGCTGCTGCGACTTGTATAGCGTTCACGATCTCCTCAGGGAGAAGTCCATCCAGGGCGTCATTGCTGTACGGCCCGACGCACTACTGAGTGGTGCCGCCGAACTCATGCTATCGGCAGGCGTGGGCTCGCTGCTGGTGATGGACGGCCCACAACTCCTCGGCATGCTCACCGAGCGTGATGTGGTGCGCACGGCAAGGGATGGCTCGCATCCCCGGGAGACTCTGGTGCGAGAAGTCATGAGTCCGGAAGTCGTGGGCTACCGCAAACCTGTCGCCAAGGAGAACTGCATCAAGGCGTTCAGTTGGCCGCTGATGTGGTGATAGAGGGCCTGCTGGAGCGACTCGTGCCCGTCGGTCGTCCGGCACACCTGGCCGTCGAAAGCGGCAAGGACGGCGAGCCGGTCCCGGCCGCTCAGTCGTGTCAGAGGCGGCGGTAATACGGCCCGGCGGCGGGCCCCCGCGGAGAGAGCGGGATCGGGGCCGGCCTGTTTCGGGAAGCCGGGGCGTGAGGGGCAGCCGGAGATTTGGCCTCGGGCACCACGGTAGACTCGGTCCGCATGACCCTCTCCGGCGATGAATTCCTGCGGCTCGAAAGCCTGATCTACCGGCCGGTGTCGTTCCGCCCAGACTGGCTCAAGGCCTGGCGGAACGAGGCGAACTACCTGCTGTTCCTCGCACG
>JBIIYH010000280.1:0-3823 GCA_044346905.1 Pirellulales bacterium
TGCGGCATCTGGAGCGGCTGTGGCGAAAGATGGAGGACAAGCTCGAGGCCCTCGGCCGCACCGCCTGGATGGCCGCCGAGATGGCCATCTGGCAGGACGACGTCGAGGAGTCGTTCGTCCGCAAGCGTTGGCGGCGGGTGGCGGGCCTGGGCAACCTGTCCCGCCGCGAGTTGGCGGTGGCCCGCGAGCTCTGGCACTGGCGGGATACCGTCGCAGAGGATCGCGACATGCCCCCGAAGCGGGTCCTGCGGGACGACCTGCTCGTCGAGCTCTGCAAGCGGAAGTCTGCCAACGAGCAGCAGATCGCGGCGGTCCGGGGGATGCAGCGATCAGACCTGCGGCACATCATGAAGGGGCTCTCCGACGCGATCCAGCGGGGCCTCGACTGCCCCGAGGGCGACCTGCCGGGTGGCGAGCGGCGCGAGGCTCCCCCGGCCCATCTGGCGATGCTCGGCCAGTTCATGGCCACGGCCGTCGCGGGCCTCTGCCGCCAGCTCAAGCTCGCGCCGGCGCTCGTGGGCACCTCCTCCGACATGCGGGATCTCTTGGCCTGGAAGCTCGGCTACGGCGATCTCGACCGGGAGCCGCTGCTTTCCCGCGGCTGGCGGGCCCAGGTGGTGGGCAGCCTGGTGGACGACCTGCTCTCGGGCCGCGCCGCCCTGCGGATCGGCGACATCCGCTCGGCGGAGCCGCTGGTGATCGAGCGCCGCGGCGGCTGACCGCAGGGGCGGTCGCGCCGCCGGGATTTGGCATAGGCGGCCTCCCGACCCACTGCTTAGGCTGGTTTCCTGTTCGTCATTCGGAGACCAGCCATGATTTCACCCGTTCGCGTTCAAGCCTCGTGGCGGCCCGCTTTCACACTCGCCCGGGCGCTGGCGGCCTCGTGCCTGTTGCTCGCCGCCGCCACGGCCGACGACGACCGCGACCCGCCGGCCGAGAACCCGCTCGCCGAACTGGCCACGCTCGAATACCGGCCCGCGGCTCCCGTCGAGGGCAGCCTCAAGCTCTCGGGCTCGAGCACGCTCGAGCAGGCGGCCGCGTTCTGGTCCGAGGGCTTCATGCAGGTGCATCCCGCCGCCAAACTCACGCTCGACCGCACCAGCACCGACGCCGGCTGGCGGGATCTCGCCGAGGGGAAGGCCGACGTCGCCCTGCTCAGCCGACCGATCACGGCCGAGGAACTGGCCGCTGTGACGGCCAACGGCCGCAAGCCGATCGTGATCGCCGCGGCCTTCGAGCGGCTCACCTGGATCGTCCACGAGTCGAACCCCGTCACCGCCCTGCCCTGGTCGCCCGAGACGGGCATCCTGCCGGGGCCACGGCCCGGTGGCGGCGCCGGGCCGCCCCAGTGGGGCCGCTGGCTCGACGAGGCCGACTGGGCCGACCTCGCCGTGACGGTGCACGGACCGGGCAAGGGCTCGGGCTCCCGCTGGCACCTTGAAAAACTGCTCGGCGGCCAGGCCGGCTGGCCGGGAGCGATCGCCGACGCGGAATCCATCAGCGAGGTGGCCGCGGCGGTGGCCAAGGACCGGGGTGGCCTCGGGCTCGTGGGTGCCGCGGCGGCCGGGCGGGCCGGGATCCGCGGCGTGCCGCTCGAGCTTCCAGCCAACGCGCGGCCGCCAGAAGACGTGGTGCCGGGCTCGGAGCGCACACCCGACGAGCGGCCGCTGTTCATCGCGCTGCTCGTGCCGGCCGAGGGGGACTGGCCCGCGGCCACGCGGGAGTTCGTCGCCTACGTGCTCAGCTACCCGGGCCAGCTCGACGTCGCCAAGGACGGCCTCGTGCCCCTGACCCGGGGTGAGATCTTTGCCCAACAGGAGCGGCTCGGTCGGCCGGTGCAGCGATGAAGGCGGCGTTCGGGTTTCTGGTCGTCGTGGCCTCGAGCCTGGCCCTCTCTGCCGAGGCGCGAGCCCAGGATCTCCGCGACCGTGACGCAGCGGTGATTCCGGCGGGGGGCGATGCCCGCTACCTGCCCCCCTCGCCGCCGCGACCGGCCGCGTATCGCCTGGGCATCAACGTGCAAAATACGCCCACCGGCGTGCTGGTGATGGGCGTCGCGCCCGGCTCGGTCGCCCAGACGTCGGGCATCGAGGCGGGCGACACGCTCGTCACGGTAGGGGGCTACCAAGTGGGCTACGTCGGCGACCGGCTGTTCGACGTCGGCGACGAGCTGGCCCGTCGCGTTGATGCGGCCGGCGGCGTGACGCTGCTGGTGCGGGACGGCCGCACGGGCGTGCTCGAGAACGCGGCCGTGCGATTCGGGGCGGCTAGCCGGGCCGTCTCCGGGCGGATCTTCGGCCCGAGCGGCACGCGGCTCCCCGCCTCGGCGGTGATCGCCGTGCGGGTGCTCGATGTCACGTATCCCCAGTGGCAGAACGTGGTCGTGGCCCAGGGCCAGATGGCGTCCACCGACCTGCCGACCACCTATCGGCTCGATCTGCCGGTGCTCCAGGCCAACCATCGCTACGCCGTCGATGCCCGGGTCGAGCACGGCGGCCGGGTGATCATGCAGACCGGCCAGCCCACGCCGCTGGCGGCGATCGATCGCGAGCAACAGGTGGATCTCGTGCTCGTGGGCCAGCAGCCGCCGCCGGGGCCGCAGCCGAGCCTCCAGCCCCGCGATCAGATCGACCAGTGGATCCGCACCTATCTCGGCCGGCCGCCGCGGAACTTCGAGACGGAGGTCTGGATGGCGGAGCTCTCCCGCGGCCGGTCGCTGGCCAACGTGCAGGCCGGCATCCTCAGCAGCTCGGAGATCTTCGAGCGGTGTGGCCGCAGCCGCGACATCTACGTGAGCGAGGTCTTCCGGCTGCTCTACGGCCGGCCGCCGACCGCTCCGGAGCTGGCCAACCTCCAGGCCCGTTACGACCAGGCCCTGGGCGTGCGGCTGCGGTTCGCGGAGGGGCTCCTCCAGCAGCCCCGCTGACCGGCGGGCCGGTTTGCCCCGCGGTTGGGGGCGAACTACCGTCGAGGGCATGTTCGTCCACAAGGAACAGCTCGAATACGCCCTCCGGCCGGAGGATTATTCCTCGCCCGAGGTCCACCGGGCCGAGGTGGATCGCTGCTTTCTCTCAGCCTGGCATCCGGTCTGCCTCGCGGGCGACCTGCCGCGGGTGGGCGACTTCCTCACGACCGAGCTCGCGGGCCGGCCGCTGCTTCTCCGCCGCACGCCCGACGGCCTGCGGGCCTACCTCAACATCTGCTCCCACCGCCACTGCCTGCTGACCGACGCGGCCCGCGGCCACGCCCCCGGCATCGCCTGCCAGTACCACGGCTGGGAGTACGGCGTCGATGGCCGCGTGAGCAAGGTGCCCGACGGGGGCTGCTTCAAGCCTTTCGACCGTGAGAACGCCCGGCTCGACACGTTCTCCGTCGCCACCTGCGGCGAGCTCGTGTTCGTGCGGCTCGCGGCCGAGGGGCCGTCGCTGGCGGAGCATCTCGGCGAATGGTTCGACCGCGTGGCGACCTCGTTCGCGGCGCCCTATGCCTGCAACTGGCGATACGCCGCCGACTTCCCCTGCAACTGGAAGATCCCCGTCGAGAACACGGTCGAGACCTACCACCTCCCCTCGGTGCATCCCACCACGCTCGGCGGCTTCGGGATGATCCCCGAGGAGGCCCAGAAGCACTACCTCGAGAATCGCTCCACGACGCTCGAGTTCGACATGGGCCGCGACACGCCGCTGATGCAGCGGCAGCGGCGGATCGCCGGCTGGCTCGGCGGCGGCACCGACACCGCCGCCTACGTCCACCACCACGTGTTTCCGAACCTCGTCTTCACGTTCGCCGATCTCTACACCTACTGCCAGGTCTACCTGCCGAC
>JBIIYH010000281.1:0-3804 GCA_044346905.1 Pirellulales bacterium
GCCCGCCCGGCGGCCCCTCCGGTGGCTGCGGCGACCCGCGGCCGCAGGACCTTCGCGGTCTTCGACACGCCCGATCTCTATCGCCTGCACGGCGGGCCCGGGCAGGTCGCCGCGACCGGTGGCCGGCCGGTCGCCGACTGGACCACGCACCTGGCCGGCATCCGCCACTCCGCCGACGCCCTGGTGGCCCGTGGCCTCGCCGGGGGCGTGGTCACCGTCTACGCCGATGGCGCCGCCGCCTGGCCATCGCGGTCCACGCGGCAAGCCGCCCGCTGGGATCCGGCCGCGACCGGCGAGACCGGCCTCGATCCCTTTCCCAAGGATCTGCTGGCCGCGACTGCCCGGGTCTATGGTCGCGAGGGCCTTTCGGTCGTGCCCGCGTTTCGCTTCAACGCCGCCATCCCCGCGCTCGAGGAGGCGCTCGCGGGCGATGCCTCGGCGGGGGTCGCCTGCGTGGGCGCCGACGGCCGCCCGCGCCGACTGCCCGGTGGCATTCACTACAACATCCTCGACCCGCGGGTGCAGGAAGCCGTGGAGCGGGTCGTGGTCGAGGCGGGCGAGCGGCTGGCCGGCAGCGACGCCGTCGCCGGCCTGGCGGTGGTCCTGCCCGACGACGGCTGGCTGCACCTGCCGGGTGTCGCCTGGGGCCTCGACGACGTCACGTTCGCCCGCTTTCTGGAGGCGATCGGCGGCACCCAGGCGACCGCCGGTCCGGAGCGATTCGGCGAGCGGGCCCGGCTGGTCGATGGCCCGCTGCGAGACGAGTGGCTCGCCTGGCGGATGGGCGTCGTAGTGGACTTCTACCGCCGGCTCGCCGCCCGGGTCGCGACGATCGACGCCCGTTGGCCCGTGTATGTCGTTCCCACCACGCTCTTCGACGGTGACCTGGCCCACCGCTTTCGCCCCGGCCTCGAGCAGCCGACCCAGCCCCCCGATCTGTTTCGCGAGCACGGCCTCGTCGCCGGCTGGCCGCCACGGCCGGAGGGCGAGCCGGAGGCGGGCCAACTCGTGTTCATGGCCCCCTTCGTGCATGCCGCGGAAGCGAGCCTGCGGGATCGGTCCACGCTGACCGCAGCCAATCGGTCGCTGGCGACCGCCACCGCGCCGGGTCGCCGCGGGGTGGTGCTCGTGACGCCGCCGCTGTCGCTCGACCTCTCCGGCATCACGCCGCACGGGCCGTTCGGCACGGCGACGCCCCCCGGCGCCCGGGGATTCAGGATCGTGCCGGGCGAGGCCGGCGGCGACGCCGGCTTGGCCGAGGCGGTCGCGGCCGTCGATGCCGAGGTGGTCTTCGACATGCGGGCCACGGTCACGCTGCCGGCCGAGGTGCCGCCCGTGCGGCGGGGCTACGAGTCATTGCCGGCCGTCGGGATGCGGCAGGCCGCCGGAGCATCGACCCCGCTGGTGGTCCGCGCGGCGGCCTCCGGCGGAGTCACCCGGGTGGCCGTCGTCAACGCCGGCCCCGCCGCCGTCAACGCCGTGCTCGGCCTCGGCGGCCCCGTCTCGGCGGCGATCGACGCGGTCGACGGCGCCGCCCTGCCGCTGGCCGCCGGCCCGACGGTGACCGTATCGCTGCCCGCCTGGGGCATGCGGTCACTCGTGCTCGACGGCGGCGTCGGCATCGACACGGTGGCCGCCGCTTACGACGAGCCGGTGCGGGCGGACGTGGCCGGGCGGATCGAGCGGCTCCGGCAGCGGCTGGCGGTCCTGGAGACTCCCGCGGCGCTCGACGTGCTCGACAATCCGAGCTTCGAACTCGGGCTCGGCGAGCCCGCCGCGCCGGGCGGCCCGCCGGCGATCACCGGCTGGGAACTCGTCGAGCCACGCCGCGGGTCGCTGGATCTGGTCGCCGGTCTGCCCCCGCAGGCCGACACCCCGCCGGTGAAGGTCGGCCGCGGACTCGCCTTCTCCTCGCGGCACGGCCTCTCGACGCTCCGCAGCAATCCATTCCCGCCCCCGGCAGCCGGACGGATCAGCGTGGCAGCCTGGCTGCGAATCGAGCCGGGCGACCCTCAACCTCCCCTGCGGATGGCGGTCGAGGGGATCGAAGGCAATCGCGAGTATTACCGGTTTGCCGCGGTCGGTGGGCTCGCCGGCGGCCGACCGCTGGCCGCGGAGTGGTCGCTGTTCGTGCTCCAGATCGACGACCTCCCGGCGGCCGAGATCGACTCGCTGCGGGTGCGGTTCGATCTGCTCGGTCCCGGCGGCGTGCAGATCGACGACGTCCGGATCTTTGATCTGGCGTTCGACGCCTCCCAGCGGGGTCGCCTCGCCCAGCAGATCGCCGGCCTCAGCCACCGCTTCAACCAGGGCGACATCGGCGCGGCCCTGGTGGGCCTGGAGGGCCACTGGCCGATGTTTCTCGAGACCTTCGTCAGCGATGCGGCCGTGGCTGCCGTGCTGCCGCAGCCGCCGGCCCCGAGCCCGACCGACCCCGCCCCGCCGGCCGCACCGCGCCAGGGCATGACCGACCGGCTCCGCAGCTGGTGGCAGTAGCCGTTGACCGTTTGAAATCGCGGCCGGTAGAGTTCTTGCGGCCTTGACCTCATCTCCCGCCGCCTACCTGGAGCCCCATGTCTCCCCACCCCGCCTCCGCCCGCCCCGCCCCCCGTCCTCCCCTCGACAGCCTCGTTCGCATCGGCGAGACCCACGTGGGCAACGGCGTCTTCGCCCGGAGACGGCTCAAGGCCGAGATCGTGCTCGGAGAAATCCTCGGGGAACACCTCGCCGATCACCCCGAGGATTCGAGCTACGTCATGGAGCTGCCCAGCTGTAAGCTCCTCGAGCCGGCCCCCCCGCTGCGGTTCCTCAACCACAGTTGCGACCCGAACTGCGAGATCTTCTACTGGGAGGCCGACGAGGGCGAGGTCCAGGAAGATCGCTTGTGGCTGCAAACGATTCGTCCGATCGAGCCGGGAGAGGAACTCCTGATCGACTACGCCTGGCCCGCCGACGCGGCGATTCCCTGCCGCTGCGGCGCGGACAACTGCCGCGGCTGGATCTGCGATCCGGCGGAGCTCCACCTGGTCGAGGGCCGGGGCGGGGATTCGAAGCAGCCGTGACCGGCCCCGCCCGGCCCTGGCGACGACTGGCCTGGGCCCTGGTGGCGGCGGTCACCGTCTTGGCGGGCTATGGAATCTCGCGGCTGCGGATCGACGACGACCTGCGGAGCCTGATCCGCGGCGGCAACGGCGACTTCGCCCTGATCGACGAGGTGGCGGCCGTGTTCGGCCCGCCCGACCGAGACTGCATCCTGCGGGTCACGGCCCGCGGGGGCGACATCTTCGCGGCGGGCACGCTCGAGCCGCTCCAGGCGCTGGTCGATCGACTGGCCACGGTCCCGGGCGTGGAGCGGGTGCGGTCGATCTTCGACGTCCGCCGGCAGGGCGCGGCGGGCGCGGTGCTGCCGGTGATCCCGCGGACCGCCGAGCCGCTCGACGCCGACCGCCGGGCCGAGGTCCGATCCCGGGCCCTGGAGCATCCGCTGCTGGCAGGCCAGCTGCTCTCCGGCGACGGGGCTTCGTCGCTGGTGCTCGTCCGGCTCGAGCCGGGGTACGACGCGGGAGTGAAACTCGGCCCCATGGTGGCGGCGCTCGAGGCGGCGGTCGGGGCCGACGGCTCGCCGGAAGAGGTCGCAGCGGCGCCGCTTGCCGTCGAGCTGACCGGCATTCCCGCGTTGCGGGAGCAGGCGACCCAGGCCCTGCGTCGCGACATGATCGTGTTCAACTCGCTGGGGCTTTCCTTGGCGGTGATCCTCTCGGCCAGCGTGGCCCGCAGCCTGCGGAGCACGCTCGTGGCCTGCCT
>JBIIYH010000282.1:0-3764 GCA_044346905.1 Pirellulales bacterium
GCCCGGTTCAAGCTGCAGGAGACCGGCGGCCGCTGGCTCAAGCTCGTCAGCGGCAGCGTGGTGCTGGCCCTCGGCCTGACGATGCTGTTCAAGCCCGAGTGGCTGGAGGGTTGAGGCTGGCCTCAGTTGCCCACGGCGGCGGGGAAGCCGGCCTGGATCAGCTGCGGGTAGCCCTGCTTGAGCGGCCGCACGTCGTAGCCGAGGGGGCCCAGGATCGCCGCGGCCTCGAGGCAGCGGCCCCCCATCAGGCAGTGGCAGTAGATGATCTTGTCCTTGGGGAGCACGGCCGCGAGCCGGGCCGGATCGACGCCCTGCTCGAGCGTGCTCAGGGGGACGAGCCGGGCGCCGGCGATGTGGCCCTGGGCCCACTCGTCGGGCTCGCGGACGTCGATGATCACGGCCTGCCCGCCCGCGACGGCCTGCTGCACGGCCGGCAGCGGATCCTTGGTGTGGCCGGCCGCGGCCGCGGGGCCGGTGGCGGCCGCGGCCACGATCGCGGCCAGGAGAAGCCGCGAGCAGGTGGCGGCGGGCGCCTGGTTCCAGGGCATCCTCGAGATCAGCATCGCCATCCCGCAGGTGTCGGTGACCCCCGCGAACACCAGGCCGCAGCCGACGAAGCCGGCCAGGCCGGCCCCGATGCTCTGCCAGAGGGGATCGGGCCCGAAGGCCGCCAGGGCCGCGCCGATGGCCACGAGGGCCCCGGCTGCGATCCGCACCTGCCGCTCGAGTGACATCGCCTTCTTGCCGCGGACGACCGGCAGGCCGGCGGCGTCGCAGGCAGATGTGCCCCCCTCGACACTGACGACGTCGGTGACCCCGGCGGCGATCATCTTCTCACAGGCGGTCTTGCTGCGGCCGCCCGAGCGGCAGACGAAGTAGATCGGCCCGGCGTGCTTCGCGTGGTCGGCGACCACCTGCTTGGGGTCGAGCCGGTCGAGCGGCACGTTACGGGCGAAATCGACGTGCACCTCGCCGTATTCGGCCGGCGTGCGGACGTCGATCAGATTGATCGTGTCGCCGCGGTGGCGGAGATCCAGCAGCTGCTTGGGAGAGATGGTGGCGACCATGGGGCACACTCCTCGGGGTGGGAAAACGGGCCAGCCGTCAGCGGCGTTCCTTGCCGCCGAACCGGTCGGCGATGCAGTTCATGATGTTGGCCAGGTGAGGTTCGACGATCGCGTAGTAGACGGTGCGGCCCTCGCGGGCCGAGTCGAGGAAGCCGCACCGCTGCATGAGGCGGAGATGCTCGCTGGCCATGTGGCTGGGGATGCCGCAGGCCTCGGCGAGTTCGCCAACCGTGTAGCGGCCACCGAGCAGCATTTCGACGATCCGGAGACGGTGGGGGTGGGCGAGCGTCCGCAGGCACTCGGCCGCTTGGCCGAGCGCCTCCAGCGCGATCAGGCTGCGATCCTTGGGGGGCTGGCGGCGGGCCGGAGTCTCGGAGGTGCTGGTGGGGGTCACAAAACCGCTCCCTGCGGAACCCAGGCCGAGCCCGCTCAGGCGGCGGGATCACTAGATCAATATATCGACACATGCCGATATGTCAATGAAGTTTTTTGGCGGGCATTCTCTCGGGCGCGTGCCGGGAGCGGCAGTTCCCCGCCGGCCCTCGCTATCAGCGGCGGGGGGCGAGCCCGAGCTGGATCCTCCGCTGGTCCTTGGCGCGGCGATACTCGGTCCGCCGGGCCCGCGATTCGGCCGAGGTCTTGTCGAGGTACTGCTTGCTGCGGGCATTGCGGCCTTCCTCGCTACTATCCCGCCGCCGGCCGCCGGGAGGAGGTCCGCCGCCGCGGGCTCCAGGCGGGCCACCCGGCCGGCCACCGGCTTCGGCGGTCCGTTGGCTCCGCTCGGCCTCCCGGGCTCGCCGCCGCTCTTCCTCCGCCTTGATCCGGCGGTCGAGTTCAGCCGCCCGCCGATCAGGCGGCAGGGCGAAGTAAGACTCCACCTCGGCTGCTTCCCTGGCCTCGAACAGGCGGCCGATCTCCCCGCGGGCCTGCTCGCGATAGGCCTCCGGCACCTGCCTGATCATCTCGAACACGTTTCCGAAGGAGCCGTTATCGACCGCGGCGGCCCCGCCCGAGCGGGCGGCCTCCATCACCTCCGCGATCTGGCCATCGACGCTCGCCCGCACGGCAAGCAGCTCGGCCGGTGTGCTCCAGCGGCCGGAGAGCCACAGTCCGCCCAGGGCCATGAGGCCGAGAACAGCGACGGCGACGGCGATGCCCCGCAGGGTTCGGCCGGCCGAGCCGTCGGCCCGCCGCGTGCGGGCCAGTTCTGCCAAGGCCAGCCGTCGGTCTGAAATGGTCGTCGCCATGGTCGTCTCCCGAGCCGTCTGGCCTCGCGCAGGATACCAACGTTGCACCGCCGGCCGCTCAGCCCCGGCCGCCCCCGGGCCGCTTCAAGAACCGGCCCCGGCCGACCGTGCCGCAAAACTCACCGTCGCGGGCCGCCACCTCGCCGCGGACGGTCACGACCGCCGGCCGCCCCTCGATCGCCATCCCCTCGAAGGCGTTGTAGTCCACCGCCTGCTGTTGCCGCTTGGCCGTGATCGTGCCCCGGTAGTCGGGATCCCAGATCACGAGATCGGCGTCGGCGCCGGGCTGGATCACGCCCTTCCTCGGCCAGAGCCCGAAGATTTTCGCCGCGTTGGTGCTCGCCACGGCCACGAACTGCTCGGGCGTGAGCCGGCCGGTCTTCACGCCGTGGGTCCAGAGGAGCGTGACCCGGTCCTCGATGGCCGGGATGCCGTTGGGGATTTTGGTGAAGTCGTGCTTCCCCATCGGCTTCTGTGAGACGAAGTCGAAAGGGGCGTGGTCGGTGGCCACGGTCTGGATCAGGCCGCTCTCCAGACCGTTCCAGAGCACGGGCTGATTGGCCGCCTCCCGCAGCGGCGGCGACATCACGTACTTGGCCCCCTCGAACTCCGGCCGCTCGGCCCAGGTCTTGTCGAGCAGGAGATACTGGATCAGCGTCTCGACGAACACCTTCACGCCCCGCTGCCGGGCGGCGATCGCCGCCTCCAGCGCCTCGCGGCAGGAGAGGTGCACGACGTAGACGGTGGCCCCGGTGACCGCGGCGAAACTGCAGAGATGGTGCACGCCCTCGGCCTCGACGGCCGGCGGGCGACTGTCGTGATGGGCCTCGGGGCCCGTCCGGCCCGCGGCCAGGAGCCGCGCCTGCAGCTCGGCCACGAGTGTCTCGTTCTCGCAGTGGGCCGTGACCACCACGCCGAGCTCCCGGGCAAGCGAGAGCGTGTTCCACAGCTCCTCGTCATCCACGCCGAAGGCCCCCTTGTAGGCCAGAAACACCTTGAAGCTGCCCACCCCGGCCGCCACGATCTCGCGGAGCTGGGCCGTCGAGTCGGCGTCGAAGCGGGTCACGCCCATGTGGAAGGAATAGTCGCAACAGGCCTTCCCCTCGGCCTGCCCGCGCCAGAGGGCGAAGCCCTCGGCGTGCGACATCTCGCGGGGCGGGCAGACCATCTCGAAGAGCGTGGTCGTGCCCCCCACGACCGCGGCCTTGGTGCCGGTCTCGTAGTCATCCTTGGAGAACGTGCCCATGAAGGGCAGGTAGATGTGGGTGTGGGGGTCGATGAAGCCGGGAAACACCGGCCGGCCGGCGGCGTCGATCACATCGGCTCCGGCCGGGGCGGCGATTCCGCGGTCGATGCGGGTGATCGTGTCGCCCTCGCAGAGGATGTCGGCCGTGTAGCGGCTGTCGGCGTTGACGATCTCGGCGTTCGTGACGAGCAGGGGCATGGCTGG
>JBIIYH010000283.1:0-3760 GCA_044346905.1 Pirellulales bacterium
GATACGAATGAGGACGGAACGAAGGAGAACGGAAGCCTGACCGGCGGGAGGGCGGGGCCGCGAGCGAATCCTCGCGGCCCCTCGGCCCTCCCCGAGAAGACGAACCCGTCGCCGGGCCGCCCCCTGGAATCACTTCGCGAAGCAGATGTAGAGCGCGAAGAACGTGAAGCCCTCGATCAGAGCCGCCGCGATGATCATCGCGGTGTTGATGCTGCCGGCCACTTCGGGCTGGCGGGCCATGCTCTCGTAGGCACTGGCTGCCAGCCGGCTGATGCCGAACGCGGCGCCGATCACGGTCACGGCAACGCCGAAGTAGCGGCTGAGGTCGATCAGCGAGTGGCCGGTGGCCTCGGCCTCGGCGGCCTGGGCGACGCCGGCCGACGTGATCGCGAGGACGGCGGCGGCGGTGACGAGCGTGCGGACGGAAAAGAAAGAACGCATCATGAGAGAGTCAAACTCCTTGCGGGACGGGAAAAAGACGGGACCAGAAGACTAATGTTGATGCACGGCCGCGCCAATGAAGAGGGCCGAAAGAAAAGTGAAAATGTAGGCCTGCAGGAAGGCCACGAACAGTTCGAGCAGGCTGAACAGGGCGCTGCCGACGACGCTGATCGAGGTCACGGTGGCCCAGGTACCGAGCGTGGCGGTGGCCGCGGCGGTGATCAGGCCCATGATGCCAAGCAGCACGAGATGGCCGGCCACCATGTTGGCCAGCAACCGGACGGCAAGGATACCATGCTTGATCAAGAGCCCGAGCATCTCGATCCCGAAGATCATCGGCTTGAGCACGATCGCCAGCGGCAGCGGCAGATCCATGCTCGGCACCTGGTTGACGAAGAAGCCGAGCGGCCCGAACTTCATCATCCCGGCGATCACCACGGTGGCGAGCGTGACGCCCGCGAGCGCCAGCGTGACGCTGAACGACGCCGTCGGCGAGCCGGCCCAGGGCAGCATGCCGAGCAGGTTGCAGCCCAGCACGAAGAAGAAGATCGTCAGCAGGAGCGGCACGAACCGGTCGCCCTCGTGGGCATGGGCCACGGCCAGGGCCGCGGCAGGGCCGCCCTGCACCTGCGCCCCGTGGCCATGTTCACCGTGGCCATCATGCCCGTCATGCCCGTGGTCGTCGTGGCTGTCGATCGCCGGACGAGCCACCTGGTCGCGAATGAACAGGATGAAGGTCTCGAACAGATTGGCGAACCGGCCCTTGGGAGGCTCCCCCGAGGCGAGCGTCCGGGCGAGCCGCGTGAACAAAAAGAAGAGGATGGCCGCGAGCGCCACCTCCAGGATCATGAACTTCGAGATCCCGAAGCCCGACTTCATCGAGAACAGGTTCTCAGGCGTGCCGAACGGCTGCGGGATCAGGATCTTCCCGTCCATCGCCCGGTTGAACTCGGCGAGCGTGGCCTGGGGATGGGCGTCGCGCAGCCACTGCGGCACCTGATCCATCTCCGTCCAGCCCTGCCGCCAGAGTGCCTTCGGGACCTCGAAGAAGTAGCAGTCCTTGAGGTGGTAGATCGGATCGTGGCCGGCCATCGGGACCTGGGGTTTTCCGTGAGGGTGACTGACTGACCGAGGCTTCGGGGTGGGAAGGCTGGAGAGTGTGGGGCAACCTGCCCGTCCTCGTCAATTCGCGATGTCGGCGCCCGCTGATGGGCGAGTTTCAGGGGTCTGAGAGCCCCGGCCCACCCACCGATCCGCCAGGGAGTTGAGCACCATGTCAGCCACGAGCAAGACGAGATGGAAGGCCACGAGCAGCCCGCCGGCAGCCCCTGTCCACGAAGACTGATCGCGGCCGACGAGCCAGGCCAGGGCCACGAGCAACGGCAGCATCCGCACCAGGGTGGCCGCCAGCCCCCCGGCCACGGCGACCGCGGCCGGCCCTCCCCTGCCCTGCCGGGCCACGATCCAGCCCGTCACGGCTCCGCCGCCGGCCACGGCCGCGGCGAACGCGACCGCCCGCAGGTGATCCGCGTCGCTCCCGAGAACCGCCAGACAGCCCGCGGCCGCAACCACCAGCACGGCGAGCAGCGTGGCCACCCCGACCAGCATGACCCGCCGCTCGCGGCTCATGGCCGGCCCCGCCCGGAAGCCATCCGCACGAGCCAGGCCAGGCCCGCCACGAATCCGATCGCCAGGCCGACCGGCCCCAGAAACCCGGTGCCCAGCCGGGCGTCGAGGAAGCCGCCGGCGACCGCGGGCAGAAACATCGCCACGCCCGCAGCGATGATCCGCGCGGCCCAGCCGAGGGCCTCGCCCATCGCCACGGACTGTTTTCCACGCGCCATGGCCCGACTATACACTCGCGCACCCCGCGGCCAGCGGCCGGTTCCTGCGCCGCCGACCGCCACCCAAGCCGCCGAGCAGCGCCGATGTCAAACCGCAAACGCCGCCGGCACCGTCACCGCCAGCGCCACCGCGACCTCGCCGCCTCGATCTCCACGGCCACGCGGCACCATGGCACCCCCGCCACGCTCCGGCTGATCGGCTGCGACGGCGAGACCGTCTCCGAGACGACCATCCAACGGGGCGAGGAGCTCACCACGGCCCGGGAACGCTGGCCGGTGTTGTGGATCGACGTGGAGGGCCTCGAGGATCTCGCGACCGTCCGCATGATCGGCGACGTGTTCGGGATCAGCCCGCTCGCCCTGGAAGACGCCGTCACCCCTGACGAGCGGCCCAAGGTGGAGGCGTTTGGCGAGCAGCTGCTGGTCGCCGTCCGGGCCGCGCGCTTCGACGGCGACAACGTCCACACAGACCCGCTGGGCATCTTCCTCGGCGACCGGCACGTGATCACCTTCCGGGAGCAGGCCGCGACCGCCCCGCAGGCGGCCGAGATGCTCGAGGCGGTCCGCCAGCGGATCCGCCAGGGCCGGATCCGGCTCGGGAACGAGGGGGCTGACCACCTCTGCGCCCTGCTCCTCGACGCCGTCGTGGACGGCTATTTCCCGGTCCTGGAGCGGTTCGGCGACCGGCTCGAGGCCCTGGAGGACGAGGCGATCAACGTCCCCACGCGCACGACGCTCCTCAAGATCCACGACGTCCGCGGTGACCTGATGACGCTGCGGCGGGCCCTCTGGCCAACCCGCGACGTGCTCCACGCGCTGGGCCGCGAGGCCACCAGCTTCGTGGGCGAGGCCGCGCGGGTGCACTTCCGCGACTGCTACGACCACACGATGGAACTGCTCGACCTGATGGAGGGCTACCGCGAGATCGGCAGCGACCTCCGCGACATCTACCTGGCCAGCCTCTCCAACCGGATGAACGATGTGATGAAGGTCTTGGCCGTGATCGCCACGGTCTTCATGCCGCTGACGTTCATCACCGGCTGGTACGGGATGAACTTCGACACCGATTCCCCGTGGAACCTCCCGCTGACGCAGTACCGCTACGGCGCCGCCGTGGCCGCGGCGCTGATGGTCGCCTCCACGCTGGCCATGATCGCGTTCTTCTGGCGCCGCGGCTGGCTGAAGCGCTGGCACTGACTTCACGGCGGGCTCGGGCATCCTGCCCTTCCCGCCTGAGTGTCGAGGGTGGCCGGCATCCTGCCGGCGGTGGCAATGACTTCACGGCTGCAGGGGCATCCATGCCCCCTGCAGCCTTGCCGGGCCTCCGCCCGGCGGCCGCACCTCCGGGCGGCCGTGCTCGTGCGCGCTGTGGCGCGCCACGCTCGTTCAGACGAATCGATTCCGAATCGGCTCTTGCCCGCCGCAACGTTTGACAGCGAGGGGTTGCCCATGCCAATCGAGCGGCGTAGGAAACC
>JBIIYH010000284.1:0-3754 GCA_044346905.1 Pirellulales bacterium
CGGCTTTCGCAGCTCGACGTCTCGGGCAACGGGATTCCGACGACGATCCTCAGGCAATGGAAGAACGCCGCCGGCGATGCGGGGGAACGACGGTATGTCAACTGAATGCGGGTCCGGTGTGTCAGGGGGATTTCGGCTCGACGAAGATGCCTCGGGCGGCCTCGACAACGCCCGGTTTCTCTGCGAGGCCGCGGCTCTCGCCTACCTGCCGGCGGCGGCGGGGCAGGAGAAGTTCAAGGCCCTGCTCGGGCTCGATGCCAGGCTCTTCAGCGTCGGCAACACCCAGGCTTGGCTCGCCACCGACGAGGCCAATATCGTGGTGGCGTTTCGGGGCACCGAGTCTCCCGCCACGCTCGACGGCCTCAAGGACATCCTGCTCACCGACGCCATGAACCTGCTGGTGGTGCCGGAGGGGCGGCTGGGGCACGATCTCTCCGCCGCCGGGGTGGGGGCCAGGTTTCACAAGGGCTTCGCTGACGCGATTGCCGACATCTGGCCGCCGCTGGCCGAGGCGATCGAGGTCGAGGTCAAGCGGCGGGACCGACCGGTCTGGCTGACGGGTCACAGCCTCGGGGGGGCACTCGCGCTCTATGCGGCGTGGTTGCTCAAGCGCCGGTTCGTCCCGGTGCACGAAGTCTGCACGTTCGGGGCCCCGATGATCGGCAACCGGGTGGCCTGCGAGGCGATCAATCGGGAGTTCGCCGGGCGGATCTTCCGCTACGTCAACGGCCGCGATCCGGTGCCGAAGCTGCCCACGATGTCGCTGGTGGCGAATGAGTTCGTGCACGTGGACGCCGAGCGGCTGGTGGGCCTGGATCCGGTGTCAGGCCTGACCGATCTGCTCGGAGTCGTGGCGTCCAAGGCCGCGGGCGGTCTGCTCTCAGGCACGCTCCTCGACGAGGCCTGGGGTACGCTCAACGCCGAGGTGGCCAACCACTTTCTCGACCGCTACCGCGAGCAGCTCCGCGGGTGAAGCTGGAAAAAAGGGGACATCCCCCGTTTCCGGCTGACGTTCATGCAGATGGAGAGGTTTGCGGGAAACGGGGGATGTCCCCTTTTTTTCGGTTAATCCGGCCGTGACTCCACGGTTCTCCCCGTATACAATCGATTGAAACGCCCGTTTGAAACGGGTGTCTGAGGTTCGGCCATGATCCAGCAAGTCCCAGAGAAACAGGTCCTCAAGGCATCTCCCGGCGATGCCAAGGACCGCATCCTGCTCGCAGCTGGCCGGGAGTTTGCCGAGAAGGGCTACGAGTCGGCCACCGTCCGCGACATCTGTCTGGCGGCGGGCGTGAATCTGGCGGCGGTCAACTACTATTTCGGCGACAAAAAGCGGCTCTACATCGAGAGCGTCAAGCACGCCCATGAGGAGCGGGTGAGGCAGGTGCCTGAGCCCCGCTGGGAGCCCGGCACGCCGCCCGCCCGCAAGCTGCGAGAGTTTCTCGACAACACGCTCGAGCGGATGCTCGGCCTCGGCCAGCACCCCTGGCAGGTGCGGCTGATGCTTCGTGAGGTGCTGCAGCCGACCGAGGCCTGCCGAGAACTCGCCGAGGACTACTTCCGGCCCCACTTTGAACTGCTCGTCTCGATCCTCGCCGAACTCGCCGCGGGCCGGCTCGACGAGCCCCGCCTTCGGCGGCTGGCCGTCGGCGTGATGGGGCAGTGCTTCGTCTATCGGGCCGCCGGCGACGTGGTGGGGATGCTCGTGCCGGCCGACGAGTTGGCCGCCCTCCACACCCCGGCCGCCCTCGCCGATCACGTCACGCGACTGACGCTCGCCGCCCTCGGGGCAGGGCCGGCGCTCGCGGCATCCTCCCCTCCCGCCTCGGAGTCGTCTTCGGCATGAAGGTCGTGCGCACCATCGTCGGCTGGCTGACACCCATCCTGATTCTGGGGGCCGGGTTCGCGGTGTTCCGATTTCTGGGCAGCCAGCCTCCGCCCGAGCGGAAGCAGGCCGAAAAGCCGGCTGCGGCTCCGGTCAATGCTGTCGAAGCGGTCCGCGAGGCCGGCGGCCTCACGATCGAACTCGATGGCGTGGTGGTGCCGCTCCGCGAGGTGACGCTGGCGGCCGAGGTGCCCGGCCGCGTGCTGCGGAAGTCGGAGGCCTGCAAGGCCGGGCGATTCGTCACCGCGGGCACGCCGCTCTTTGAGATCGACCCCCGCGACTACGAGTTCGAGGTCGCCCGGCTCGAGCGGGAAGCGGCCCAGGCAGCACTGGCCATCGAGGAGGCCGAGGAGGAGATCAAGCAGAACGCGACGGGCGTGGAGCTGGCGACGCAGCAGCTCGAGCTTGCCCGTCGCGAGGTCAAGCGGCTCGACGGGCTCAAGGCGGGCCGGATCGTCACCGAGGCGGAGCATGACCGGGCCGTCCGCGAGGAACTCGGGGCGACCACTACGCTCACGAACCTGCAGGGGCAGGCGCGGGTGCTCGTCAAGCGGAAGCAACGCTTCGAGGAGGCGAATGCCCTGGCGGCGACCATGCTCGGCCGGGCCAAGCTCGACCTCGCCCGCACCAGGGTCGCCGCGCCGACCGACGGCGTCATCGTCGAGGACCACGTCGAGCAGGATTCCTACGTCGCCAAGGGCATGGCGATGGTCACGATCGAAGACACACGGCAGGCCGAGATCCGCACCAGCCTCCAGATGGACGAACTCGCCCGGGTCTGGCGGTCGGGAGGCATGGCCGACCCGCTCGCCGGCGGCCCCCACGAGATGCCCGACACGCCTGTGACGGTCGTGTTCACGGTGGGCGACAGTCAGTATGAGTGGGACGGGTTCCTCTCGCGGCAGGAGGGCCGCGGCCTCGACGAGAAGACCCGCACGCTGCCCTGCCGGGTGATCGTCACCGAGCCGACGAAGGTGCGGGCCATGGATCGCTACGGGGCCGCGCTCGAGGCGCCGCCCCCGGGGTCGCCGCGGTCGCTGTTGCGGGGCATGTTCGTGCAGGTCCGGATCCACGTCGATTCGCCGCACGAACTGGTTTCGGTCCCCGAGGAGGCCCGGCGGCCGAGCGGCGAGGTCTGGCTCATCCGCGATGGCCGGCTCGAGATCCTCCGACCACGGCCGGTGCAGGTGGCCGGCGGTCGGGCCATCTTCGAGAGCGGCCCGTCGGGGCTCGTGGCCGGCGACCGCGTGATCACGAGCCAGCTCACAAACCCGCGGCCGGGCATGGCGGTGACCGAGCCGGCCACGCGTTCCGCGGCCGCTCCCGCCGCTCCCGCGGCGGCGGCCGTTCCGGACGAGACCCCAGACAGAGACGACACGTGAGATCGATCATTTCCTGGACGATCCGCAACCAGCCGGCGATGAACACGCTGGTGATCGCCATCCTGCTGGTTGGCGCGATGGCCTTCGCCTCGATGCGCCGCGAGGTGTTTCCCGAGTTCGAGCTCGAGATCGTGCTGGTCACGGTGCCCTATCCCGGGGCCACGCCCGAAGAGGTGGAGGAGGGCATCTGCCAGAAGATCGAGGAGGCCTGCCGCAGCGTCGAGGGGATCAAGAAGGTCACGAGCGTGGCTCAGGAGGGAGCGGGCTTCTGCGTCTTCGAACTGCGAGACAGCGTCAAGAACGTCCAGAAGACCCTCGCCGAGATCCGCTCCGAGGTCGATCGGATCCCGAGCTTCCCGGTGCTGGCCGAGGATCCGAAGGTCGAGCAGATCACGCTCCGCACGCCGGCGATCAAGGTGGGAGTGCTCGCGCCCGATCCAGCCGCGCACGGCGAGGTCTCCGAGGAGGAACTCCGCGACGTCACGGA
>JBIIYH010000285.1:0-3719 GCA_044346905.1 Pirellulales bacterium
AGCCTGGCCATCGCATCGCGATAGGCGACCAGGTCGACGCCGGCGCTGGAATAGGTGGCTCCGCTCACGCCGCCAATATCGCCGTTCCCGTCCGAGTCGCAAGGCATGCGGTTCCGGCGGGGCCGTGGGGCCGACAGGCGACCGCGGTGGTATCATTCCGCCATGCCGCCCCGGAAAAAAGTGGCCGCGAAGCGGAGCCACGCCAAGAAGCCGCTGCCGCCGCTCCAGTTCGGGCACACGCTGCCGTATGGGGCGGTGCTGCATGACAAGGGGGTGCAGTTCGTGGTCTACAGCCGTTCGGCGACGGCGATGCGGGTGCTGCTCTACGACGGCCCCGACGACGCCGAGCCGGCGGAGGTGATCGCGCTCGATCCGGCCAAGGACCGCTGGGGGGACATCTGGAGCATCCTGGTGCCGGGCGTCGGCCCCGGGCAGCTTTACCACTTCCAGGCCGACGGCCCCTTCGACCCCGAGCAGGGCCAGCGGTTCGACGGGCAGGCCAGACTGATCGACCCCTACGCCCGGGCCCTGGCCGGCGAGTTCACGATCGGCTCCGACGGCCTGCTCCGGCCGCCGAAGTGCGTCGTGATCGACGATTCCTTCGACTGGCAGGGCGACCGCCACCTCCGCCGCGGCCTGGCCGACACCGTGATCTACGAGATGCACGTCCGCGGCTTCACGGCCGACCCGTCGAGCGGCGTGGCCCACCCCGGCACCTACGCCGGGGTGATCGAGAAGATTCCCTATCTCCAGTCGCTCGGCGTCACGGCGGTGGAGCTGATGCCGATCCACGAGTTCCCCGCCGCCATGCCTTCGGCCGACGGCACGAGCCGCGGCAACTACTGGGGCTACGACCCGCTGGCCTTCTTCGCCCCCCACCGCGGCTACGCCTCCGGCACCGAGCCCGGCAGCCAGGTTCGCGAGTTCAAGGAGATGGTCCGGGCCCTGCACGCGGCGGGCATCGAGGTGATCCTCGACGTGGTCTTCAACCACACCGCAGAGGGCAACCAGCTCGGCCCCACACTCTCCTTCAAGGGGCTGGAGAACCGCGTCTACTACATGCTCGGCGACGGCGGCTCGAGCTACAAGAACTACACCGGCTGCGGCAACACGATCAACGGCAACCACCCGATCGTCCGCGAGCTGATCTTCCTCTGCCTCCGCCACTGGGTGCACAACTACCACGTCGACGGCTTCCGCTTCGACCTGGCGAGCATCCTCTCGCGGGACCGGAACGGGGAGATCCTCCCCAACCCGCCGATCATCGAGGTGATCACGGAAGATCCGATGCTCGCCGACACCAAGATCATCGCCGAGGCCTGGGACGCCGCCGGCGCCTACCAGGTGGGCTCGTTCGCCACCCTCCGCTGGGCCGAGTGGAACGGCCGCTATCGCGACGATGTCCGCCGGTTCTGGCGGGGCGACTTCGCCCAGACCGGCCACCTGGCCACCCGCCTGGCCGGGTCGAGCGACCTCTACGGCGACGACGGCCGCCAGCCCTATCACAGCATCAACTTCGTGACCTCGCACGACGGCTTCACTATGGCCGACCTGGTCAGCTACCGCGAGAAACACAACGAGGCCAACGGCGAGGGCAACCGCGACGGCGACAACAACAACTTCTCCGACAACTACGGGGTCGAGGGGCCGACCCAGCGGGCCGATGTCGAGGCGATCCGCTCGCGCCAGATCCGCAACCTGCTCGCCACGCTCCTGCTCAGCCAGGGGGTGCCGATGCTGCTCGCCGGCGACGAATGCCGCCGGACGCAGCAGGGCAACAACAACGCCTGGTGCCAGGACAACCCCGTCTCCTGGTTCGACTGGCGGCTCGTGGACGACAACGCCGAACTGTTCCGGTTCGTGGCGGCCCTGATCCGATTCCGCCTTGGCAACCCCGCGCTGCGGCGGCGGAGCTTCCTGGCCGGCGGCGTGAGCGCGAGCGGAACCCTGCCCGACGTGGAGTGGTTCTCACCCGAGGGGGCCCACATCGACTGGTATGCGGCCGACGCCAGCCTGAGCTGCTTTTTCGGAGCCCCCACGGCGGAGGAACTCGCCCGCGACCCCGACCCGGCCGCCGGCGGCACCGAGGGAACGCCCCGGCCCGTGCTCGTCTTCGCCCATGCCGGATCGCTGCCCCGGACGTTCCGGTTTCCCGTCTCGGAGCCGCTCCGGGCCCTCCGCTGGCGAACGCTCGTCCAGACGTTCGCTCCGCCCCCCGCCGACGTGTTCTCCGAGGGGGCCGGTCCGCTGGTGGACGTGTCGGCGCCGCTCGTCCTGCCCGAGCGATCGCTGGTCTGCCTGGTCGCCGACCCCGCCAGCCCGTCGAGCTCACGATCGCGGATTGCCCCACCCCGGGGTTGAGCGATACGCTTCTCAAGACGGTCTCCGCCCGTCGCCCACCCTTGGAGCCCCGCCATGCCGCGTCACCCTCGCCTCCCCAGCTGTCTGCTTCCCGCGATCGCAGGAGCCATGCTCGCCTGGCACGCACCCGGCTGTGCGCCTGCCAAGCCGACGCCGCCGCAGAAGACCGCCGCCCAGAACGACAGCCATGACCATGATCATGATCACGACCACGACCACGGCGACCATGACCATCCCGAGACCCTCGCCGCAGGCATCGCCGAGCTCGAGACCACGATCAATGCCGTCGCGACCAAGCTGGCCAGTGGCGAGCGCGACGCGGCCGACGACGCGCTGCACGCCGCCGGCCACCTGATCGAGGATCTGCATGGGCTTCTCGACGGAGCGCAGGAGCTCTCGGCCGAGGCCAGGGCGGCGGGCAAGAAGGCGCTGGACGAGCTCTTCGACTGCTTCGACAAGCTCGACACGGCCATGCACGCCGGGGCCGACGAGGCCAAGGAGTCGGTCGCCGATGTTCACGCAGCGGTCAAGGAGCGGATCGAGACCGCGCTCGAGTCATTGAAGGACACGTTCACCACGGAGGCGAAGTGATGCAGCGGCTGCGCAGGCTCGGACACGCTCTGATCGGGCAGGGATTGATCGCGATCGCCGCGCTGACGGCGACGACGCGGGCCGAGATCGACGCCACTGCCGTGCGGGAGTCGCTCGTGCTGCCGGCCGAGCCCGCCGGGGCTGTCTCGCTCGCGGCGGCCCGCGGCACCCTCGGCCTCGAGCCCAAGCCGGTGGTCGTGGCGGGCCGGATCGGCGGCAAGGGGATGGAGCCGTTCCTCGAGGGCAAGGCGTCGTTCTCGCTGCTCGAGATCCCCGAAGACGACCACGCCGAAAAGCCAGGCCACAACGCCGACGACTGCCCGTTCTGCAAGAAGCGGCAGGCCAACGCCACGATGGCGGCTGTCCAGTTTCTCGGCTCCGACGGCAAGCCGCTCCCGGTCGATGCCCGGAAGCTGTTCGGCGTCGAGAAAGGTCAGGACGTGGTGATCCGCGGCACGGGCGTGTTCGACGCCAAGCTCGGCGTGCCGATCATCCAGGTCACGGCCGATGCGATCTTCGTCCGCCCGCGGAAGCAGTGAGGGCCCGCCGGTGCGTGCGGCCTTCAAGGAGTGGGCGGCGGTCTGCCGGGCCTTGGCCGGCGGCCGGCAGGACGTGATTCTCCGCAAAGGAGGGATCATCGAGCCGGGAGGCGACTTTCGCCTGGAGAGCCGGGAGTTCCTGCTGCTGCCCACGTTTCTCCACCAGTCTCCGGATCAGCTTCTCCCCGAGGCCCGCGACCTGCTCGACGGCATCGACGCCGACCGGCC
>JBIIYH010000286.1:0-3705 GCA_044346905.1 Pirellulales bacterium
TCGCGTGCATCTCGCCGTGCCAAGTGGGATCGTTGCGGGCGACCACTTGGTTCCAGCCGTCGGCGAGGACGGTGCCGGCGTGGTCCACCACGATCGCCCCGAAGGCACCCCCCGATTTCTCCACGATGCCGGCCCGACGGGAGTTGGCGATCGCCCGCCGCATGAATGCCTCATGCTGCTCCGGTGCAAACCTCGCCAGCGCTTCGGCGGCCGAAACCTTCGGCTTCTGGCTGGGTACACGGCCGGCGGCGCGGCTGGGCTGGGGATCCATGCAGGGGCTCGCAGACTCGTGAGGCGGTGGTGAACTGACGAGGGTTACGGTACCACGGCCTGCCTCTCCTCGGTGCCCGTCGATGCTCGTCCTTGCAGCGGCACCCCCCCTTGGCGAGGTCTTTATAGTGTGGGCCTATGGGCACACGCGGAACTCCTGAGCCTCACATCAGCCAGCCGGCGCGGGTGCTCGTCATTGACGACGAGGAGGCCGCCCGTCGGGCCGTCGCGGAGGGGCTGCGGGAGCTCGGCTGGGAGGTGCTCGAGGCCGGCGACGGCTTATCGGGGCTGGAGGCCGCCGTTCAGGGCCGCCCCGAGGTCGTGCTGCTCGACCTGCGGTTGCCCGGGCTCGACGGGGAGCAGGTTCTCCGGCGGCTGCGACAGACGAGCCGGGTTCCCCTGATCGTGATCTCCGCCAAGCGGGAGGAGGACGATCGCGTCGCCGCCCTCGATATGGGAGCCGACGATTACCTCGTCAAGCCCTTCACGGTCCGGGAGCTCGCCGCCCGGATCCGGGCCGTCCTCAGGCGGAGCGAGGGAGAATCACCCGACACCGTGACCGTGGGCGAGGTCGTGGTGGACTTCCCCGCTCGCTCCGCCAGCCACGCCGGCGTGCGGGTGCCGCTGACAGCCCAGGAGTTCGCCGTGCTCGGCTGCCTGGTCCGCAATCGCGGCCGGCTCGTGACCCGGGCGATGCTCGAAGCCCTGCTGCATCCGGGTGAGACCCCGCTGGCCGACACCGTCAGCAACGTGATCGACGTGATCGTGCTGCGGCTGCGGAAGAAACTCGGGCACGACCTGATCACCACCCGTCGCGGCCAGGGCTTCATCATCGATGGCTGCTGACGTGATCTCGGTCCGGACGCCGTCGCTCCGCCTGCGGTTCACTCTTTGGTTCGGCCTACTGTTCGTGCTGGGAGCCGTGCTCATCCGCTTCGCCTATTACCAGGCGACGTTGGCCACCCTCGAGCGCGACCTCGACGAACTGCTTTGGTCGCGGCTCGGCATGGTGAGGGTCTTGGAGCGATTCGAGCGAGAGAAGCCGCTGTCGGAGCAGCTCGATTCCGAGACCGATGGCCGGTTCCTGAAGAGTCCGACCGCGGGCGGCGAGCCAGTCGATCCGAGAACCGCCTGGGCCTGGATCCGCAGGCCGCGGATCGATCCTGGGCAGCTCCCCTGGTTCGCCGGTGTCTGGGGCCATGACGGCACGCTCGTTGACGGCGTGGCGTGGCCGGCCGGGCTGGTCCGAGATCCCGCCTGGCCGGACCGCTGCGACACGCCCTGGACCTCGGCCGACGGCAGGTATCGGCTGGTCGCCGCCACCGGCAGCCGCGACAGCGTGATCCTGGTCGGCAGCGATCGCGCGGCCCTCGAGGCAGCCGCCCGCACGATCGCCCGGTTCGAGGTCTGGAGCTTCGTGGTGTGGGTGCCGCTGGTGCTCGGTGCGGCTTGGCTGCTGATCTCGCGGTTGCTGGTGCCGCTGGCGGGCATCGCGGCCACCGCCCGCCGCATCCGTGGCGGCCACTTCGAGGAGCGGATCGACCAGGCCCGCACGGATGCGGAGTTTCAAGAGCTGGCCGGCACGATCAACGAGATGCTCGACCGGCTCGAGGCGATCCGGGTCTCGCAGTCGCGGTTCAACGCCGATGTCGCGCACCAACTCCTGAATCCGGTGCACGCGATCCTGCTGGAGGCAGATGCCAGCGGAGCGTCGGCGGATCGGGCCTCCTCGCTCGAGCGCATCGGCGGGCTGGCCCGGCGGATCGAGGGCCTGTGCGAGGTGTTGCTGGCCTACTCCCGCTCCGCGGCGCTCGACCCGGCACGGCTGCGGCCGATCGATCTCGAACCGGTCGTGGCCGATGCGATCGAGCGGGTCGCGCCGCTCGCCGGCCTGCGGGGCATCACGATCGAGCCGCCGCCCGGTGGCGCCGTCGTCAAGGGAGATCCGGCGCTGCTCGAGGAGGTGCTCGTCAACCTGCTGGACAACGCCGTGGAGCACAGCGACGTCAGGCAGACCGTCGCCGTCGAGCTCGTCGCAGGCCCGGCGGGCTGTCGGCTGGCGGTGATCGACCATGGGCGGGGTGTCGCGGCCGATGAGATCCTGCATCTGTTCGAGCGGTTTCACACGGGCAAGCCGGGGGGCGGCCATGGCGTGGGGCTCGCGCTGGCGCGGCTGATCATGCGGAGTCATGGGGGAGATCTCGAATACGAGCCCACGCCCGGGGGCGGCGCCAGCTTCCTGATGCGGTTTCCGCCGCCTGCATGAAGCGGCCGAACTGGCCGAACCGGCCCGTTCATGAACCGTCCATGAACGCTCCGTGAAGCGGCCGTGAAATCCGTGCGCGGCTGAAAAAACCAGGCGACCCAATGCTCGCGGCCCTCGTATGGCAGCGGTACTGGTGCAGAGAGCAAGGCACCCACAACCACTCACGAGGTGACCCATGGACGCGCACGACTTCCTTCGCTCGGTTCTCTCCCGTCTGCCCAGCCGGCAGGTTCGCCGCAGCCAGGCGCGGCGGCTGGCCCGCACGCTCACCCGCGGCGCGGGGCGGTTCGAGCCCGAGTCGCTCGAGACGCGGTCGATGCTCTCGACCACGGTCGGCACGGCACCCGTGGCCACGGCGGGCGTGACGGAGCCGGCCGCCCTCGTCTCCTCGGCGGCCCTGCCGCAGACCTACGCCATCACCTGGGCGTGGAACGAGAATCGCACGATCACAAACTTCAACCCGGCGACCGACAAGCTCGCGCTCGACTGGTTCAGCGGCGGCGAGCTCAAGCTCGTGGAGGAGGGGGGCAGCGCCGTGCTTCGGATTCCGTCGATGCAGCAGTCGTACACGCTCGCGGGGGTCGCCCTCGGCGGGCTGACCACGGCCAACTTCACGTGCAAGGATCCGACGGCCACGGCTTACATCGCCGGCGCCCTGGCGGCCGCCCCGGCGCCGAGCCCGACGCCTGTCCCCGCGCCCACGCCCACGCCGACGCCGACGCCGACGCCGACGCCGACGCCGATTGCGCCGCCGATTGCGCCGCCGGTGTCGCAGGCCGGCACGGTCGCGTTCAAGGTGGTGTCGGACTGGGGCAGTGGCTTCAATGGCGACGTAGTGGTGACCAACACCGGCACAGCCACGCTCAGCGACTGGACGGTGAGCTTCGAATTCGACGGCCAGATCTCGAGCCTCTGGAACGGCTCGATCGTGGGCCGCCAGGGCTCGACCTACACGGTGAAGGGGGCGGGCTGGAACTCCACGCTGGCACCGGGCGGTTCCACCAGTTTTGGATTCGGCGCGAGCCCCGGTGGCGCGACCGCCGTGCTACGAAACCTGGTGCTCGTGGGCGTGACGCCGACGCCGCTACCCGCGCCACCGGCCCCGACACCCACGCCGACTCCGACGCCGGCACCCACTCCGACGCCGGCACCCACTCCGACGCCACAGC
>JBIIYH010000287.1:0-3698 GCA_044346905.1 Pirellulales bacterium
GAGATCGCACCGCTGGTCCCCGTGCCTCCGCCCCCCCGGCCTGCGACCGTGCGGCGCATGGTCCGGGCCGGCGTGCCGCTCGGCGGCCCGACGCCGCCAGCCGTGGCCGTGGCTCCGGCACCGCAGCCGCCCCGGAGCCTCGCGGCCGAGACCCGAGTTCGTGCCGCCCCAATGACCGCCGCGACTCCGGCCAAGCCGGCTCCAGCGGCCCCCCCGCCAACTACTCCTGCCGATCCCGGCGCCTGGACGCTCGAGCCCGACGCGGGCGTCACGCCCGCGGCCGCGGAGGTCGCCCCCGATGGCACCCGGAGCGTGCTGGCAGCGGGGGGCGAGCCGATGACCGGCCCCGCAGCCCCGGCGGCCACGACTCCGAAACCGGCTCCCGCCGGCCCCCCGGTCTCGCAGCCGGCGATCGAGCTCCTGCCGACGCCCGCTGCCAACTGAGCGGCGGGTTCGGCACCGATTCCATCTGGTTCCCCCGGCACACCGAACGCAAACGGAGAGACGAATGGTTCTGGTACGGTTCCTGCTCGGCCTGCTGGCGATCGCGGGTGGCACGGGGGTGGCGTTTGCTGCCGGCCCGCCCACGGTTTCGGCCGACGTCGTGATCTACGGCGGTACGAGCGCCGCGATCGTGGCGGCCATCCAGGCCAAGGCGCTGGGCAAGAGCGTGGTCGTCGTCTCACCCGACACGCACCTGGGCGGCCTCTCGAGCGGGGGCCTGGGCTGGACCGACAGCGGCGACAAGGCGGTGATCGGCGGACTGGCCCGGGGGTTCTACCGGCGGCTCAAGCAGCACTACGACCGGCCCGAAGCCTGGGTGCACCAGCGGCCCGAGCACTACAAGCCCTACCGTCCCGCCGAGGACGCGATCTGGGCGTTCG
The DNA here is from genome assembly GCA_044346905.1 of Pirellulales bacterium. GTDB lineage: Bacteria > Planctomycetota > Planctomycetia > Pirellulales > UBA1268 > QWPN01. The sequence goes on from JBIIYH010000287.1 coordinate 885, forward strand.
AGCCGAAAGTGGCCGAGGCCACGTTCGATGCCTGGGTCGAGGAGCACGAGATCCCGATCGTGCGCGACGCCTGGCTCGACCGGGACAAGGGCGTCGTCAAGGATGGCCAGCGAATCGTCTCGCTCACCACGCTCGACGGCCGCACGTTCGCCGGGAAGATGTTCATCGACGCGACCTACGAGGGAGATCTGATGGCCGCGGCGGGCGTCTCGTTCACGACCGGTCGCGAGGCCAACGCCACGTACGGCGAGACGCTCAACGGCGTGCAGACGAAGCGGGCCACGTCGCACCAGTTCGAGCACACGATCTCCCCCTACGTCGTGCCCGACGATCCGGCCTCCGGGCTGCTCCCCCGAATCCACGACGGCCCGCCCGGCGAGGAGGGAGCGGGCGACCGCCGCATCCAGGCCTACAACTTCCGCCTCTGCCTGACCGACGTGCCGGCCAATCGCGTGCCGTTTCCCAAGCCCGCGGGCTACGACCCCCTCCAGTACGAGCTGCTCCTGCGGGACCTCCAGGCCGGCTCGCGGCACGTGTTCAAGAAGTTCGATCCCGTTCCCAACGGGAAGACCGACACCAACAATGCCGGCTCGTTCTCCACCGACAACATCGGGATGAACTATGACTATCCCGAAGCCTCCTACGAATGCCGCCGGGAGATGGTCGCGGAGCACGCCGCCTACCAGCAGGGCTACTACTGGTTTTTGATCAACGACCCCCGGGTGCCCGAGGATGTCCGCACGAAGATGGCCCAGTGGGGCCTGGCCAAGGACGAGTTCCTGGACAACGGCCACTGGCCCCACCAGCTCTACGTCCGCGAGGCCCGGCGGATGGTGTCCGACTTCGTGGTCGCCGAGCCGCATGTGCGCCGGCAAAAGCCGACCCCCGACCCGGTCGGCATGGGGTCGTACAACATGGACTCGCACCACGTGCAGCGATACGTCGCCCGCGACGAGGACGGCCGGGCCTACGCCCGCAACGAGGGGGACATCCAGGTCTCGCCGGGCGGCCCTTATCCGATCAGTTACCGGGCGATCGTGCCCCGGGTGGGCGAGTGCGAAAACCTGCTCGTGCCGGTGGCGGTGTCGGCCAGCCACATCGCCTACGGCAGCATCCGGATGGAGCCGGTGTTCATGATCCTGGGCCAGTCGGCCGCCACGGCCGCGGCCCTGGCGATCGACGGCGGCCTGCCGGTGCAGCGGGTGCCCTACGAGGACCTCCGGAAGCGGCTCGTGGCCGACGGGCAGGTGCTCGAGTTCACCCCAGCGACGCCTTGAGCTCGTCCGCTTGCCGGCGGATCGCCCGAAGTTCGCCGGTCTCCTTGCGGGAGAGGTTCTTGAGCTGCATCGTCATCCGCTGGTTTCTGGCGAGCAGCTTTTCATGCCGCGCGAGAAAGTCCCAGTAGAGGGTCGTGAACGGGCAGGCCTCGGGGCCGGCGGCCTTTTTCGGGTCGTAGCGACAGCCCTTACAGGCGTTGCTCATCCGGTCGATGTAGGCTCCGGTCGCGCAGTAGGGCTTCGAGGCCATCACACCGCCGTCAGCAAACTGGCTCATGCCCAGGGTGTTGGGCAGTTCCACCCACTCGACCGCGTCCACGTACACGGCCAGGTACCAGCGGTGCACCTCCTGGGGCTTCACGCCCAAGAGCATGGCGAACAGCCCCGTCACCATCAGTCGCTGGATGTGGTGGGCGTAGCCATACTGCATCGTTTGGCCGATCGCGTCCTTGAGACAGTTCATCTCCGTCTCGGCCGACCAGTAGAAGGCCGGCAGCGCCGCTTCGGCTCCCAGGGCGTTGCGGTCGAGATACTCGGGCATGAAATGCCAATAGACGCCGCGGACATACTCCCGCCAGCCGATCACCTGCCGGATGAAGCCCTCGGCCGCCTCGAGCGGCACTTTTCCCGTCCGCCAGACCTGCTCGGCCCCGCGGACGACGTCCCGGGGGTCGAGTAGCTTCATGTTCATGGCCTGGGAGAGCCGCGAGTGCCAGAGCCAGGGCTCGCCGGTCCAGATCGCATCCTGATAGCGGCCGAAGTTCGCCAGGCGATGCGCGAGGAAGTCTTCGAGCGCCGCGCGGGCGTCGGCCGGCGTCACCGGCCAGTCGAAGTGGTCGAGGCTGCCCGGGTGCTTGGCGAACCGCTTCGTCACCAGATCGAGCACGCCCCGCGTGACTCTGTCTGGCTCAAACCGCCGCGGCGCGGGGAGCATGCCGGGACCGGTCTTGGGAAATGCCCCCCGATTTTCGGCGTCGTAGTTCCACTGCCCCCCGGCCGGCTCGCCATCATCCATCAAGACGCCGAACTTCGTCCGCAGCGGCCGGTAGAAGTATTCGAGCCTGAGCTGCTTGCGGCCCTGGGCATGGGCGGCGAACTCGGCGGCGGTCGTGAAGAAGTGGCGGTCGGTGCGGATCTCCAGCGGCAGGCCAGCCTCCCGGGCCGCCGCCTCGAGTGCCTGCCGCACCCGCAACTCCCCCGGCTCCACCACGACCAGCTTGTCGGGGAAGCACTTGGCTTTTCTGGCCGCGGCGAGGCTCGCGGCCAAGGCCGCGGCCAGCGAAGTGGCCTCGCCGGCCCGGGGCTTGGCCGCGAGTTCGGTGTAGTCGACCTCGATTCCCTCGGCCACGAGCGCATCGCGGAAATGACGCATTGCGGCCAGGAAGACAGCGATCCGGGCCTTGTGGGTCCAGACGTGGGTCGATTCCTCCGCGACCTCGGCCATCCAGACTCGGTCGCGGGCCTTGTCGAAGCCGTCGAAGGCAGCCCCGCCCCGGTCGAGCTGGTCGCCGAGCACGATCACGAGCTGCCGCATGGA
>JBIIYH010000288.1:0-3697 GCA_044346905.1 Pirellulales bacterium
TTGGCATCGGAGCTCGGGAACTGGCGGAATGGGGAAACCCGGTGCGGTTTTCGGCCTGGGAAACCCGGGGCCGCCGCGTCCCGGCATGATAGGCAACCGGGACGGCCCGGCATACGGCCGCAGTTGGATGACGCGAATCGCGGCGTGCGGCCAGCGAGCAGCGACTCCGCGGCCGGCCGCTCGGCCGTTCAAGCACCTCCGGCCGCGGCGACGATGACGGGGGCGGAGGGGCTGATGGCGATCCGTGTGCTGGCGACGTTTCCCGAGCTCCCGAGCGATCCGCCGGTCGCCGTCCCTGACGACCGCCCGACCGCCCGTGGCTTTCGAGCGCCGGCAGACGCAGCGGAGCCGGCTGAAGCCCCGCCGGTGGACGCAGCTGATCCGGGTCTCCGGCCGGTGGTGTCTCCCGCCCCCCGACGGCCACGCCGAGTCCGCCCCAGGGCGTCATTTCCCGGCGCGTCGGTCGCGGCGCTCGCCGTGGTGGCGGCCGCCGTCTGGTCACTGATCGCGATCCGCGAGGCCAAACGGCCCGCGGCCGCTGCCGTCCGCCTCGCCGCCGAGGTGGCCGAGGGCGGCGCTGCGGAGACGGCCATCCGATGACGCTCGACGCGATCGACCGGGCGTTCGTGGCCCGCTGGCAATCCAGGCAGTCGGCCGTTCCGGCTCCACCCGCACCTCGGAATGAAGACTGCTTGAACGAGTCCTCGCCCGCCGCTGACGATCTCGGCGATCCCGACCTGGTCGCGCGGCTGCTCGCGGCCGAGGCCCGTCAGTGGTCGGTCCTCGCCGCCGAAGTCGAGACCGCCCGACTCGCCGGCCGGCGGGTGATCGGGGTCGCCGGCGGGGAGCGGGCCGAGGGCCGCACCACGCTGGTCGCCTGCCTGGCCAACACGCTCCGCGACCGGGGCCGCGACGTGGCGGTGCTGGCCGGCAGCACCGTCCGAACCGGATTGCTGGGTGCTCCGGCGGATGGCGGGCGGCCGCATGACAAACGGATCGTGCTCGTGGACGCCGGCATCTGGTTTCCGCCGGGCCCGATCCGCAGGCAGCGGCTCTTGATCGCCAGCCTCGGCTGCGACGCGGCGATCCTCGTGCGGCGGGCGGATCGGGAGCCGGCTCCGGCGTGGGCTGCGGCCCTGTCCGCGGTCGGGGTCAGCGTGCTGGGCGAGGTCGTGACCTTCGCGACGGCGACGATGGGAGGCGCGGTATGAACGCCTCCCCGATGCCGCTCACCGAGCCGCAACTCGCGGCGCTGGCCAAGGTCGCCTGCGGGATCGAGGCCGGTGCGGGCGTCACGCTCTTGTGCGGGCCGGCCGGCGTCGGCAAGACGACGGTGCTCGAGCACCTCGCAGCCGACCCGCGGCTCGGTCGCGACCCGCTCCCGATCCGCGACGCGGCAGCCTGGCTTGCGACCGCCGGTGACCTGCCCGGGATCGTGTTCGTGGACGACGCGCACCTGGCGAGCGTCGAGGACTTGGCCAGGCTGGTCGCCAGCGCAACGTCGCGTCGCCCCGCCGCGGCGGTCGTACTCGTCGGCCAGGGGCGGCTCCTCACGCTCGTCGCCCGCGACCGGCGGATCGAGCAGGCCGTGCGGATCCGGGCCACCCTCCTCCCGGGAAGCCTCACCGACACGTCCGCGCTCGTGACGGCCACCGCGCCAGCCGACGGACCGGGCTTCGACGAGCAAGCCGTGCTCGCGATCCACGAGATCGCCGGCGGCGTGCCTGGGAACGTCATGCGACTGAGAGAACTGGCGGGAGTGGTCGCGACCGAGTTCACCGCGGGCCCCATCACGGCCGCCGACGTCGAGGCCGTGCACCGGCGGCTCGCCCCGCAGGCCGCCTGACCGGAATCGCCCTCAGCCGGCGGCGGTGCGTTCCACGGCGGCCCGGGCCAGGTAGGCGGCCACCGAGTCGGGGCCAGCAGGGCCCGGCGAACGGTTCGGGGCGAAGGGGGCGATGGCGAGCGGCGGCCGGCGGCCCTCGATCAGGTCGGCCACGATCACGGCCGTGCCGGTCGATTGATGGAGGCCCGCGCGGAAGTGGCCGCCGGCCACGAAGGCGTTGTCGCAGGCGGGCGTCGGGCCGATCGACGGCAGCCCATCGACCGATCCCGGCCGCAGGCCTGCCCAGGTCTGCTCCACCGTCGCTGCCGAGAGATCGCCGAGCAGTCCGCCTGCCACCGCCAGCAGGCGATCGATCGCCTCGGGCACGATCGTGGCGTCGAACCCGACGTCCTCGAGCGTGGAGCCCACGAGGATCCGGCCATCCTCACGCGGCACCAGGTATTCAAGGCCACGGTTCACGACCCGGCCAAGCACCTGTCGCGGCAGCCGCACCAGCGCGATCTGCCCCCGGATCGGCCGGGTCTCGATCCGCAGGCCGAGCGAGGTGACCAGGTCTCCCGTCCAGGCGCCTGCGGCCAGCACGTAGCGGTCGGCCGCGACCGTCTCGCAGCCGCGGGGCGACTCGACCGCGAGCCCGCGGACCTTCCCGCCTCCGACCTCGATCCGCGTGACGGCGGCCTCATGGTCGATCACCACGCCGCGGGCGAGGCACGAGGCTTCGAGCGCCGCGAGGTGCCGCGGCGGACGGATCCGCATCTCGTCGGGCAGCAGGAAGCCGCCGGCCACGCGGCCGGCCGCGACCGCCGCAGCCAGCGCCGGCTCCGCCTCGGCCACCCCAGCGGCGGAGAGCCACTCGCAGCAGGCGCCCCGCGAACTCCACCCGACGGCCACCTGCCGCAGGGCCTCGAGCCGGGTCTCGTCAGCCGCGAGGTGGAGGCCGCCGCAGGCCACCAGACCGTTGTCGATGCCCGTCTCCTCCCGCAGTTGGCGGGCCCACTCGCGGTGCAGCCGGTCGCTGAACGCGGTCAGCGCCGCATTGGGCTCGGGCGCCACCGGCTCCGGCGCCGGCGGAAAGATGCCCGCCGCGGCCCAGGAGGCCGTGTCGCGGCGTCGCTCGCGGGCCACGACGCGAACGCGATGGCCCCGGCTCGCGAGCTCCCGGGCGATCGACAGTCCGATGATGCCGCCGCCGATGATGCAGCAGTCAGGGCTCACGTCAGCAGGCAGGCTCACGAAGGCTCAGGCGTTGGTGGACACGGATCGGTCGTCGGCCACGTTGACCCACACATGCACGTGCGGCGTGCCGCGGAAGTGCCAGACGAATGCGGGGCCCTCCAGCCGCCAGTTGTCCCAGACCTTGTCGGCGCCGATGTCCCCCTCCGAAAAGAAGGCCAGCTGACAACGGTCCAGGCCCCCTTGCCGCTCGAGGCAGCCGCGAACCTCCTCCCGATCGACAGTCCGATAGGGCTCGAGCAGGATCGCCAGCACCTTTTCCATCTCCTCGCGCTGGTCGGGCGCGAGCTCCGACACCGGGATTCCGGGGGCCAGGTCCCGGTTGCAGCGGAACCCGACGGCGTTTTCCTTGGGCAGCCGGCCGACGAGCGCCTCCTTCCGCTGCTTGCCGTCGAGCATCGCGTAGACGCGGTTCGCCGCGACGGCCTGCGGCCAGAACACGTTTCCGGGATGATCCTGCGACTCGTTGAAGCCGCCGGCGTCGTGGCCGTAGAAGATCGGACCACCGAAGGCGACGTGTTCGGCCGAGTCGCCGTCGCACCGCAGCGTCATGTGACGGCCCGTGAGCAGAAACTGAAACTTCCCACTGCCGGGCTCGCCGATCAGCGCGATCGAGTG
>JBIIYH010000289.1:0-3686 GCA_044346905.1 Pirellulales bacterium
CGGCCGCCACCGAACAGGCTGCCGAGGGCCGACCGCCAGCGGGGCTGGGCCAGAGCCAGGACGATCCCGGCCACGGCGGCCGTCCGCAGGGCGAGCAGGAGCAACTGCCTGAGCAGGATCCGCGTCTTGTACTTCTTCTGGCTCGCGACGAGCAGTTCCATCGCCGCCCAGCGAACCCGCCGGTGCCGCAGCAGATTAATCAAGTGGATGAGTACCGGCGCCGCCACCAGCGGCAGCCCCCACCACAGCAGCGGCGCGAAATCGAAGGCGGGCATGGGGGCTCCGGGATGCGCTAGGTGGCCTGGCGGGCCCGGCTCGCGAGAAACCGCACGAGCGTGGTCTCGGCGGGCTCTCCCGTCCGGGCGAGCACGTAGTCGGCCTGGGCCCGGGCCGCACCCCGCCGGACGTCCGCCAGAAAACCCTCGAGCGCCTCGAGGTAGCCGGCCCGCAGCGCCCGCGGGTTGCAGGCGAGGTGGGCGGGGAGCTCGAGCCCCTCGAACCGCGTCGGCCCCTCGAACGGGAACTCGAGCTCGTCGTCGTCGAGCACGTGGATCACCGCCAGGTCGTGGCCCCGCTGCCGCAATAGCCGCAGGCCCCGCAGCAGGCCCGCCCGGTCGCCCAGAAAATCGGAAACCACGACCACGAGTCCCCGGCGGGGCAGCGTCTCGGCCAGCCGCCGGAGCGCCGGCAGGAACTCGCTCTCACCGGCGTTCCGCGGCGCCTCGAGCAGCCCGCAGATCTCGGTCAGTTGGCTGGAGCGGGTGCGGGGCGGGATGGCCTTTCGGACCCGGTCGTCGAACACCGCGCAGCCGGCGGCGTCGCCGTGCGACAGGGCCAGCCAGGCCAGGCTCGCCGCCAGCGTGGCGGCGTGGTCGTACTTCGTGGGCCGACCGGTCGCCCGGCCGGGGTCGTAGTCCATGCTCCCCGAGCCATCGACCACGAGCGACAGCCGGAGGCTCGTCTCCTCCTCGAACTCCTTGACGGTGAGCCGGTCCTGCCGGCCCCAGACCTTCCAGTCGACCCGCCGCAGGTCGTCGCCGCGGACGTAGGGACGGTGCTGGAGAAACTCCACGCTCTGCCCCTTGGAGGGGCTCTTGTGGAGGCCGGCCAAAACGCCCTCGACCACGCCGCGGGCGCGGACCTCGAGCCGGGCGATCCGCCGGATCGCCTCAGGACGCAAATATCGTCTGGAACCGCGGATCACGGGCGAGTTCGTCCTCGTGCGACGGCGTGCTGGAAACAATCCGCTCGATGACCGCGTCGGGGGTCACGCCCTCGCTCTCCGCGGCGAATCCGACGACGATCCGGTGCCGGAGCACCGGCGGAGCGAGGATCCGGATGTCGTCGGCGACCACGTGGCTGCGGCCCTGGAGCAGGGCTCGGGCCTTGGCCCCCACGATCAGGAACTGCACCGCCCGCGGCCCGGCGCCCCACACGAGCTGATCGGAGACGAAATCGGGCACTCCCCGCTCGCCGGCCCGGGTCTGCCGCACGAGCGTCAGCGCGTAGCGGACCAGGTGGTCGCTGATCGGCACCTCGCGGACGCTCCGCTGGAGGGCCACGATGTCGGCCGCCGAGAGCACGGGCCGGGCCTCCTCGGCGGGCACGCCGGTGGTCCGCCGGGCGATTTCGAACTCCTCGTCGAAGGAGGGATACCGCACGAACACCTTGAACATGAACCGGTCCTGCTGGGCCTCCGGCAGCGGGTAGGTGCCCTCCTGCTCGATCGGGTTTTGCGTGGCCAGCACGAAGAACGGATCGACCAGCGTGTGGCGGACGCGGCCCACGCTCACCTGCCGCTCCTGCATCGCCTCCAGGAGCGCCGCCTGCGTCTTGGGGGGCGTGCGGTTGATCTCGTCGGCCAGCACCACGTTGGCGAACAGCGGCCCCTCCAGAAACCGCAACTGCCGCTGCCCGGTGGCCCGATCCTCCTCGAGCACGTCGGTGCCGATGATGTCGGCCGGCATCAGGTCGGGAGTGAACTGGATCCGGCTGAACGACAGGTCGAGACTCCGGGCCAGCGTGCTCACGAGCAGCGTCTTGGCCAGCCCCGGCACGCCCTCGAGCAGGCAATGGCCCCGGGCGAAGAGGCTGATCAAAAGCTCCTCGATCACCTGCTCCTGGCCGACGATCACCCGGCCGAGCTGGGCGAGGATCGCGTCGTGGGCGGCGTGCAGCTTCTCGACGGCCGAGGTGTGGGACATGGGTTGCTCCAAGGATCGGTCGGAGGATCGGGGCCGGGAATCGGCTGGAGGCGGTGCGGCTGGCCGGCTTAGCGTTGGTAGATGGGCAGCATGCCCTTGTCGAGCTGGAGGATCGTGAGGTTGGTGGCGGTGGTGTAGACGTGGCCGATGTAGCCCTGCGACCAGAACATGCCGTCGCGGTCCCGCTGCGCCTCCGCCACCAGCCGCCGCTCGACCTGGTCGCGGTAGGCCTCCCACTTCGGGCCCCCCTCACGATACATCACCTGCGCGTAATAGAAATGCGCGTAATGCCAATGGCCGAAACTGTTGTTGGCGATGTTGCCCAGATGCTTCTCGGCGTAGGTGAGCATCCGCGGCACATGGGTGTCGTCCTCCTCGCCGGCGTTGAACAGTGCGGCGATCGCGGCCGCCGAGATGGCCGGCCGGCCGCCGCCCCCCTTGGAACTGTATTGCACGCCGCCGTCGGGCAGCGTGCACTTGTGGACGTAGGCGATCGCCTTGTCGATGATCTCGCGGGGCACCGGGATCCCGGCGTTGCGGCAGCCCCGCAGGCCCTGCACCTGCGTGATCGTGGTCGAGCCCTCGTCGAAGTCGTTGCCGTCGGCGGCGCTCACGTAGCCCCAGCCGCCGTCCTTGGTCTGGGCCCGGCCGGAAAACTCGACCGCCCGCGTGAGCACGCCCACGAGCTCCTCCCGCCGCCGCTCGTCCTCCTCCTCGCCGAGAACCTGCGAGAGAAAGAGCATCGAGAAGCCGTGGCCATAGGTGTAGCGATCGTCGGTCTTGGGGTCGCCGATCAGGCCGTTGGGGCGGGCCCGGCTCACGAGATAGTCCACGGCCCGGCGGATCGGCTCGGCGTAGCGGCCCTGGGCGGTGGTCGAGCCCTCCATCAACAAGGCGGTTCCCGCCAGGGCCGTGATCGCCGTCGGGTAACGACCCTCGTTGGCCGACCAGCTGCCGCGGCGGGCCTGCTTGGCGGCGAGCCACTCCAGCCCGCCCTCCACGACATCGGCGAGCGGCGGCGGTGCGGCGGCGGCGGCCAGCATGGCGAGCGCCAGCGGAGCCGCCACGAGCCACCGCAGGAGGATGGTGAACACCACGGGCATGGGCTAGTCCGGAAAGCCGCCGGCTTGGAGCAGAGGGAGCGGGCCACGGCCGCGAAACGGCGGTTGCGGCGCCAGCGGCAGGCCGGTGAACACGAGTTCGACGGGCCGGCCGTCGCCGAGCGTGACCGTGGCCTGGTTGGGGTCGCCGGCGAGGTTGCAGCCGAAGGCCATGGGCGTCTGGGGCGGCACGCGATCGCTCTCGAACACGGCATGGCCCGTCCGCTTGTCGAGACAGAGCACGCTCAGCGATGGCTGGCCGCCACCCCGCCGCTGGAGCAGCCGGCAGAAGGTCAGGATCGGGATCCCGGGCGGTTGGGCCGGGTGGAGACAGTGCCGCTCGACGAGCGCGGGCACCGGCCACAGCGGCCGGCCGGTCGCC